>NZ_JBSFHY010000008.1:189532-253878 GCF_053597295.1 Streptomyces sp. NPDC001450
GGCTGGGAGGTCTACCCCTCGGCCACCAGTCGCGCCGGAAATCCCCCGGTCGCCACGGGCCCCCACCGTTCCGGAGTGACCCGGATGATCGACTTGCCCTGCTTGACCATCGCCTCCCGGTACTCGTCCCAGTCGGGGTGCTCGCCGGCGATGTTGCGGTAGTACTCGACCAGGGGCTCCACGGAGTCGGGGGCGTCGACGACCTCGGCGGTGCCGTCGATCTGGACCCAGGGGCCGTTCCACTCGTCGCTCAGGACGATCAGGCTGACCCGTGGGTCGCGCTTGGCGTTGCGGGTCTTGGCGCGCTCGGGGTAGGTGGAGACCACGATCCGGCCCGAGTCGTCCACCCCGCAGGTCAGCGGGGAGCCCTGGGGGCTCCCGTCGGTGCGGCGGGTGAGCAGGATGGCGCGGTGGCGGGGGCGTACGAAGTCCAGCAGTTCGTCCAGCGAGACTTGGGTGTTCGTCGCGATGTCGGGTGCCATGGCCGCAGCCTAGAGCGCGCACGCGCCGGTGAGCCTGACCCTGCCGGGCACAGGCTCACCGGCGCGCCTCAGGCGGCGGGCAGTGCGCCGCCCTGGACCGCCTGGATGTCCAGCTCGACCTTGAGGGTCGTGCCGATGGCGGCGATGCCCGCCTGGAGGACCTGGTTGTAGTTCATCGCGAAGTCCTCGCGGTGGAGTTCGGTGGTGGCGCGGAAGGCGGCGCGGGTGCCGCCCCACGGGTCGGCCCCGGTGCCGAGGTAGGCCAGGTCCAGGTCGACCGGCCGTACGACTCCGTGCATCGCCAGCTCGCCGTGGACCGTCCAGCGGTCCGGGCCGGCCTGGGTCAGGCCGGTCGAGCGGTAGGTGATCTCCGGGTGCCGCTCGACGTCGAGGAAGTCGGCGGACCGCAGATGCGTGTCGCGCATCCCGTTGCCGGTGTCGACGGAGGCCGCCCGGACCACCGCTTCCACACGGGACCTGGTGACGTCGTCCGGGGCGATCTCGATGGACCCGCCGAACTCCGCGAACCGGCCGTGCACGCTGGAGATTCCCAGGTGCTGGGCGACGGCGGCGACGGAGGAGTGCACCGGGTCGATGGTCCACGGGCCGGGCGGCGGCAGTTCGGTGCCGCCCTGCCGGGCCAGGGTCACCGTGCCGACCTCGGCTCGTCCGCTCGCGGTGACGATCGCGCTGGAGGCGGCGGGCGCGTACCCGACGGCGGTCACGATCACCGTGTACGCCCCCGGCGCCAGCTCGGTGGCGTCCCGTACGGCACCCTCGGTGTCCGCCTCGGCTCGCAGCACCTGCGTACCGGTCATGTCGGTCACCGTGACGACCGCGTGCGACACGGCCCATCCGTCCCGGGTACGGATCCTCGCGGTCAGTCCCATCCCGTTTTCTCCCTGCAAGGAATGACAAAGGCTTGTAATGAGTCGCGTATGACACCGGCCCGTGGCGCGCGCATGGCGGCGCGCACCACGGGCCGGGGATGAACTACTCGCCGAGGTGGGCGAGTTCGATGTCGTGGCCGTCAACTCCGATGCCGGAGAGGGTCAGCGCGGTGGCCGCCGGCGGGTAGCCCGTCGCGATGACGGTGTACTCGCCGTTGTCCAGGTCGGTGAAGGCGTACGCGCCGTCCGTCCCGGTGGTGGCGGTGCCGACCACGTTGCCCGCCGCGTCCACGAGGGTCACGCGGGCGTCGGCCAGCGGGCCGTGCGGGGCCCGTACGACACCCTGCAGCTGGGCGCCGGCGTCCAGGCCGACCTCGATCCGGGTGACGCCGGTGGCGCCGATCTCGACGGGCAGGGCGCGCGGACGGTACCCGGCCGCGTTCACCGCGACGGTCACCACGCCCGGCACCAGCTCGGTGAAGGCGAACTCGCCCTGCTCACCGCTGGCCGCGGTGGCCAGCAGGTCCCCGCGCACATCGGTGACGATCACCATCGCGTCCTTGACCGGCAGCGCGCTCCCGGCCGCCCGGACCACACCGCTCAGCCCGCTGGTGCCGCTGAGCAGGAGGTCGTACGACAGCGGCTCCTCGCCCACCACGATCGTGGAGGCCTGTGGCTGGTAGCCGTCGGCGGAGGCGATCAGCACGTACGAGCCCGTGCCCGGCGCGTTCAGCCCGTAGGAGCCGTCGGCCTGGGCGACCGAGCGGCCCAGCTGGCGGCCACCGAGGGAGATCAGGGTGACCGCGGCCTGCGGGACCGGGGCGCTCTCGGCCCCGCGGACGAAGCCGTGGACCGGGGTGCCGCCGGAAGAGCCCGCCGCGTCAGCGGCAGGTGTCGACGCCTCGGGGGCGGGCAGGGTGGCGACTGCGGTGAACTGGTCGGTGGCGGCGGCCTCGGTGCCGTCCTGCGGGTTCACGATCGGGGCGGCCCAGCTGGGCACCTTCTCCCCGGCGGGGGCGGTCTGCGCGACGGCGGCGGCCCGGGTCTCGGCCTTGCCGGCCTCGGCGGCCTGGGCCAGGGCGCCCGTCGTGCGCAGCGGGACCTCCTTGATGAACAGGGTGACCAGGAAGGCGAGGAAGGCGATCGGCGCGACGTACAGGAAGATGTCGGCGATGCCGTGCCCGTAGGCGCCCTCCAGCCAGGTGCGGATGTGCGCGGGCAGCAGGTCCATGTCCGGCAGCTGGCCGGAGCCGCTGGCCTTGGCGGCCGCCAGCTGCTCCTTGGGCTTCAGCTGGCCGATGGTGTCCTTGGCGTAGTGGGTGATCCGGGTCGACATCACGGAGCCGAGCGCCGAGACGCCCACCGCGCCGCCGAGGGACCGGAAGAAGGTGACGACCGAGCTGGCGGCACCGAGTTCGTGCGGGGCGACCTGGTTCTGGGTGGACAGGACCAGGTTCTGCATCATCATGCCGATGCCGAGGCCCATGACCGCCATGAAGATCGCGATCTTCCAGTAGTCGGTGTCGTACCGCATGGTGCCGAGCAGCCCCAGACCGGCCGTCAGCAGCACACCGCCGGTGACCAGCCAGGCCTTCCACTTGCCGGTCTTGGTGATGACCTGGCCGGAGACGGTGGAGGAGACGAACAGACCGGCGATCATCGGGATCGTCATGACACCGGACATCGTCGGGGACTTGTCGCGCGCCAGCTGGAAGTACTGGCTGAAGAACACCGTGCCGGCGAACATGGCGATGCCGACGAAGAGGGAGGCGACCGAGGCCAGCGCGATGGTGCGGTTCCGGAAGAGACGCAGCGGGATGATCGGCTCGCCGGCCTTCGTCTCGACGAAGAGGAAGATCAGCGTGAGGAGGAGCGCGCCGCCGACCATCGTGTAGGTCTGCCAGGACAGCCAGTCGTACTTGTCGTCGGCGAAGGTGACCCAGATCAGCAGCAGGCTGACGGCGGCGGTGATGAAGAAGGCACCGGCCCAGTCGACCTTGACCTTGCGCTTGGTCTCCGGCAGGTGCAGCGTCTTCTGCAGCACGAGCAGGGCGATCAGCGCGAAGGGGATACCGACGAACAGGCAGTAGCGCCAGCCGAGCCAGTCGGCGTCGGTGATGACACCGCCGACGAGCGGGCCGCCGACGGTGGCGACGGCGAAGGTCGCGCCGAGGTAGCCGGAGTACCGGCCCCGCTCACGCGGGGAGATCATCGCGGCCATGATGATCTGGGCCAGCGCGGTCAGACCGCCGGCGCCGAGGCCCTGGATGACCCGGGCGCTGATCAGCATCCCCGGGTTCTGCGCGAGACCGGCGACGACCGAGCCCGCGATGTAGATGACCAGGGCTATCTGGACGAGCGCCTTCTTGCTGACCAGGTCGGCGAGCTTGCCCCAGAGCGGGGTCGAGGCGGTCATCGCCAGCAGCGCGGCCGTGACGACCCAGGTGTAGGCGCTCTGTCCGCCGCCGAGGTCCTGGATGATCTCGGGCAGGGCGTTGGAGACGATGGTGGACGACAGGATGGCGGCGAACATGCCGAGCAGCAGCCCGGAGAGCGCCTCCATTATCTGCCGGTGGGTCATCGGGGCGTGCCCGGAGGCGCCTTGGGAGCCTCCCCCGTGCTTGGCGTGAGCCCGCACACCGGCTGGTGTGGTCGTTGCCATGGGCTTCCTTTGCTTACGTGCTTGCGGGTGTACGGGTGGTCTCTTCGACTACGGGTGCGGGCAGCCGTGGCGGGGCGGACCGGCAGTCGCCGAAGCTGGCGCGCAGGCGCGTCATCAGCCGGATGAGCTGGCCGACCTCCTCGTCGGTCCAGTCGCTCAGCCGGTCGGCGAGCAGATGGGTGGTCCGCCGGGACAGCTCGTCGAGCTGCTCCAGGCCCGCGGGCGTCAGACGCAGGATGCGCGAGCGCTTGTCCGCGGGGTCCGGTGACCGCTCGATCCAGCCGCGTGCGGCGACGTGCGCGACATGCCGGCTGGTGACCGACATGTCCACGGCGAGCAGCTCGGCGAGCTTGCTCATGCGCATGTCGCCGTGGCGACCGAGCAGGGTCAGCACGGCGGCCGAGCCGGCCGGGCACTCGGGCGGCAGGATCCGCCCCATGTCCCGTTTCACGGCTCCGACGGCACTGAGCTGACGCGCCAGCTCTTCGTACTGCGCCTGCCCGGCCATCACACCTCCCGTATTCGTTGCTTGGGGCAACCATAGATCAGTTGGTTGCTGCAGGCAAACAAGTGGGGGTGGGCTGGCGTAAAAACTTGGCAAAGGCAAGTGTTGCGACAGTAAATACGCAGGTGGGGGAGGGTGGCCTGCCCCCCTCTGTCCCGGTGGCCCCGCACTTGGGTCGGTCACCTGGATTCGCTAGTGTCTCGGGCCATGGCTAACACCCAGGGCCCCCAGGGCAACTACGACCCCGCCGGCAGCACCCAGATGTTCCGCGCGTTCGTCGACGAGGCTCCCCAGGGAGGCCGGCAGCAGGCGGCCGCCTCCTCCGGCCCGCGCCTCGGCCTGATCATCGGCGTCGTCGTCGCCGTGGCCGTCGTCGCCGCGGTGGCCTGGCTGGCGATGATGTAGGGACGCGACCTCCGGGCGAGCCTCACTCGCTCCACTGGACGGACACGTCCCGCGTCTCGATGTGCATGCCCAGCGGGACGCGCCAGGCGTCGACGCACACCGTCCAGGTGTGGTCCGCGCGCGCTCCCGGTCCGATCGGCACCGGGAGGTCCACGGTCGACTCGACCGTCCCCCAGTCGATGCCGAGCGCGCCGATGATGTGCGTCCCGAACGTCACCGTGCCCGACCGCACCGCCGTCCCGCCGGAGTTGTGAAAGCCGACGGTCACCTTCTCGCACCAGCGCTGGTCCGTGTCCTTGCGCGAGGGGTCGCCCCAGCCGAGGTCGGCGGGCGCGGGAGGCTTGGTACGACTGGGAGTTGGGGTGGGTGACGACGGCTGCTCCGGGGCGGTCGTGCCGTCACCGGTGGTGCTCGGTGGGCTGTCCGCGGGATCGGGTGCGGTGCTCCCGCCGGCCGGCGGGGTGCCCGACTCGGTCGCATCGGAGGGTGGATCCGAAGTGACCCCGTTCGACGGTGAGTTGGAGTGTGTGGTCGGCCCGTCCAGCGGGACCATCCGCACCGCTCCCGTCGGCGCCCCTGCCGAACCCGCCGGGCTCGGCACACCGCCCACCGCCACGTATCCGTCCCGGCCGCCGCCTCCGCACGCGGCCAGAGCCACGCCCAGGCACACGACGGCCGCCGACGCTGCCGTGACGGCGCCTCGGCGGCCCTGTGTCCATGTCGTCGTACGAAGTGTCCGGGTACGAAGCATCCGGGTACGAAGCATCCGGCCATGGTGACTGACGCTTCGTCAGATAGGAAGCCTCAGTCGGAGATGAGCCCTTCGCGCAGCTGGGCCAGGGTCCGGGTCAGCAGGCGGGAGACGTGCATCTGGGAGATGCCGACCTCCTCGCCGATCTGGGACTGGGTCATGTTGGCGAAGAAGCGCAGCATGATGATCCGGCGCTCCCGGGGCGGCAGCTTGGCCAGCAGCGGCTTGAGGGACTCGCGGTACTCCACGCCCTCCAGCGCGGTGTCCTCGTAGCCGAGACGGTCGGCCAGGGAGCCCTCGCCGCCGTCGTCCTCGGGGGCCGGGGAGTCGAGGGAGGAGGCGGTGTAGGCGTTGCCGACCGCGAGGCCGTCGACCACGTCCTCCTCGGAGACGCCGAGGACCGCGGCGAGTTCGGTCACCGTCGGGGAGCGGTCCAGCTTCTGGGACAGCTCGTCGCTGGCCTTGGTGAGGGCCAGGCGCAGCTCCTGCAGCCGGCGCGGGACGCGCACCGACCACGAGGTGTCGCGGAAGAAGCGCTTGATCTCACCCACGACCGTCGGCATCGCGAACGTCGGGAACTCCACGCCCCGTTCGCAATCGAAGCGGTCGATCGCCTTGATCAGGCCGATGGTGCCGACCTGGACGATGTCCTCCATCGGCTCGTTGCGCGAGCGGAAGCGGGCCGCCGCGTAGCGCACGAGCGGGAGGTTGAGCTCGATCAGGGTGTCCCGGACGTAGGCGCGCTCGGGGCTGTTCTCGTCGAGTGCGGCGAGCCGCAGGAACAGGGAGCGGGACAGGGTGCGGGTGTCGATGTCCGCCGTGGCCGGGACGGCCGGGGCGGCATCGGGGGCCTGGACGGGCGGGGCCGGCAGGGTCTCGAGGGACGTGACGTCGTCGAGCACGTCGATGGCGTCGAGCTGCTTGGGCGCTGCCTCGCTCGTGGGCGTGAGCACCTTCGAGCTGCCCTGGTCTGCGGACATGCCACCCCCTTTGGGTCGCGGGACGGTCGCGGCGGCGATGCCTTTCGAGCAACGCAGCCTTCACCTGAATACCGGAGCCGGAGGTCCGGCAAACGCGCTTCCCGCAGAATGTCACATGTCGGCAACACGCTGTAGCGACATGTCGACATGTGAGATGTGAATCGGCCCTGGAAAGAAGGGGTCTGACGGTTTTTCGGCGCACAACTGTCGGGAACCGCCCTGGTGAGCGATTCGCTCTCGCCGGTTACCGATCGATCCTGCTTGCGAATCGGTTCGAGCTGGTGTGTTCCGGTCCGTGCTCCCGTGCGCCGGTTATGCCTCGATGCGATTCGCGGAACGCAGCCGCTGGAAGCTACGCGCGAGTAGTCGGGAGACGTGCATCTGGGACACACCGAGTTCCGCGCTGATCTGAGACTGAGTGAGATTGCTGTAGTAGCGCAGAAGAAGGATTCTCTGTTCACGTTCTGGGAGTTGCACGAGGAGATGGCGGACCAGGTCGCGGTGTTCCACGCCGTCCAGGGCCGGGTCCTCGTAGCCGATGCGGTCCAGCAGGCCCGGCAGCCCGTCGCCCTCCTGGGCGGCCTCCAGGGAGGTCGCGTGGTACGACCGCCCGGCCTCGATGCAGGAGAGCACCTCGTCCTCGCTGATCCGCAGGCGCTCGGCGATCTCGGCGGTCGACGGCTGGCGCCCGAAGGCCGTGGTGAGGTCCTCGGTGGCGCTGTTGACCTGTACCCACAGCTCGTGCAGCCGGCGCGGTACGTGGACCGTGCGGACGTTGTCCCGGAAGTACCGCTTGATCTCGCCGACGACGGTCGGCATCGCGAAGGTCGGGAACTGCACACCCCGGTCGGGGTCGAAGCGGTCGATGGCGTTGATCAGGCCGATGGTGCCGACCTGGATGACGTCCTCCATCGGCTCGTTGCGGGAGCGGAAGCGGGCGGCCGCGTAGCGCACGAGCGGGAGGTTGGCCTCGATGAGCGCCCCGCGCACGCGGTTGTGTTCCGGGGTGCCCGGCTTGAGGTCCTTCAGCTCACCGAAGAGCACCTGGGTCAGGGCGCGGGTGTCGGCACCGCGGCGCTTCTCGGGGGCGGGAGGGACTGTGGCGGGGTCGGGGGGAGCGGAGGCGGGGGCTGGGGCGGGCGCCTCGTCCTGGGGCGGCGCAGTACTGGCCGACACGGTCAACGCCACCTCTTCATCGGTCAATCATCCGTCAAAAGCGGTCATAGCATCACAAGACATGTGCACTGTGTGCAAGCACCGGATAACGCCGTGTTGTGTTCAAACAGCGCCAAGTTGGGTCACAAGACGCGCGAAAGCCCCCCGCCGTTCCCGGCGGAGGGCTCCCGGAGCGAGGGGCTCAGAACTCGTAGTCGGCGATCACCCACGTGGCGAACTCCCGCCACAGCGCGACACCCGCCTGATGGGCCGGGTGCTCCAGGTAGCGCCGCAGCGCGTCCGTGTCCTCGACCGCCGAGTTGATCGCGAAGTCGTAGGCGATCGGCCGGTCGCTGATGTTCCAGGCGCACTCCCAAAAGCGCAGCTCCTCGATCTGGCCGCCGAGCGCCCGGAAGGCGGCGACGCCCTCGACGACCCGTGGATCGTCGCGCTCGACGCCCTCGTTGAGCCTGAAGAGGACCAGGTGGCGGATCATGGGGTGTACCTCAGCTCTCTCGGCTTTCCGCTCAGCTCTTTGCTCCGTTGGCGATCCAGGTCATGAAGTCACCTATGGCCTTGGCCGCGTCCGATATGCCCTCGAAGGCTATCTGGACGTAGTCGGCCGCCTTGGCCGGATCCGTGATGATCACGTACAGCGCGAAGACCACGAGCACGTACACGGCGATCTTCTTGGCGTTCACCGTCACCGCGGCCTCCCCTGTGCCTGTGTGCCCCGTGGGACCCCTGTTGCCGGCGGCGAGTGTAACCTTCGTGCCCCCCGCGGGGGCCAACGGCCCGCCCGCCGAGGTTCCTTGCCGGGTCCCTGCCCGGTCACGCACGAAGGGCCCCGTCTCGCGACGGGGCCCTTCTTCAGCGGTAGCGGAGGGATTTGAACCCTCGGTGACTTGCGCCACACTCGCTTTCGAGGCGAGCTCCTTCGGCCGCTCGGACACGCTACCGAGGGAGACCTTACAGCAAGGTGGGGCATGGTTTGAAATCGGTATTCAGGGGCCCCGGAAAAACTCTGTGAGGATCCGGGCGCAGTCCTCGGCCAGGACGCCCTCGATCACCTCGGGCCGGTGATTGAGCCGCCGGTCCCGTACGACGTCCCAGAGGGAGCCGGCCGCCCCCGCCTTGTCGTCGCGGGCGCCGTAGACCACCCGGTCCACGCGGGCCTGCACGAGCGCGCCCGCACACATCGTGCAGGGCTCCAGGGTGACCACCAGCGTGCAGCCGGTCAGCCGCCACTCGCCGAGCCTGGACGCAGCCCGCCGGATCGCCAGGACCTCCGCGTGGGCCGTGGGGTCGCCGGTGGCCTCGCGCTCGTTGTGCCCGGCCCCGAGCACCGTCGTACCGTCCGGGGACAGCACGACGGCGCCGACGGGGACGTCCCCGCCCTGGACGGCCAGCTCGGCCTCGTCCAGGGCGAGCCGCATCGCGGCCCGCCAGCGGTCGCGTACCGGGTCCGGCGCGCCTTCCGTGTGCGAAGCGGTCAGCGGACGGTCTCCAGCACGTCCGAGGCGCCCAGGGCCTCGGCGATCTCGGCCAGCGCGTCGTTCGGGTCCAGGCCCAGCAGTTCCTTCTCGTTGACGCCCAGGTCGTCGAGGATGCGGCCGTCGCCCACCGGGCCGTGCGGCACCGCGCCGGCGGCGACGGTCCCCTCGTCGTCGTCCTCGTCCTCGGCCTCGCCGTCCTCGGTGCCGTCGAGGTCCAGGGAGTCCAGGTCGGGGCCGTCGTCGGAGCCGGGCTCCCGGCCGAGCAGCTCGTCGGTGAGCAGCAGCTCACCGTAGGCGCTGCGGGCGGCTGCGGCCGCGTCGGAGACGAAGATGCGAGGGTCCTCCTCGCCGTCCACGCGGACGAGACCGAACCAGGCGTCCTCCTGCTCGATCAGGACGAACACCGTGTCCTCGTCGGGAGAGGCTTCCCGGGCCAGGTCGGCCAGATCCGACAGGGTCTCCACATCGTCGAGCTCTGTGTCGCTCGCTTCCCACCCGTCTTCGGTGCGCGCGAGCAGTGCGGCGAAGTACACCGTGACTCTCCCACTGGTCATAGGCGTGCCGGTTGGGGGTCCCCCCGGCGGAGGTTCTGGGCGGAGAGAGCTGGGCTCCGAGCCCCACCCACTCGGAATCGTGGCAGAAACAAGGCGTTCAGGGGACGTCTTCGGCTCCCTGTGTCTGGCTGTTTTGATCGTGTGTCCGCATCCCGGGGGGAAAAGGACTCACCAGCGCACTCGTTGCCGCCACCTGCGGATCGTACGCGGCTTTTCCAGGCACCCACGCACGCCCACCTCCCAAACGCCGGAGCGGGCACGGATCTTCCTCACCTGGATCTCACCTTGACGGCGCCCGTGCACCGGGCTCCGCCTACCAGCGGAAGGTCCGCATTCGCATGGCGTGGCGCAGTCGGGCGGCCTTGGCGCGTCGGGGCTGGACCCGTTCGCGCAGCGCGCGGGCCTCGGCGAGGTCGCGCAGGAACTGGGCGCGGCGGCGTCGGCGCTCGGTGTCGGTCTCGGGCCGTTCCGGCCCGACGGTGTTCTTCGCGGCGTCGGTTTTGCGGTCAGGCAGGTCAGGCACAGTCACACCACCCCCGGTCCGTCCCTCCCACTTTCCCTCGGACGGGCGGTTTGATGCCAGAGCGAGGGGCCACCGAGCGCGGCTACTGTTATGGGCATGCGTCTCCACGTCGTCGACCACCCCCTGGTCGCCCACAAGCTCACCACGCTGCGCGACCAGCGCACCGACTCCGCGACCTTCCGGCGGCTCGCCGACGAACTGGTCACCCTGCTCGCCTACGAGGCCACGCGGGACGTGCGCACCGAGCAGGTCGACGTCCGGACGCCGGTCGCGCAGACCACCGGCGTCAAGCTCGCCCGCCCGCGTCCGCTGGTCGTGCCGATCCTGCGCGCCGGTCTCGGCATGCTGGACGGCATGGTCCGGCTGCTGCCGACCGCCGAGGTGGGCTTCCTGGGCATGATCCGCAACGAGGAGACGCTGCAGGCCTCCACGTACGCCTCGCGCATGCCGGAGGACCTCTCCGGCCGCCAGGTGTACGTCCTGGACCCGATGCTGGCCACCGGCGGCACGCTGGTCGCGGCCATCCAGGAGCTGATCAAGCGCGGTGCCGACGATGTGACCGCCGTGGTCCTGCTCGCCGCGCCCGAGGGCGTCGAGGTCATGGAGCGCGAGCTGGCGGGGACGCCGGTGACGGTCGTCACGGCGGCTGTCGACGACCACCTCAACGAGCACGGGTACATCGTGCCCGGGCTCGGGGACGCGGGGGATCGGCTGTACGGCGCGGCAGAGTAGGCGCTCCGCTCCGGACGCCGTAGGGGTGCGGTCGTGCCGGCGGCTGCGGGTTCGTTGTGGCTGGTCGCGCCCACGCGGCGGAGCCGCATGCCGGACACGGCCCCGCGCCCCTGGGGGCGCTTGCCTCAGCAGCTCTTCTTCGTGGCGGCCGCCGGCTCGGGGTCGGTCAGCTTGACCAGGGCCTGGTCGGCGGCCGTTCGCTGGGTGAGGTTCTTGAAGCCGTCACCGAGGATCAGGTCGAGGTCGGTGCCCTTGCGGGCCGCGTCGGTGCGGTGTTCGGCGGCGGGCAGTTGGGTGGCGAGCACCGGCAGCGAGGTGTTCAGCGCGGAGGCGGGGCCGAGGAGTATCCCGGCGCCCTTGACCTTCTTGTCGAACTCCTTGGACGCGTTGCCCACGTCGCCGATCTTGAAGCCGCGCTTCTTCAGCTCGTCCGCGGTGTCCTTGGCGAGGCCGGTGCGCGCGGTGGCGTTGTAGACGTTCACGGTGATCTCGCCGGGCTTGGGCAGCGCCTCCACCTGTGCGGCGGCCGTACTCGCCTTCGTGCGGCAGTGCGGCTTGGTGCCGGACGCCGAGGTCTTCTTGTCGCCGCCGGTGAAGACGTCGATGAGCTGCAGCGTGCCCCAGCCGATCAGGCCGAGCACGGCGGCGGACGCCACCACGGCGAACACGAGCCTGCCGCGTCTCCGGGGAGGGCGCATCCGCGGGTATTTGCCCCCCGTGATCCGGTACTGGCCGCCCATGCCGGGGGGAGTCAGCATGCTCATGGGCGCAGCGTAGTGCGCCTGGGCGGCGATGCCTATTAGATGATCAGTAGACGCCGCTCAGCGGAACCCGAAAGGGTCAACGGCCGTGTCGTGCCGCGGTCAGTCGAGTTCGAGCACGCGCGCGTGCAGCACCTGGCGCTGCTGGAGGGCGGCGCGGACCGCACGGTGGAGGCCGTCCTCCAGGTACAGGTCGCCCTGCCACTTCACGACGTGCGCGAAGAGGTCGCCGTAGAACGTCGAGTCCTCGGCCAGCAGGGTCTCCAGGTCGAGCTGCCCCTTGGTCGTCACGAGCTGATCGAGGCGGACCGGGCGCGGCGCGACGTCCGCCCACTGCCGGGTGCTTTCCCGGCCGTGGTCGGGGTACGGCCGGCCGTTTCCGATGCGCTTGAAGATCACACGGAAAGCCTACCGGTCAAGACGTTCCGGGCGCAGCCAAGGCGACGGAGTGTGACGCTGGAAAAGCCGTAGCGAAACGGATCATAGCGGGGCCTATCGGGAACAGGGGCCGGGGAGCTCGACCGGACTGAGCCGTTTCGGAGGCATGGCGAAGACCTTCCGCAGCACGGCGACGGTACTTGGCCACGACCCTTCCGGCAGTTGATCAACAGTGCGTAATCTCCTTGCCGCACAAGCTCTTCACGTATGGGTCAGGGGGAGACCGCAGGCAGCACCGCTCCACACCGCTCGCCAGAACTCTGGGCGCGGCGGCCATGCTTTCGGCGGCCATCGCATGGGGGGCGACCGTCTTGCCTCCCACGCACCCCCCGCGCCTGGAGGTTCTCGTGCCTCTGGCCCTGGCGGCGCTGTTCAGCCTGGGGTGGGTGCTGGCGGGCCGGTGGGCGCCGCCCGTGGAACCGCTGCCGACGACGGCTCCTCCCCAGGAGAGGATCCCCGGCAAGCTGGGAGCGGTGCGCCGCGACTGGGGATTCTTCGTCGCGGCTTGCCTCACCGTCCGGGCGCCGTGCGCGGCCGGCTGTGTCGCAGTAGCCGCAGCAGGAGACGATGACCCGTTCCTGTACGCCCTGTACGTCGTGGTCAGCTGGCTCTTCGGTGTCGTGCTCTCCCTGTACGCGCTCGCCCTGCTCAAGAACCAGCTCGGTCCCGGGCAGCGCATGCTCAGGGAGGACGCCGCCGCGGGCAGCGTCCACGCGGTCCGCGTCCGGTTCGCCACCCCGGTGCGGGAGGCGTACCGGTACCCGACCGGGGACGGTGTCGGTCGGATCGCCACCTCCAGCACCTACTGCATCGAACTCGTGCACGAGAACGAGGCCGGCAGGCGGCGGACCATCCGGCTGCGGGCCATGTCCGGTCACAACTTCCGCATATCCGTCGGCAACAAGCACCTCGCCCATGCCGCCGCCCGACTCGTCGGCCGTACCGGTACCTGCCGAAGGCACACGCCTCACAGCTGTGCGTCGCGGCGGCCGGCGCGCTCCTCTCCGTCCCGTTCCTGCTGGGTGTCGTCCCGCACTGGGCCGGCATGCTGCCGGCCGTGCTCTCGGGGGCCGTGGGGCTCTTCGCGGGGATGAGGGGCGGAGTGAGCCTGGACCAGGAACCGTGGACCGTCCGCACGACGTCGCATCCGTCGCTGCGGTAGGCGCAGCACGGCCATGGACGGGCAGGTCTCGGATCGCGCCCGGCTCGAGCCGCGCGGTGTGCCGTGTTGTGCACAGGCTGTGGATCGCGAGTCGGCGTACGAGGGGCTGGGCGCAGGCGGTGACCCGGCGGAGGCGGTGGTCCGCCCCCGCCGGGGGCTCAGCGGCCGTCCTCCCTCGCCGCCGGCTGCTGCGGTTGCGGGTTCTTCCGCTCCGGCTGGGGCGGTGTGCCGCGTCTGGCCTCCGCGCGCAGCAGGGCGCGCAGGACCGCGTACGGGTCTGTGGGCATGGTGGGTTCCTTGCGTCGAGCTGACTGGCCTGGGGGGAGGGCACGGTCAGCAGCGCAGGACCACCGTCCGGAGCAGGGGCACGGCGTACGGCGGCCGGGGCACGGCGGGACACGGGCGCAGCGCCGGACGGACGGGCGTCGGCGGGTCGGGCAGGGGTGCGGTGCGCTCGGGCGCGTCGGTCTGGTGGAGGGTGCGCGCGGGCGGCCGTAGCAGCGTGTCGAGGACGTCGTGCTCGGCGGTCTCGGCCGACACGGCCGGGGCGGGCGCCGCCTGGGCCTGCAGATGGGCGCCGGGCACCCACAGGGCGAGGAGCAGCACGAGCACCCGCAGCCAGGTACGGCTCCGGGGGAGGCTCGGGGTCCCGCTCACGGCAGTTCTGTGCCCGCCCGGCACCCGTCGCGCATCCCGCGTCCCGGAAGATCCGCCCGCTCGGCGTACCACGGAGATCACACCGTGTGCGGGACCTGCCGGGCGCGGCCGCGGATGCGCAACGCGGTGACGATCTCCACGACGCCGACGACCACCAGCCACCAGCCGCCGACCAGGGTCAGCACGGCGACCGACGTGAACGGGGAGTCGATCAGCACGATCCCGGCGATGAAGGTGACGACCCCGAGGAAGATCTGCCAGCCCCGGGCGGGCATGCGGCTGTCGGAGGCGGCGGCCAGGGTCTGGGTGATTCCGCGGATCACCCAGCTGATGCCGATCCACAGGGCGAGCAGCAGGATCGACTGCATGGGCCCGCGGAAGCAGAACAGGCCCAGCACGATCGACAGGGCGCCGCTGATGAAGGCGAGCACGCGCAGCGAGGTCGTCTTGTGGGTGCCGAACGCGGAGACCAGCTGGAAGATGCCGCTGACGAGGAGGTAGACGCCGAACAGGACACCGGCGGCGAGCAGGGAGGGGCCCGGCCAGACCAGCACCAGGATGCCGAGGACCAGCGAGGCGACGCCGGTGAGCAGGACGACCTGCCAGGCGGCCCGGGACAGGGCGTGCAGGGGGCCCTCGAAGGGCGGCTCGGGCTCGTGGTGCGCCTGCGGGGCCCCTCCCGCGTGGACGTTGCGGTCGTCGTACTCGCGACCCCAGGAGGGGTCACCGGTGGGTGCCTCGGTCATGCTCCATGCTTGGACCGCCCGTGCTCGTCCGGCCACCGGGGTGGGCCATGCGGCTGAGCCGCCCGCCCGGCCGGGCCCCGCCACCGGGGTGGGCCACCCGTTCGAGCCCTACTTCCCGGCGGCCTTCGCGGCCTTGGCCGCCGCCTTCGTCTCCTGCTTGTGGGCGCGCACCTTGGCCAGCGACTCGGGCCCGGTGATGTCGGCGACGGACCGGAAGGACTTCGCCTCGCCGTACGCCCCCGCGGCCTCCCGCCACCCCGCGGGTGCCACGCCCAGCTGCTTGCCGAGCAGCGCGAGGAAGATCTGCGCCTTCTGCCTGCCGAACCCGGGCAGGTCCTGGAGCCGCCTCAGCAGTTCCTTCCCGTCCTCGACACCCTTCCAGACCAGCTCGGCGTCCCCGTCGTAGTGCTCGACAAGGTACTGGCACAACTGCTGGATACGCTTGGCCATCGAGCCCGGGTAGCGGTGCACGGCGGGCTTCTCGGAGAGCAGCGCGGCGAAGGCCTCGGGGTCCATGACGGCGATCTCGTGCGCGTCCAGGTCCTCGGCGCCCATCCGCCGGGCGATGGTCACCGGCCCCTTGAACGCCCACTCCATCGGAACCTGCTGGTCGAGCAGCATCCCGGTCAGCGCGGCGAGCGGACTGCGCCCGAGCAGCGCGTCGGCCTCGGGGTCCTGGGCGAGGTGCAGCGTGACGTTCATGGGTCGATGATCGCGCCTGCGACGTCAGGACGCGCGCCAGTACCCGAGGGCATGCACCCGGGTCTTCGGCAGGCCCAGCTCCTTGCGCACGAACGCGGCCAGCGTGCGGGTGGTGGCCGTGTCGCAGGCGATCCAGACGTACGGGTCGGGGGTGCCGTCGAGCACGACGGGCAGCTCGGCGCGGACCCGGTCGGTGAGGTGGGCGCCCTCGTCGCGGCGGGGCACCTCGCGGATCTCGTGGCGGGCCGGGTCGGCGTGCCAGGGGAGACCGTCCAAGGTGCCCTCGAACCAGATCGTCGCCGGGGCGGAACCCAGCGTGCCGAGCAGGGAGTTGATCGCGGGCAGCGAGGCCGGGTCGCCGACGGCGACGACGTGCGAGGGGACGGGATCGGGATGCTGGAACCCGGTGCCCTGGACGGTCGCCTCGATGGTGTCCCCGGGCCGCGCGGCCCGCGCCCAGTCGGCGGCGCACCCGTCGTGAAGCGCGAACTCCAGGCCGAAGGTGCCGGTCGCCGGGTCCGGGCCGACCAGGGTGTAGGCCCGCTGGTGCGGGCGGCCGGCGTCGGAGAACCACAGGCGTATCCACATCGTGGGGTGGACGCCGGTCGCGGCGAGCAGCCCGCCGTCGGTCAGCCGCAGCCGCCGGTAGTGCGGGGTGACGTCCTCGGTCTCGGTGACCGTGCACACGAAGTCCTTGGCGCGCAGCAGTCGTAGGACCGCTCCCTCCCAGCCCCGCCCCTGCCCCATCCCGTCTCCACTCCTCGCGTACGATTCCTGGGCCGCACACTTAGGCAAGGCTAACCTAAAACAAAGGGGTGTCCCAGGGTGACCACCGAGACCTACCGCGACGCCTGGGGCATCCCCCACCTACGCGCTTCAGACGTTTGTGCCCTCGCCCACGCCCAGGGCCGCGTCACCGCCCTGGACCGCGCCTGGCAACTGGAGGTCGAACGGCACCGCTCCCAGGGCACGTCGGCCGCCTTCCTCGGCGCCGCCGCCCTCCCCTGGGACGTCTTCGCCCGCCGCGCCCGCCTCGACGACACCGCGAGACGCTGCTTCACCGCGCTGGAGAGCCGGGACCCGGAGACGGCGGACTGGGTCCGGGCGTACGTGGACGGCGTCAACGAGGGCCTGCCGGAAGGCGCCCACCGGGCCCCCGAGTTCACTCGAACCGGCCTCACCCCCACCCCCTGGCACCCCTGGACCCCCCTCGGCATCTGGCTCGGCACGCACATCCTCTTCGCGGGCTTCCCGGCCAAGCTGTGGCGCGAGGAGGCGATACGGCACCTCGGCCCGGAGGCGGTCGGCATGTTCGCCACCGACGGCCCCGGCACGGCGGGCAGCAACGGCTGGCTCCTCTCGGGCGAGCGCACCGTCACCGGTCTGCCTCTCCTCGCCGGCGACCCCCACCGCTTCATCGAAGCCCCCGGCGTCTACCAGCAGATCCGCCTCTCCTGCCCCGAGTTCGACGTCGTCGGCCTGGCCGTCCCCGGAGTCCCGGGCATCGCCCACTTCGGCCACACCGGCACGGTCGCCTGGTCCATCACCAACGCCATGGCCGACTACCAGGACCTCTACCGCGAACGCCTCCGCCGCACGGGTGCAGGCGTGGAGGCCCTGGGCCCCGACGGCGCCTGGCACCGCGCCCAACGCCACACGGAGACCGTGGAGATCGCGGGGGAGGAGCCACTGGAGATCGAGATCATCGAAACGCAACGGGGCCCGGTGATCGCCGGGGGCCCGGAGGGCTTGGAGACCACGGAACCGAGGCGAGCCGCCGACGGCGGAGGCGAGGCGAGGGCCGCGAACGACGACCCGCGAGCCGCCGACGGCGAGGACGCCCTAGCCGACGGCGAGGGCGCCCCACAGGGGCCACCCGCACCCGACGACGAAAGCCGCACGGGTGGTGCGGGTGGGAACCGGATCGCCGCCGAAGGCGGAGCCGAGGCGGCCCTGGCCCTCCGCCATCCACCCCGCGTCACAGAAGACCTCGGCTTCAGCAGCCTCCTGCCCCTCCTCCGAGCCCGCCGAGTCACCGACATCGACCGCGCCTTCGACACCTGGGCCGAGCCCGTCAACGTCGTACAGGCAGCCGACACCGAGGGCGGCACCCTGCACCGAGTCGCGGGCCGCGTACCCATCCGGTCGAAAGCCAACTGCACGCGCCTGGTCCCCGCCTGGCAGCCCGGCCACGACTGGCACGGCTGGCACGAGATGCCCCGCGCCGCCCTGACCGACGGCATCGCGGTGATGGCCAACCAGCGAGGCCCGGCCGCACCACTCGGCACCGAGTTCGCCCCACCGCACCGCGCCACCCGGATCCGCGCCCTCCTCGACGAGCGCCCCGTCTGGTCCGCCGCCGACCTGCCCGCGATCCACACGGACACCCACCTCGCCTCCGCCGCGCCCCTCCTGGACCACCTGGCCGAGCTCGACGACCTCACCCCCGAGGCCGCCCGGCTCAGGGACCGCCTCCTGGCCTGGAACCGCCGCATGGACGCGGACAGCGCCGACGCGGCGTCGTACGCGGCGGTGCGCGGCGCGGTCGTACGACACCTCGCCGCACACCCGGCGTTCGCCGCGCTGACCGAGGTGCCCGCCTACCCGGAGGTCCTCCTCCCCTGGCTCGCCCTCCTCCCGCGCATCGGCTTCGCCCTCGAACACCTGCTGAGCGCCGAGGAGTTGTACGGCGTCGACCGGCTCGCCGCCGTACGCGTGGCCGTCGAGGAGGTCGCCGCCGGGACGCCGACGGGCACGTGGGGCGACACCCACCGCCTTGCCCCCTGGCGGGCGCTGCCCGGCGAGCCGTACGACGAACCAGGTCTGTCCGGCGACCACGACTGCGTGCTGTGCACCTCCGCCGTGCCCGGCCTGACCGACCTCGCCGTCCGCGGCCCGGCGGCCCGTTACGTCTGGGACCTGGCCCGCCGTGAGGACAGCCGGTGGGTGGTGCCCTTCGGCGCGTCCGGGGTCCCCGGCTCGCCGCACCACCGTGACCAACTCCCCCTGTGGCTCGGGGGAGAGCTCGTTCCCGTCGTCACCGACTGGGACCGCCTCGAGAAGGAGACCGATGTCCGACCCGCACGTCCATGAACAGGTGATCGACGGCTACGGCACCGTCCGCATCCGCCCCCTCGACCCGGTGGCCGACGCGGAGGTGGTCCACGCCTGGGTGAGCGACGAACGCGCCGCGTTCTGGGGCATGACCGGCCTCACCCGGGCCCAGGTCGGCGAGATCTACGCCCACATGGCCGGCCTGGACACCCACCACGCCCACCTCGTCACCAAGGACGGCGAACCGGCCGCCCTGCTCCAGACCTACGAGCCCGACGCCGACCGGGTCGGCGAGTGCTACGAGGTCCGCCCCGGCGACATCGGCGTCCACCTCCTCCTCGCGCCCGCCGCGGACGGCCCGCGCCCCGGCTGGAGCGCGGCCCTGCTGACCGCGATGACGTCGTACCTCCTGCTGGCCCTGGACCGCCGCAGAGTCGTGGTCGACCCGGACGTGCGCAACACCAAGGCGATCGCCCGCTTCGAGCGCCAGGGATTCCGGCGCGGCCCCGAGGTGGTCCTCCCCGAGGTCGACATCCCGGACGCGTACCTGCCCGAGAAGCGTGCCCAACTGGCCTTTCTGGACCGGGAGGCAGCCTTCCCGGGTGACCACGCCTGACGAGCTGATCGCCCACTACGGACTGGAGCCGATTTGGTTCAGGGCCTCTCCGGCGCCTTTGTCCCAGTGAGGGGAGCGTTCCCGCTCGTCGCCAAGGGACGGTTCGAACACGGCGACTCGGCCGTGTTGACCGTGTGTTACCCGGTCGAAGTGGCCCGCTGCACGGAGCTGTTCACCCGTGAGCGGGCTCTCTCCGTCGAGGCAGCCCTCATTACCGGCAGCGGCCGCCCGCGCGGCCGCCCCGGAGTACGGTCCCCACGGCATCCGCGTCGACTCGGTCTCGCCGGGCCTCATCGACCGGGAGGGCCTGGCCCAGGCCTGGCCGCACGGCGTAACGCCGCTGGCTCGACGCCGTCCCCACCGGCCGCCCGGGCCGTGCGCGGGACGTGGCGACGCCTGCGTGTTCCTCGCCTCGCCCCTCGCCTCGTGGATCACGGGCCACGATCTGGTGGTGGACGGCGGGGTGTCGGCGCGGCCGACGTGGTGAGCGTGGCGGCCGATCCTTGCGTACCTGTAGGAGGGCCAGTGGGACGGAGGGGTGAGGTGCGCGACGAACACCGGTGGCTGCGACGGCTGACCGTCCTCGGCGCGGGCCTGCTCCTGCTCCTCCTCGGCACGACCGCCCCCGCCTCGGCCCACGCGGCCCTGCGCGGGACGGACCCCGCCGACGGAACCGTCCTCAAGTCGGCGCCCCGCGAGGTCAACCTGACCTTCACGGAGTCGGTCGGCCTGCTGACCGACTCCCTGCGCGTCTACGACCCCGAGAACCACCGCGTCCGCACCGGCGAGGCGGACCACGCCGCCGGCCGCTCCGACACCGTCCGGGTCTCCCTGCCCGCCAAGCTGGGCACCGGCACCTACACGGTGGCCTGGCGGGTGGTGTCGGCGGACAGCCACCCGGTGTCGGGTGCGCTCACCTTCTCGGTCGGCACACGCACGGCGACGGCGACGAGCGTGCTCCCGGACCGTGCGGAGAACCCGGCGACGACCAGCCTCTACAACATCGCGCGCTACGTCGCCTACCTCGCCGTGGCGCTCCTGCTGGGCCCGGCGGCGTTCGTGGCGTACTGCCGCCCGCCGAGGCCGGCCCACCTGCGCACACCGGTGGCGGCCGCCTGGGGCACCCTGTTCGCCTCGACGATCGCCCTCTTCCTCCTGCGGGCCCCGTACGAGGAGGGCACCGCCCCGACGACGGCGTTCGCCCTCCCCTCGCTCACCCGCACGGCCTCGACCCGCCCCGGCGAACTCCTCCTCACCCGCCTGGCCCTGCTGCTCCTGGCCGGTGCCTGCGCACTGGCCCTGCGGAGATGGCGCCGCCGGATCCCCCGCCGAGCCGCCCTCGCGACCGCCGCGACCCTCTCCGTCGCTCTCGCCCTGACCTGGGCGGCCTCGGAACACGCCTCGGCGGGCCTCCAGGTCCCCCTGGCGATCACCTCCACCACGCTCCACCTGCTGGCGACGGCGGCCTGGCTGGGCGGCCTGACGGCCCTGGTGCTGACGCTGCGCCGCGCCTCTCCGGGCCCCGCCGCACCGCTGGTCCCGGCCGTCACCCGCTTCTCCCGCCTGGCCTTCGCCTCGGTGACGGTCCTGGTGGCGACCGGTGTCTACCAGTCGTGGCGGGGCCTCGGCTCCTGGCAGGCGCTCACCGACACGACGTACGGCCGCCTCCTGCTGGCGAAGCTGACAGCGGTCACCCTCCTGCTCGCGGCCGCGTCCCGCTCCCGCCGCTGGACGACCCGCCTGGCGACCCTGCTCCCGGCACGCGAACGGAACCGCGTCCCGCAACCGGCCGGCGGCCCCCCGCTCCCCCCGGAGCCGAACCCCGCGCCCGCCCCCTCCCCGCACCACCCCCACAACCTCCGCCGCTGGGTGCTGACCGAGATGGCGGTGGGCACCCTGGTCCTCGTCCTGACGACCCTCCTGACGAGCACGCTGCCGGGCCGGGCGGCGGCCGAGGCGGCCGAGGCGGCGGAGTCGGCACCGGCGACGGCCGGCATCCAGGCGGCCTCGGTCACCACGATCCCCTTCGACGTCGGCACCCCCGGCGGCCACGGCAGGGTACAGATCACCCTGGACCCCGGCCGGGTCGGCACGAACTCCGTCCAGGCGGTGGTCTACGGCCCCGACGGCGGCCTGTCCGCGGTCCCCGGACTGCGCATCACGTTCACCCTCCCCACCCAGCGGATCGGCCCCCTGGACACCAAGGTCACCGACCGGGGTGGCTACTGGGCCGCGGACGCCTTCAACCTGCCGATCCCGGGAACGTGGACGATGAAGGTGACGGTACGGGTGTCGGAGGTGGACCAGGTGACGGTGTCGAAGGCTGTGCGGGTGGTGCGCTAGCGGTGGCGACCGAGCGCGTGGTGATCGAGGAGGTGGAGTTCGCAGCCGCCCTTACGCTCCGGTCGCCCGAGATCGGGCTGCTGGCCCTGCACGGCAGCAAGGAGGGCGGCACGGCGGAACTGGCCCACGAGGTGGCGGCCCGCACGGGAGCCAGCTGCCTGGTCTTCACCCAGCCCGCCGGCGACCCGGTGCACATCCCCTCGCACCGCATGTCCGTACCCACCTGCGCGGCCCTGCAGCAGTTCCTGTCCCACGTGTCCCTGACGATCTCCCTGCACGGCCACCTGAGACCCGAGACCCCCCGCGCGATCTTCCTGGGCGGCGCCAACCGCGCAGCGGCCGACACCCTGGCCCACAGCCTCACCCTCCTCGCCCCGGACTTCGACACCGTCACCGACCTGGACCACATCCCGCCCGGCCTGCGCGGCCTGGGCCCCCGCAACCCGGTGAACCTGACCCCGGCCGGCGGGGTCCAGATCGAACTCCCCCTGAGCGCCCGGACCGAGGGCCCCCGGAAGACCCTCGGAGCTCCGGATGTGCCGTCGCCGACGGTGACGGCCGCGCTCACGGCCGGAGTCCGGCGGCTGATGGAGGCACCGGCCGGTCCTCGGCGGGGTGCACGGTGATCCAGCGTGCGGCCAGGAGGTCGCAGGCGGCGGCACGTACTGCGTCCTCGCCCACGCCGCGGTACGGCTCCTGACCGACCGCGGCCGCCGCGCGATCCGCCTCGACGACGGGACGCCGGAGTGGCGCCTGAGCGAACTGCCGGGCGAAGCTGGGGACTTGGGATGACGGCCGCCGTGTATCCGGCACCGGCCCCCCGCTCCTGCCGATGCCGGGGACCTGGCACGACCGCCGTACACCCTGGGTCGGCCGGCAGGCCGGTCCACCTGGACTGCAGCGCCACCACGGCCCCCTGACGCCACCCACTGCCACCGGAAGAGAGACATGACCCGAGCCGAACCCGCCGCCCCTGCCTCCCTGCCCGGCATACCCGACGCCGCCCAGGCACAGCGCCGCATCCTGCGCGTCCTGGTCGCCTCCCAGGTCCTCAGCGGTGCCGGTCTCGCCGCAGGCGTCACCGTCGGCGCCCTGCTCGCCCAGGACATGCTCGGCACCACCAGCCTCGCCGGACTGCCCAGCGCGCTGTTCACCGCCGGATCCGCGCTCGCGGCCGTCGCCGTGGGCCGTATCTCCCAGGCCCGTGGCCGCCGCCCCGGACTGGCCATCGGCTACCTCACCGGAGCCGTCGGCAGCGCCGGCGTCATCACCGCCGCCGTACTCGACAGCCCCGTCCTGCTGTTCCTCGCCCTGTTCGTCTACGGCGCCGGCACCGCCACCAACCTCCAGGCCCGCTACGCCGGAGCCGATCTGGCCGACCCCGCCCACCGCGCCCGCGCCGTCTCCACGGTCCTGGTCGCCACCACCCTCGGCGGCGTTGCCGGCCCCAACCTTGCCGCACCCACCGGCGACTTCGCCGAAACCCTGGGCATCCCGAACCTGGCCGGCCCCTTCCTGCTGTCCGGAGCCGCCTACGCCCTCGCGGCCGTGGTCCTGGCCACCAGCCTGCGCCCCGACCCGCTGCTCACGGCCCGCACCCTCGCCGCCACCGAGCAGGCCGACCCGGCGAAGGCACCCGCGGTCCTTGCACATGAGGGCCGCGGCGGAGTGGTCCTGGGCGCACTCGTCATGGTGCTCACCCAGCTCGTCATGGTCGCGATCATGACGATGACACCCGTCCACATGCACGACCACGGCCACGGCACCGCCGCCTCGGGCCTCGTCATCGCCATCCACATAGGCGCCATGTACCTGCCCTCACCGCTGACGGGCCGCCTCGTGGACCTCCCCCACGCTCGGCTTCGCTCGCGCGGGGGGACCCCCAGCGGCCGCATGACGATGGCCACCGTCTCCGGCGTCGTCCTCCTGACCGCCGGCATCCTCGCCGCCCTGGCCCCCGCCGACTCCGTCGCGCTGCTGGCGCTCGCCCTGGCCCTCCTGGGACTCGGCTGGAACTTCGGCCTGGTGTCGGGCACGGCGATCATCACCGACACCGTGCCGCTCGCCGCCCGCGCCAGGACCCAGGGCATGGTGGACGTCTCCATCGCGATCGCCGGCGCCACCGGCGGCATCAGCTCCGGCGTCATCGCCACCGCGGCCGGCTACCCCGCCCTCGCCCTCACCGCCGGCGTCCTGGCCCTGGCCATCCTGCCCGCCGTCGCGGTGACGGCGTACCGCCGATGAGCCCGAGCCGAGCCGCGCGCCGATCCGGTCCCTTCCACCGCCGGCGCCCGGGGCCTTGTGAGCCATGCGGGGGAAACCACGTCCCGCACCCTTCGGTCCCGGGCATGGATGGCCGTGCTGATCATCTACGGCTTCAGGGGAGCACGTATGTCGAACATTCCGGCTGAGCTGCGGTATGC
This sequence comes from Streptomyces sp. NPDC001450, assembly GCF_053597295.1. Lineage (NCBI taxonomy): Bacteria > Bacillati > Actinomycetota > Actinomycetes > Kitasatosporales > Streptomycetaceae > Streptomyces > Streptomyces sp. NPDC001450. The sequence goes on from NZ_JBSFHY010000008.1 coordinate 213,570, forward strand.
CGATACGCACGAGTGGGCGCGCAAGGAAGCGGACGGCACGATCACGGTGGGCATCAGCGACCATGCCCAGAAGGCGCTCGGCGACGTCGTGTTCGTGGAGCTGGTCGACGTCGGCAAGGTCTTCGAGGCCGGCGAGGCCGCCGGCGTCGTGGAGTCGGTGAAGGCCGCGACGGAGATCTACACGCCGGTCGGCGGCGAGGTGATCGCGGTCAACGAGGAGCTGTCCGACAGTCCGGAGCTGATCAACGAGGATCCCTACGACAGCTGGATCTTCAAGCTCAAGCCGTCCGACCGGTCGGCGTTCGACCACCTCCTGGACGCCGCCGGCTACAAGACCGCGATCGGCGAGTGACCCGGCCTCAGCGGCCCGGCTCGCCGCCGGTGCGGAGAAACGCCAGAGAGCCGGGCCGCCTTCGCCGGGGAGGTTCAGAGCCTCCTCGTCGATCGCGGGCCGCTGAGCCCGAACCCCGAACACCGACTCTCACGTCTGGAAGCGGCTTCCTCGGGACGCGGGCGTACGGGACGGGCGTCTCCATGACGCTCGCCACACCGCTGCGACGGTTCTGAAGAATCCGACTGAGACGGACAACGTCGAAGGGCCCCACTGCGAACAGTGGGACCCTTCGACAACGTGCCCGGTGAGGCACTGGCGGAGGATACGAGATTCGAACTCGTGAGGGGTTGCCCCCAACACGCTTTCCAAGCGTGCGCCCTAGGCCTCTAGGCGAATCCTCCGCCGGAAACATTACATGACCGAGGGGAGTGCTCGCGAACTCGTTCCCGCAGGCCGTCATCGGGTGCAGCGCCTGGGCCGCGATCGGGTACTGTGGGGCCCAGCCCCTCACGCGGCGCTATCTGACTGAACTCCCCCAGGGCCGGAAGGCAGCAAGGGTAGGTCGGCTCTGGCGGGTGCGTGGGGGGCGCTTGCGTTCGCCGGGAGGAAGCCTTCGGCGGGGTGGGTTGTCAGTGGGCGCCTATAACCTCGTATGCGTGTCGTCTCTCGCGCTGTACCGCCGCTATCGCCCGGAGACCTTTGCCGAGGTCATCGGGCAGGAGCATGTCACCGACCCGCTGCAGCAGGCGCTGCGGAACAACCGGGTCAATCACGCGTACCTGTTCAGCGGGCCGCGTGGTTGTGGCAAGACGACCAGCGCGCGGATCCTGGCGCGCTGCCTGAACTGTGAGCAAGGTCCCACGCCGACTCCCTGCGGGGAGTGCCAGTCGTGCCAGGACCTGGCGAGGAACGGGCCCGGGTCCATCGACGTCATCGAGATCGACGCAGCGTCGCACGGTGGTGTGGACGACGCCCGTGAGCTGCGCGAGAAGGCCTTCTTCGGGCCCGCCTCCAGCCGGTACAAGATCTACATCATCGACGAGGCCCACATGGTCACGTCGGCCGGCTTCAACGCGCTGCTGAAGGTCGTCGAGGAGCCGCCGGAGCACCTCAAGTTCATCTTCGCCACCACCGAGCCCGAGAAGGTCATCGGGACGATCCGGTCGCGCACGCATCACTATCCGTTCCGCCTCGTGCCCCCGGGGACGCTGCGGGACTACCTCGCCGAGGTGTGCCGGCGGGAGAACATCCCCGTCGAGGAGGGTGTGCTGCCGCTCGTCGTGCGGGCCGGCGCCGGCTCCGTGCGTGACTCCATGTCCGTCATGGACCAGCTCCTCGCCGGTGCGCGGGAAGAAGGTGTGACCTATGCCATGGCCACCTCCCTCCTCGGATACACCGACGGGTCGCTCCTCGACTCCGTCGTCGAGGCCTTCGCCACCGGTGACGGCGCCGCCGCCTTCGAGGTCGTGGACCGGGTCATCGAGGGCGGCAACGACCCGCGTCGCTTCGTCGCCGATCTGCTGGAGCGGCTGCGGGACCTGGTGATCATCGCCGCCGTGCCGGACGCGGTGGAGAAGGGGCTCATCGATGCCCCGGTCGACGTCCTGGAGCGCATGCAGGCCCAGGCCGGCACCTTCGGGGCCGCCGAGCTGAGCCGCGCCGCCGACCTCGTCAACGAGGGCCTCACCGAGATGCGCGGCGCCACCTCGCCCCGCCTCCAGCTCGAACTCATCTGCGCACGCGTCCTGCTCCCCGCCGCCTACGGAGACCAGCGGTCCGTGATGGCCCGCCTCGACCGTCTCGAGCGCGGCGTCAACTTCGTGGGCGCGGGCGCCGCACCCGCCATGGGGTACGTCCCCGGACCCGAGGCCCACGCGGGCATGGCCCAGGGCGGTGCGCCCGTGCCGGCCGCCGGTGGGGCCGCCGCCGCTCGTGCGGCCGTACGGGCCTCGGGTGGGCAAGGTGGACCGGTCGGCCCGGGTGGCTCCGGGGGCCCGGCGGCAGGGGTGCCTACGGCCCCTGCGCCTGCCCCAGAGCCCGCTCCGACGCCGACTCCGGCACCCCCTGCGCCCGCTCCGGCAGCGGTTGCTCCGGCACCCCCTGCGCCCGCTCCGGCACCCCCTGCCCCGGCGGCGGCCTCGGCTCCTCCCGCCGCTCCCGCTTCCGCTCCCGCCCCCGGCGCCTGGCCCACCGCCGCCCAGGCCGGCGGCGGCCGGCGCCCGGGCGGCTGGCCCACGGCCGCTCCCGCGGGCGGCGGCGCCCCGCAGGGCCCCGCCCCGGCCCAGCCCCAGTACCAGGCACCCACTGCCCCAGCGGTACCCTCCGCCCCGGCCCCGGCTCCGGCCGCCGCCCCCACCGGCGGCCTCGACCCCCGCATGCTCTGGCCGAACATCCTGGAGGCCGTCAAGAACCGCCGCCGCTTCACCTGGATCCTGCTCAGCCAGAACGCCCAGGTGGCCGGCTTCGACGGCACCACCCTCCAGCTCGGATTCGTCAACGCCGGCGCCCGCGACAACTTCGCGAGCAGTGGCAGCGAGGATGTGCTGCGACAGGCGCTGGCCGAGCAGTTCAACGTGCAGTGGAAGATCGAGGCGGTCGTCGATCCCTCGGGCGGCTCCGCGCCCCCGCCGTCCGGCGGCTCCCCGGGCTTCGGCGGTGGCGGCGGCGCGGGCTACGGCGGCGCGCCCGCTGGCGGTGGCTACGGCGCCCCCGCCGCGCCTCGCCCCACGGCACCCCAGCCGGCGGCCCCGGCGCCCGCCGCACCCCAGGGATCCGCCGCGGCCCAGCCCCAGTACCGGGCACCCGCCGCCCCGCAGCCCGTCCCGGCCCCCGAGCCGCCCCCCGTCGCCCCCGAGGACGACATCCCCGAGGACGACGACCCCGACCTCGACGAGTCGGCCCTGTCCGGCCACGAGCTGATCGTGCGGGAGTTGGGCGCGACGGTGGTGGAGGAGTTCTCGAACGAGTAGGCACGTGCACGGAAACGGCCCGTCCGGCGTGTGAGGACGAGGCCGTTCAGGCCTGAGCGAGGGGTCCGGGGGCGGCAGCTCGCAGGCAGAGGCCCACGCCGGTACCGGCCCATTCGTAGGAACGCACAGCTTGCCCGCCCCCCGACCTTCGGCAACCTTGCCATTAGGCTGACCCCCGTGAAGGTCCTCGTCATCGGTACCGGCGCCCGCGAACACGCCCTGTGCCGCTCCCTGTCCCTCGACCCCGACGTCACCGCGCTCCACTGCGCCCCCGGCAACGCCGGCATCGCCGAGGTGGCCGAGCTGCACCAGGTCGACGCGCTCGACGGCAAGGCCGTGGCCGCGCTGGCCGGCCGGCTCGAAGCCGACCTCGTCGTCGTCGGCCCGGAGGCCCCGCTGGTCGCGGGTGTCGCCGACGCCGTGCGCGAGGCGGGCATCCCGGTGTTCGGCCCCTCCCGGGAGGCCGCGCAGCTCGAGGGTTCCAAGGCCTTCGCCAAGGACGTGATGGCGTCGGCCGGGGTGCCCACGGCCCGGTCCTACGTCTGCACCACGGAGGAGGAGGCCGCCGAGGCCCTCGACGCCTTCGGCGCCCCCTACGTCGTCAAGGACGACGGGCTGGCCGCCGGCAAGGGTGTCGTCGTCACGGACGACCTCGAGGCCGCCAAGGCCCACGCGGCCGGCTGCGTGGGGGCACCTCCCGCGCCTTCCGGGCAGCAGGGGAGGGTCGTCATCGAGGAGTTCCTCGACGGGCCCGAGGTGTCCCTGTTCGCCATCACCGACGGCCGTACCGTCGTGCCGCTCCAGCCCGCGCAGGACTTCAAGCGCGCCCTGGACGGCGACGAGGGCCCGAACACGGGCGGCATGGGCGCGTACTCGCCGCTGCCGTGGGCGGACCCGAAGCTGGTCGAAGAGGTGCTGGAGACGGTGCTGCAGCCGACGGTGGACGAGTTGCGCCGCCGTGGCACGCCCTTCTCGGGCCTGCTCTACGCCGGGCTCGCGATCACCTCGCGCGGTATCCGGGTCATCGAGTTCAACGCCCGCTTCGGCGACCCCGAGACCCAGGTCGTGCTGGCCCGCCTGAAGACCCCGCTGGCCGGTGTCCTGCTGGCCGCCGCGAACGGCACCCTCGACAACCTGGAGCCCCTGCGCTGGAGCGAGGACGCGGCCGTCACGGTGGTCATCGCCTCGCACAACTACCCCGGCACCCCGCGCACCGGCGACCCGATCACCGGCCTGGACGAGGTGGCCGCCGAGGACGCCCCGCACGCCTACGTCCTGCACGCCGGGACGAAGCGGGAGGGTGACGCGGTCGTCAGCGCGGGTGGCCGGGTGCTGTCCGTCACGGCGACCGGCGAGGACCTCGCCGAGGCCCGCGAGCGGGCGTACCGGGCGGTGGCCCGCGTCCGCCTGGACGGTTCGCAGCACCGCACGGACATCGCGGCGAAGGCTGCGGGTGCAAAGGAAGCCGAGCGGGCGGGCGAGGCGACGGAGGCGTAAAGCCGCCGGTCGCGCGCATCTCGCACCCACCCAGGCCCCGGACGAAAATCCGGGGCCTGATCTTTGCTGACTGTCATCCACCTCTGACCAAAGCCATTCCATCGAGTGAGCAATCGCCCATCCGGCTGACGGGGGCCGAGGCCCCAACTAGGGTGCGGCGCAAGCATTCCGGCACTTGGCCCACCGGCATTGCGATGTCGGTGTCGGGTGCCACAGTGGGGGAGTGAGCAACGCCAGGACAGCGTGGGATCCGCAGGGAGGGGGTGAGGTCCGCACGTGACCGGAACCGGTGTGGAGGTGGGTGCGCAGGCCGCGCGCTCGCGGGCTCTCGCCGTGCTGCGCATCCGTGGCCGGGCGCTGGCCGTGGCCGTGCTGCCGGCGGCCGCCGAGGTGATCCTGCTGACCGGCGCTTCCACCGGCCATCTCGTCGGCCCGTTCTGGTCCGCCGCCCGCTGGGTCGTGGGCGTGCTGGCCGTGGTCGTGCTGCTGGCCGCCGCCGGTATCGCCCTGGTGGTGGCCCGTGCCCGCCCCGCCGTGACCCCCACGGTCCCGATCGCGGAGGACTCCGCCCCGGACCTGTACCGGCTGGTGCGTGACCTCGCCGAACGGCTGGAGGTCCCCGCGCCCTCGGCCATAGCGCTCACCCCGGACTGCGACAGCTGGCTGGAGGACCGCACCCACCCGGCCCACGGCCCGCCCCCGCGGCCCGCGCACGACGAGCTGGCGGGCCCCGGCCAGGGATCCGGCTTCGGCGCCCACCGCCGGGCCGTCACCGCCCCGGTCCTCGTCATCGGCTCCCCGTTCCTGTGGTGGATGCGCGTCGGCGAGCTGCGCGCGGTCCTCGCCCCGGTCGTCGCCGGTACGGGCCCCTCCGCGCACCCGGACATAGCCGCCGCCCGCCGCTTCGTGCGCGGTCTGGACGCGGCGGTCGGCGTGGCCTCGACGCCCGGCCGCTGCCCGCTCACCCGGGCCGTCTGCGCGGCCGTCGGCTGGGTCGCCCGACTGATGCTGCGTGGCTGCCGCGAGCACGCGGCCCTGATGGAGCGCGGGGTCGCTGCGGCGGCGGCCGAGCGCGCGCAGGCCGTGGACTACGGGCTGCGGATCGTCGCCCAGGAGCAGGTCGGTCTCGCCTACGCGGGCTGGGACCGGCTGCTGACCCGGGTGGCGCTGCCCGCCTGGCGCATGGGCCGCTGGCCCGCCCGGCTGGACGCGGGCGTCGTGGCCGCGCTCACCGAGCTGTCCCGGCGCGACCGGCTGGCCGAGGGCTTCGCCTCCCGCCTCGGCGAGCGTCCCGCCTGCGATCTCCTGGAGGAGCCCGGCGCGGTGGACGAGGCCGCCTCCCTGCTCGCCGCCCGCCTCTTCCACGGCGGCCCGGCCGAGTGCGGCCCGGGCTGGGCCCCGGTGGACTGGCAGGCGTACCCGGAGGAGGTCGTCGACCGCACCTGGCGCGCCGACGCGGCCCGCCTGCACCGCGTCCTGGACTCTCTGGGCGTCCGCCCCACCGCCGACCCCACGGCCCCCGGCCACGGCGGCCCCACCCTGACCCGGGTCCTGGACCACCTGACCGAGCCGAGCACCCGGACCACCCCGCAGGCCGCCGACGGCGAACACCCCCCGCAGGGGCCACCCGAACCCGATGACGAAAGTCGCACGGGTCGTGCGATGGGGAACCGAATCCCCGCCGAAGGCGAAGCCGAGGCGGAACCGGCCGACGACACGGACCGCGGCACAGAACGCAGTGCCGCCCTGGCCGCGGGCCTCACCGCCGCGCTGGCCCGTGAGGAGGCCGCCGTGCCGAGAGGCGCGACCGCCGCCGGCCAGGGCCCCGACAGCGCCCTGTGGGACGACGGCGCGCTGCCGCTGTTCCCGCTGCAGCCCCCACGTACCGCCCGTGAGCTGCTCACCGATCACGTCACCGCGATGGTGTGCTGCGCCGCCGTCGACACGGCCGGGGCGGCCCCCGGTCTCGACTGGCTCGACGGCCCCTCCCTGCTGCTTGGCGGTGAGCGAGCCGCCGACCTCGCGCCCAAGGTGCTCAGCCTGATCGAGGAGGGAGACCCGGGCCCGCTGCGCGACTGGCTGGCCGCGTCCGGGATACGGCCGGAGAAGCCGGTGCGGCTCGTCTGAATCCGGCCAAAGCCGAGTGCCCTGGTCTACCCGGCGGCCTGGGCGTTGTAACGGAAAAGCATCTTCCACTTCAGGTCAATTCGCAACGAATAGTGACCAGACCCATGCGTTATGTGATGTGCTGGGGACCGACCTCGCACATGGCAAGCGCATGCGACATACGACAGCACGACCGAGCACCACACCGCACCACCGTCAGAGCGACACGGGGGCATGAGGGAGGGGAGCGACCATGGCCTCGGACCACATCCGCCGCTGGGAGTCCGGAGCACTCGCGCACGCTGTCACGGACCCCTTCGGCCAGGGCCCGGTCCCCTGGCTGCGCGGCAGTGAGACCTACTTCGACGACACGGGACACGTCGTGCCCTGGTACGTCGACCCCAGCCCGCAGCAGCCGGCCGGGGAGCGGCCGCGCGTCCCCGCGCCGCGCACGGCGGGCTCCGGCCCCCGTTCGGCCGACGACGTGCACCGGCAGATCAAGGGCTTCACCTCCACCGGCGCGGTCACGCCCGGAGAGGCGATCGACTTCCACATCACGGTCGACCCGCCGCAGCAGTTCAGCGTGGACATCTACCGGATCGGCCACTACGGCGGCGACGGCGCCGCCAAGATCACCACGAGCCCCCGGCTCTCCGGCATCGTCCAGCCCCCGCCGCTGGCCGCCGACCGCACGGTCTCCTGCCACCACTGGTGGCTGTCCTGGCGCCTCCAGGTGCCCTCCCACTGGAACATCGGCGCCTACGTGGCCGTCCTCACCACCGCCGACGGCTACCGCTCCCACGTGCCGTTCACGGTCCGCGACGACCACCCCGCCGACCTGCTCCTGCTGCTGCCCGACATCACCTGGCAGGCGTACAACCTCTACCCGGAGGACGGCCACGCCGGCGCCAGCCTCTACCACGCCTGGGACGAGAAGGGCTGCCTGCTCGGCGAGGCGGACGCGGCCACCACGGTCTCCTTCGACCGCCCGTACGCGGGCGCGGGCCTGCCCCTGCACGTCGGCCACGCCTACGACTTCATCCGCTGGGCCGAGCGCTACGGCTACGACCTCGCCTACGCCGACGCCCGCGACCTGCACGCCGGCCGCGTCGACCCCACCCGGTACCGGGGCCTGGTCTTCCCCGGCCACGACGAGTACTGGTCGGTGCCGATGCGCCGCGCCGTCGAGGACGCCCGTGACCGCGGCACCTCACTGGTCTTCCTCTCCGCCAACACCATGTACTGGCAGGTGGAGTTGGGCCCGTCCCCGTCCGGCGTCCCCGACCGGCTGCTGACCTGCCGCAAGCGCAAGGGCCCCGGAAAACCGGTGCTGTGGCGCGAGATCGACCGGCCCGAGCAGCAACTGGTCGGCATCCAGTACGCGGGCCGGGTCCCCGAGCCGTATCCGCTGATCGTCCGCAACGCGGGCCACTGGCTGTGGGACGCCACCGGCGCGCACGAGGGCGACGAGATCGAGGGCTTGGTCGCCGGGGAGGCCGACCGCTACTTCCCGCGCACTCCGCTGCCCGAGCACGAGGAGCGGATCCTGCTCGCGCACTCCCCCTACACCGACAACGACGGAGTCCTGCGCCACCAGGAGACCTCCCTCTACCGCGCCGCCTCCGGCGCCTGGGTGTTCGCCTCCGGCACCTTCGCCTGGTCCCCGTCCCTGGACCGCCCGGGCCATGTGGACCCCCGCATCCAGCGGGCCACGGCGAACCTGCTGGACCGCATCTGCAAACGGGACTGACCCCCGGCGGACGTCCACCGCCCCCCTGGCCGAAACCGATCGCCCCCATAAGGGAGAATCGAGGCACTTGGACAGAACCACGGGGAGGAACCGTGTCCGGATTCGTAGAAAAGCCCGAGCCGATCCAGGTTCCGGGCCTGGTGCACCTGCACACCGGAAAGGTGCGCGAGCTGTACCAGAACGAGGCGGGCGACCTCGTGATGGTCGCCAGCGACCGCATGTCCGCGTACGACTGGGTGCTGCCCACGGAGATCCCCGACAAGGGCCGCGTCCTCACCCAGCTCTCCCTGTGGTGGTTCGACCAGCTGCGCGACCTGGCCCCCAACCACGTGCTGAGCACCGAGGTCCCTGCGGGCGCTCCCGCCGACTGGGCGGGCCGCACCCTGGTCTGCAAGTCCCTGAAGATGGTCCCGGTGGAGTGCGTGGCCCGCGGCTACCTCACCGGCTCGGGCCTGGTCGAGTACAACGAGTCCCGGACCGTCTGCGGCCTGGCCCTCCCCGAGGGCCTGGTCGACGGCTCGGAACTGCCCGGCCCGATCTTCACGCCGGCCACCAAGGCCGAGGTCGGCGAGCACGACGAGAACGTCTCCTACGAGGAGGTCGCCCGCCAGGTCGGCGCCGAGACCGCGGCCCAGCTGCGCCAGGCCACCCTCGCCGTGTACTCGCGGGCCCGGGACATCGCCCGCGACCGGGGGATCATCCTGGCGGACACCAAGTTCGAGTTCGGCTTCGAGGGAGACACGCTCGTCCTCGCCGACGAGGTCCTCACCCCGGACTCCTCCCGCTTCTGGCCGGCCGACCAGTGGCAGCCGGGCCGCGCGCAGCCGTCGTACGACAAACAGTTCGTCCGTGACTGGCTGACCTCGGCCGAGTCCGGCTGGGACCGCAGGAGCGAGCAGCCCCCGCCGGCGCTGCCGCAGCACGTCGTGGACGCGACCCGGGCCAAGTACGTGGAGGCGTACGAGCTGCTGACGGGCACCAGCTGGGTCTAGGGCCTGTCTGACGCGAAAGGCCCCCGGTGGGAACCGGGGGCCTTCGTTCTGGAGCGGACGACGAGGCTCGAACTCGCGACCTCAACCTTGGCAAGGTTGCGCTCTACCAACTGAGCTACGTCCGCGTTGCGCCGTGGCGCGAGGCCAACTATACCCAACCGCGGTCGCGTGCGAGACGCACTGCCGCATGACGGTTCTCCGCACCGAGCTTCGTGACGGCCGAGGAGAGATAGTTCCGCACGGTTCCCGGGGACAGCGCGGCCCGTTCGGCGATCTCCGCGACCGGCGCGCCGTCGGCCGCCAGCTCCAGCACCTCGGCCTCCCGAGCGGTCAGCGGGGAGTCGCCGGCGGAGATCGCGTCGGCGGCCAACTCCGGGTCGACGTAACGGCTTCCCGCGTGCACGGTCCGGATGATCTCGGCGAGCCGCTGGGCGCTGACCGTCTTCGGGACGAACCCCCGCACACCGGCCGCGAGCGCCCGCTTCAGGTGCCCCGGCCGACCGTGACCGGTGACGATCAGCACCCGGCAGCCGGGCAGTTCGGCGCGAAGGGATGTGGCGACCTTCACACCGTCGGCGCCCGGCATCTGGAGATCCAGTACGGCCACGTCGGGTTCGTGCGCCCGCGCCATCGCCAGCGCCTCCGGCCCGCTCGCCGCCTCCGCGACGACGATCAGGTCGTCCTCCAGGGAGAGCAGGGCGGCCAGCGCGCCCCGGATCAGATGCTCGTCGTCGGCGAGCAACAGCCGTACCGGGCTGCTCATGAGGTGACTCCGCTCACTTCCTGTTTCACCGGCGCCTCGGCCACCAGCCGGAACCGGTCCTTGCCGACGAGCCCGGCCTCCAGCGTCCCGTCCACGGCGGCCAGCCGTTCCCGCAGCCCGGCGAGTCCCGAGCCGCCGCTGCCGGCCGGGCCCGCCACCCCGTCGTTCTCCACCGTCAGCACCACACGCCCCTCCTGCACCCGCAGTCTCAGCGCACACCGTGCCGCGTCCCCGTGCCGCAGCACGTTGGTCGCCGCCTCGCGCACCACCCAGCCGAGCGCTGACTGCACCTCGGCGGGCAGTCCGGCGGCCTCGGCGCGGACCTCGCAGACGATCCCGGCGGCCGTCAACACGCCCTGGGCGCCGGCGAGTTCGACCAGGAGATCGGCCTCCCGGTAGCCGCGTACGACGTCCCGCACCTCCCGCTGCGACTCCTGGGCGATGCGCTGCACCTCGATCATCTGGTCCACGGCCTCCGGCCGCCCGCGCCGCGCCAGTTGCACGGCCAGCTCGCTCTTCAGGGAGATGACGGAGAGGTTCCGCCCCAGCACGTCGTGCAGGTCCCGGCCGAACCGCAGCCGCTCCTCGGCGACGGCGAGCCGGGCCTCGATCTGCCGGCCGCGTTCCGCCTCCCACAGCACGGCGAGGGTCCAGGCGCCGCAGCGGCCCGCGAGCAGCGCGAAGAGCACCTGGAAGACGGTCATCGCGCCGGTCGCCACCAGGCCGAGGCCGTCGTGATCGGCGAGCCCGATGGCGGCCGTGAGCAGGACCGTGAACACCGCCGAGCGGCGCAGGAGCACCCGGACCGGGACCGTGAGCCCGTAGACCAGCGCGAACGGCAGCACCAGGCCACCGATCGCGAAGCGGACCGCCGCCGGGCCGACCGCGTCCAGCCCGGCGAGCGCCACGAGCAGCGCCACCCCCAGCCCCAGCAGGACGGCCGGTGCGCGGTACGCGCGGGCCGGCAGCTCGGCGCGCCCGAGGTAGTGGTCGAGCGCGGGACGGGTGAGCCGGTTCGAGACGGCGCACTGCAGGATCCCCACGAGGATGAAGAGGGCGCCGAGGCCGACCGCCACGGGCCGGTAGGCGAGGCCGCCGACCATGGGCAGCAGCAGCCAGCAGAACATGATGAACCAGACCGTGCAGCACCAGGTGAGGACGCTGAACAGCTCGACCCGCTCGGCCTTGCTCCGCTCCCCCCAGTGCCGCTGCTGCCACCGCCGTATCCGCCCGACCATGTGTGCCCCCGTGCTCAGCGCCGCGGCTCCCACCGGAACCACCGCCGTACAGCAAACACCGCCACGACGGTCCAGGCCAGCGCGGCCGCCACGGCGCCCAGCACCTGGTACGCGCTCAACTGGCCGGTCCAGCCCGCGCGGACCAGCCGGATCGCGGGGGACAGCGGAAGGAGTTCGCAGACGGAGGCGAGCCGGTCGGGCAGTACCTCGGTCGGGATCGCGATGCCGGAGCCGATCATCGAGAAGAGCACCAGCGGCAGCGCGGTGACCTGTCCGCTCTCCACGCTTCGGGTGAAGGCCGCGGTGAGCGCGGCCAGCGCGGCGCTCAGCACGAGCCCCGCCACCAGCCCCAGCAGGGTCAGGTACGGCGCCTTGGGGGCTCCGGTGTGCAGCAGCACCGCGCAGCCCGCGCACAGCAGCAGGGCCTGGGCGAGGCCGAGGCCGACGGCCGGCAGGGCGGTGCCGGTGAGGATCTCGGCGTCGGAGAGTTCGCCGGTGCGAAGCCGCTTGAGGACGAGTTCCTCGCGGCGGGCGACGTAGGCGTTGACCAGGGAGGTGTAGACGGCGAAGAGGAAGGAGAAGCCGACCGCGGCCGTCATCATCACCGCGCTGACGGAGAGCCCTTCCTTCTTCAGGTCTATCTGGTCGAGGGCCGGACGCACGCTGAACGGCAGCGCGAGCGGCATGACGAGCGCGGTGAGGACGACGCCGCGGTTGCGGCCGAGAAGGGCGAGTTCGGCGCGGGCCAGCGCCCGCAGTCGCCGGCCCGCCGGTGCCCAGGCGAGAGTGCTCATGCCATGACCTCCTGCTCCTGCGCGATCCCGAGGAACGCCTCCTCCAGCGAGGCCGAGCGCACATCGAGCCGGCGCAGCTCGACCCCGGCCCGCTCGGCCCAGGCCAGCACCCCGGCGGCGGTCCGCTGCAGCTCCCGGGTGCGCAGCCGTACGAGGCGGCCGTCGCTCTCGTGCCCGCAGACGCCGAGGTCGGCGAGGGGCGGCAGATCGCCGAGGAAGTAGCCGTCGGGCAACTCGAAGGACATCCGGGAGGGCCGGCCCGCGGTGACCTCGGCCGGGGTTCCGGAGGTGGCGATGCGCCCCTCGTGCAGGATGGCGAGCCGGTCGGCGAGGCCTTCCGCCTCCTCCAGGTAGTGCGTGGTGAGCAGCACGGTCGTGCCCGCCGCCCGCAGCTCGCGCACCAACTCCCAGGTGTCCCGGCGGCCTTCGGCGTCGAGCCCGGTCGTCGGCTCGTCCAGGAACAGCACTTCGGGGTCGCCGAGCAGGGCGAGCGCCAGGTCCAGCCGCCGCCGCTCGCCACCGGACAGCTGCTTGACCCGTACGTCGGCCTTCCGGGCCAGCCCGACCAGTTCCAGCACCTCCGCCTCGGTTCGCGCCCCGCTGGTGCAACCCGCCCACATCCGGGCGGTCTCGGCGACGGTCAGGTCGGAGGGGAAGCCGCCCTCCTGGAGCATGACTCCGGTGCGCGGGCGTACGGCGGCCCGCTCCCGGAAGGGGTCGTGGCCGAGGACGCGGACCTGGCCCCCGGCCGGTGCCGCGAGGCCTTCCAGCAGTTCGACCGTGGACGTCTTGCCCGCGCCGTTGGTGCCCAGCAGGGCGAAGATCTCCCCGCGTGCCACGGAGAAGGTGATTCCGCGTACGGCCTCGAACCCGCCCCCGTAGACACGCCTGAGATCGGTGACCTCGATCACGTGCTCGTGTTCGTTGGTGTTCATGCCTTCAGCGTCCCGGCCCGCGAGCCGGAACAGCAGTGCGCGGGGTCATCATCCGGCATGACAAATGTCAGACGGCGTGGGGCACACGAAAAGACCCCGGTCCATTGGACCGGGGTCTCATTCCCGAGCGGACGACGAGGCTCGAACTCGCGACCTCAACCTTGGCAAGGTTGCGCTCTACCAACTGAGCTACGTCCGCACTGCTCCCGACCGGCTCCCACCGATCGGTGCGAGCACCAGCCTACCTGATCCACAGGAGTGGTCGTGACGACCGGTGCCAGAGCGGGTGACAGGAATCGCACACTGCGCCTTCCCCCTGGAAGGGGGATGTTCTGCTACTGAACTACACCCGCACGGTCCGTGGGATCCGGCCCTTCGGCCTCGCCCCTCGGCGTGTCCCAGACACTAGCTGATCAGCAGGGGGGTAGCGCAAGTCGGTTCCCGGCGCGGCCAAGTGCACGGCCCTCAGGGCCCGCTGACGGACCCTGAGGACTGCCCCTTCGCGGGCTTCACTGCGCGGCGCTGAACGCCTCGTAGACCTTCTTCGGGATGCGTCCGCGCGCCGGCACGTCCATCTTGTTCGCCTGGGCCCAGGCCCGGACGGCCGCCGGGTCGGGAGCGACCTCCGTCTGCTTGTACGCCTTGCCGGAGCGCGAGCGCTTGCGGCCGGCCTCCACGTAGGGCGCGAGCGCCTTGCGCAGTTTCTTGGCGTTGGTTTCGTTCAGGTCGATCTCGTACGACTTGCCGTCGAGTCCGAAGGCGATCGTTTCCGCCGCTTCCGAGCCGTCGATGTCGTCAAAGAGAGTGACCACGACCTTTTGCGCCACGAATATCGGTCCCTTCGTGCGGCACGTCGATACAGCTCATCGGCGATGACGTGCCGAGTATCGGCTATTGCCAATTCATTTGTACAGTGCCCGGCAATGCAAAGTGAAGCCCGACTAAATCCGTCAGCGTGTCCCAGTGCAATATGCGTCGTGGGCGGACCCGTGGAACTTTCCCAGAACTTTTCGCGAGGGCGCCCGCCCGTCACCCGATCGTGATGCGCCTCACGTAGTTTCCTACAACTCTACCCGCGTAGAAATTTTGTGCGGGTAGTCTGAAGGAACCTGCTCAGCACCACACACCGGGAGTGCCAGTGGCACGCGTCGTAGTCGACGTCATGCTCAAGCCGGAGATCCTCGACCCCCAGGGCCAGGCGGTCCAGCGTGCGCTGCCGCGCCTGGGTTTCGAAGGGATCTCGGACGTACGTCAGGGAAAGCGTTTCGAACTGGAAGTTGACGGGCCGGTTGACGAGGCCGCGCTCGCCCGCATCCACGATCTTGCGGAATCCTTCCTCGCCAACACCGTGATCGAGGACTTCACCGTCAAGGTGGAGGAAGTCGCGGAGGCCGCGAAGTGACCGCTCGTATTGGCGTCGTCACTTTCCCGGGGAGTCTCGACGACCGGGACACCCAGCGCGCGATCCGCCTCGCGGGCGCCGAACCGGTCGCTCTCTGGCACAAGGACAAGGACCTCAAGCAGGTCGACGCCGTGGTGCTGCCCGGCGGTTTCTCCTACGGCGACTATCTGCGGGCCGGAGCCATCTCCCGCTTCTCGCCGGTGATGGAGACCGTCATCGAGCAGGCGAAGGCCGGACTTCCGGTCCTCGGTATCTGCAACGGCTTCCAGGTCCTCACGGAGGCCCACCTCCTTCCGGGCGCGATGCTCGGCAACGACCACCTCCACTTCATCTGCCGCGACCAGAAGCTGCGGGTGGAGAACGCGGGGACGGCCTGGACCAGCGACTACCGCGAGGGCCAGGAGATCCACATCCCGCTGAAGAACATGGACGGCCGGTACGTCGCCGACGAGTACACGCTCGACAAGCTGGAGGCGGAGGGCCGGGTCGTCTTCCGCTACCTGGACTTCAATCCGAACGGCTCGCTGCGGGACATCGCCGGCATCACCAACGAGGCCGGGAACGTCGTCGGCCTCATGCCGCACCCCGAGCACGCCGTCGAGCCGCTGATCGGTACGGGCCGTACCGACGGCCTCCCCTTCTTCACCTCGATCCTCAAGAAGCTGGTCAACGCATGAGCCGGACGCCTCTGGACACGGTCGAGAACGCGGCCGCGACCCCCGACGTCGAGCTGCCCTGGGCCGAACTCGGCCTGAAGAAGGACGAGTACGAGCGGATCGTCGAGATCCTGGGCCGCCGCCCCACCGGTGCCGAGCTCGCCATGTACTCGGTCATGTGGTCCGAGCACTGCTCGTACAAGTCCTCCAAGGTCCACCTGCGCCAGTTCGGCGAGAAGGCGCCCCAGTCGGACGCGCTGCTCGTCGGCATCGGCGAGAACGCCGGCGTGGTGGACGTCGGTCAGGGGTACGCGGTCACCTTCAAGGTCGAGTCGCACAACCACCCCTCCTACGTCGAGCCCTACCAGGGCGCGGCCACGGGTGTCGGCGGCATCGTCCGCGACATCATCGCGATGGGCGCGCGTCCGGTGGCCGTGGTCGACCCGCTGCGCTTCGGCGCGGCCGACCACCCCGACACCAAGCGCGTCCTGCCGGGCGTCGTCGCCGGCATCGGCGGCTACGGCAACTGCCTGGGTCTGCCCAACATCGGCGGCGAGGTCGTCTTCGACGCCTGCTACCAGGGCAACCCGCTGGTCAACGCCGGTGCCATCGGTGTGATGCGGCACGAGGACATCCACCTCGCCAAGGCCTCCGGCGCGGGCAACAAGGTCATCCTGTACGGGGCCCGGACCGGCGGCGACGGCATCGGCGGCGCCTCGATCCTGGCCTCCGAGACCTTCGACGACGCCAAGCCCTCGAAGCGCCCGGCGGTCCAGGTCGGCGACCCCTTCCAGGAGAAGCTCCTCATCGAGTGCACCCTGGAGGCCTTCCGGGAGAAGCTCGTCGTCGGCATCCAGGACCTGGGTGCGGCCGGCCTGTCCTGCGCCACGTCCGAGCTGGCCTCCAACGGCTCCGGCGGCATGCGCGTGACCCTGGACGACGTACCGCTGCGTGACTCGACCCTCTCGCCCGAGGAGATCCTCATGAGCGAGTCGCAGGAGCGCATGTGCGCCGTGGTCGAGCCGGAGAAGGTCGACCGCTTCCTGGAGATCTGCGCCAAGTGGGACGTCATCGCCACGGTGATCGGCGAGGTCACCGACGGCGACCGGCTTGAGATCTTCTGGCACGGCGGCAAGATCGTCGACGTCGACCCGCGGACCGTGGCCCACGAGGGCCCGGTGTACGAGCGCCCGTACGCCCGCCCGTCCTGGCAGGACGAGCTGCAGGCGGACGACGCGAACAAGCTCCCGCGGCCGCAGACCGCCGAGGAGCTGAAGGACCAGGTCCTGAAGCTGGTGGGCTCGCCCAACCAGGCCTCCAAGAAGTGGATCACCTCGCAGTACGACCACTTCGTGCAGGGCAACACGGTGCTGGCCCAGCCCGAGGACTCGGGCATGATCCGCGTCGACGAGGAGACCGGCCTCGGCGTCGCCATCGCGACGGACGGCAACGGCCGCTACGCCAAGCTCGACCCGTACGCGGGTGCCCAGCTGGCGCTGGCCGAGGCCTACCGGAACGTGGCGACGACCGGTGCCAAGCCGCTCGCCGTCTCGGACTGCCTGAACTTCGGCTCCCCCGAGGACCCGGCGGTCATGTGGCAGTTCGCCGAGGCCGTGCGCGGTCTCGCCGACGCCTGCCAGCAGCTGGGCACCCCGGTGACCGGCGGCAACGTCTCCCTCTACAACCAGACGGGCGAGGCGGCCATCCACCCGACGCCGGTGGTGGCCGTGCTGGGCGTCATCGACGACGTCGCCCGCCGCACGCCGGTCGCCTTCCAGGAGGAGGGCCAGCTCATCTACCTCCTCGGCGACACCCGTGAGGAGTTCGGTGGCTCGGCCTGGTCCCAGGTGGTCCACGACCACCTCGGCGGTCTGCCCCCGCAGGTCGACCTGGAGCGCGAGCGCCTGCTGGCCGAGATCCTGATCTCCGCCTCCCGCGACGGCATGATCGACTCCGCGCACGACCTGTCCGACGGCGGTCTGGTCCAGGCGGTCGTGGAGTCGGCGCTGCTCGGCGGCAAGGGCGCGCGTCTGGTCGTACCGGACGGGCTCGACGCCTTCACCTTCCTGTTCTCCGAGTCGGCCGGGCGTGCGATCGTCGCGGTGCCGCGCTCGGAGGAGGTCCGCTTCAACGACATGTGCGGTGCCCGGGGTCTGCCGGCCGCCCGCATCGGTGTCGTGGACGGCGCCTCGGTGGAGATTCAGGGTGAGTTCGCGCTCACGCTGGAGGAGCTGCGGAAGGCTCACGAGGAGACCATTCCGGCACTGCTGGCGTGATCGACGTACGCCTGTGAAGGCCCCGCCCGTTTCGATGGGCGGGGCCGTCTCATGTGCCCGTCTGCCTGTTCGCGCCGGGCCAGTCGCTGCCGCGCCCCGGCCCCGGCGCGCTGCCGGCCACCGAGCCTACGGAAGCTGACGGTAGACGTCGCGGCGGTTGCCGACGGTCAGGACCCACACGATGAGTTGGCCGTCTTCGACGGTGTGGACGACGCGGTAGTCGCCGGCCCTGAGCCGCCAGCGGGCGTTGTGCCCCTGGAGGGCCTTGATGTCGAGCGAGGTCGTGTCCTGCGCGTCCATCGCTTTCTGGAGTTCGGTGAGGCCGTACAGGATGCGCAGGGCGTCCGGGCGCGGGATCTTGAGCATGTCCCGCTGGGCGTGCGGCGTGAAGCGCGTGACGTACCCCATGGGTCAGTCCTGCCGGGCGCGGAGCAAGGCGGCCATCTCTTCGAGCGAGACCGAACCTTCCGTGCCCTCGGCCTCCGCTTCGTCGGCCAGCCGGTTGAGCCACGCCTCTTCGGCGTCTTCGGCGATCCGGCGCAGGCGCTGGTACTCCTGGATGTCGATCACGACGGCTTCTTGCTTGCCGCGCCGGGTGATGATCGTCGGGGTTTCCTCCCGGTGAGCGCGATCGATGACGTCGGCGAGGTGGTTGCGGACCTCGGCCATGGATTCAACTACCGGATCACTCATGGCATGAATGTAACAGATGTACATGTAGCTTCAGGTGGGGACTGATTCCGGCTCCTCAGCTCCCACCGGAGCTCCCCCACCGCGCACAGGCTTCGGCAACCTCAGCGCCAGCACCAGGCACAGGGCCATCACCCCGGCCCCGCACAGGAACACCGAGTCCATCGCGGAGACGTAGGCGGCCACTCCCTGGGCGTGTGCGGCACCCCGCAGCGCGGCGAGCGAGCCGATGTCGCCGGGGCCGTCGTACAGGCGGTTGAGGAGGGTGCCGAAGAGGGCGGCGCCGAGGGCCGTGCCGAGGGTCTGGAAGAAGCGGATGGCGGTGGTGGCCACGCCGAGCTGGTGGCGGGGCGCCGCGGCCTGCACCAGCTGGATCAGCTGGCCGAGCAGCTGGCCGAAGCCGATGCCGACGAGCAGCAGGGCCGCGCGCAGCTGCCACAGCGACGTGGTCGTGCCGGTGGTGGCGAGGAGCAGGAAGGCGGCCGCTGTCACGACGGACCCGCTGATCACGAAGGTCCGCTCGGACCAGCCGCGTTCGGTGAGCCGGCCGGTGATGACGCCGACCGCCGTGATCCCGGCCGCCATCGGGACGAGGAACAGCCCGGCGGAGGAGCTGGCGATGCCACGGGCGACCTGGAGGTAGACCAGGACGTAGTACATCGCGCCGGTCATGGCGACACCCATCAGCCCCTGGACCGCGAAGCCGAGGCGCAGCTCGGGGACGCGGAACAGCGAGGGCGGCAGGATCGGTTCGGCGGCGGTGAGCTGGCGGTGCAGGAAGAGGGCGAGCGCGCCCGCCGAGGCCAGGCCCAGGGTGAGGATCTGCGGCGAGGCCCAGGCGTACTGCTTGCCGCCCCACTCGGTGACCAGCAGCAGCGTGGTGGAGAACGCGGCGGCGAGGGCCGCGCCGGGGAAGTCGATCGCGCGGCTGTGCGTGTCGCGCGGGAGCCCGAGGACCACGACCGCGGTGGCGAGGGCCGCGATGCCGAGCGGCAGGTTGACGTAGAAGGCCCAGCGCCAGCTCGCGTGGTCGGCGAGAAAGCCGCCGAGCCAGGGGCCGACGGCCATGCCGCCGCCGGCGACGATCCCGCCGGTGCCCGCGCCCTTGTTCTTCTTCTCGCCGGGTCCCTTCAGCTGCGCGATCACGACCATCGTGACGCTCATCAGCCCGCCCGCCCCGACGCCCTGCACGGCCCGGGCGGCGATCAGCCAGCCGATCGAGGGGGCCGCGCCGCACAGCGCGGAACCGGTCAGGAAGGCGCCCAGGGCGCCGAGGAAGACCCGCTTGGCGCCGAGCACGTCGCACAGCCGGCCGTACAGGGGCAGCATCGCGGCCGACGCCAGCGAGAAGGCGCTGACCAGCCACGGGATCTTGTCGATGCCGTGCTCGGGATCGAGGTCCCGGACGATCGGGACGGTCGCCGCGGACACGATCTGCAGATCCAGGACGGCGAGAACGATCGTGACGAGGCAGACGAGGAAGCCGATCTTGCGCTGGGTTTCGGTCATGGGCATCACCATGCCGGGCATTCATATACCGAGTCAATGTTTCATCCAGGCCTAAGGTTAATCTCGGGCTAAATTTCATCGCGGTAAGGTGTCCGCATGGCTGAGGCGATGGGGCTGCGTGAGCGCAAGAAGCTGCAGACGGCGATGCGGATCTACCGGGTCGCGGTCGGCCTGTTCGTCGAGCGGGGCTTCGACAACGTCTCCGTGCAGGAGATCGCCGACGCCGCCGAGGTCTCCAAGATGACCGTCTTCAACTACTTCGGCACCAAGGAGGACCTGGTCTTCCTGCCGATGGAGGAGCACTTCGGCGACGTGGCCCGCGCCGTGCGCGAGCGGCAGCCGGGCGAGTCCGCCGTGGACGCCGTACGCCGGCAGTTCCTGGAGCTGGTCGAGGCCCGGGACCCCTCGATCGGGCTGAACCCCGAGCCGCTCTCCCGGCAGGTCCGGCAACTCGTGATGGGCACCCCGGCCCTGATGGAGCGTGCCTTCCTCTCCTTCCAGAAGGGCACCAGGGAGCTGGCCGACGTGCTGGCCGCCGAGACGGGCGACCTGATGCTGGGCACGGTCGCCGCCGCCACCCTCAGCGCCGCCCGCAACGCCCTCGTCGAGGAGCATCACCGCCGTATCGCCGAGGGTGAAAGCGCGGACCAGGTTGCCGCCGACGCCGCCGAACGGGCCGGGAAAGCCTTTGACCTGGTGGAAAAGGGCCTGAGGGACTACGCCGTGAAGGCATAGGCTCACCGCCATGCCCCCGGCCAAGAAGCGCGCCCGCAGCTACGACCCCGCCAAGACCCGCGCCGCGGTCCTCGCCCAGCTCGGCAACGTACGGGAGGCCGTACGCGGCCTCACCCCCGAGCAGCTCGCCCTGCCCACCCGGCTCGGCGACTGGACCGTACGGGAGCTGGTCGCGCACATCGGCATGGCCGTCACGGCCGTGCACCGGTCCCTGGATCTGCCGGCCCCGCCGAAGCAGGACGTCCAGGTGGTCGAGTGGCCCTTCGCCACCGCCGCCGGCTCCGCAGCGATCGCCGACTTCACCCGGAACCTCGCCGCCGAGCACCCCGACCTCGACGCCTACCTCGCCGACGTCGACCGGAGCCTGCGTGCCCTGCTCGACGCGCAGCCCGGCAGCCGGCTCCTGCAGACCAACGCGGGCGCACTGCCCCTGGACGACTACCTGGTCACCCGGACCGTCGAACTCGTCGTCCACACCGACGACCTCAACGCCGCCGTCCCCGGCCTAAAGGTGCCGTACGACCGCCGGGCCCTGGGTGCCGCCACCCGGCTCCTCGCCGACGCCCTCGCCGTGAAGGCTCCCGGCGGCTCCACCGAGGTGCGCGTGCCGCCGTACGCCGTCGTGCAGTGCGTCGAGGGGCCCCGGCACACCCGCGGCACCCCGCCCAACGTCGTGGAGACCGATCCGCTGACCTGGATCCGGCTCGCCACCGGCCGCGTGGCCTGGACGGACGCCGTGGCGGAGGCCGAGGTCAGCGCCAGTGGGGAGCGCGCGGACATCGGGGACCTGCTGCCGCTCATGTCGTGACGGAACCGGCGGCCCCGGCGGGCCGTCGAATCCGTATGAACCGGTACAAGAAACCGAACCTGGACCGGTACAGGAAACCGAACCGGTACAAGCAGCGCATGACCCTGACGGCGGCCGCCGTGCTCGTCCCGCTCACGCTGGCCTGCGGCAGCAGCCAGGGCGGACAGGCGGACAGCGGCCCGCCCGGCGTACGGCAGCCCGTGACCGGCGTCGACTGGCGGGTGGACAGCCTCACCGCCGACGGCACCACCCGGCAGGCCCCCGCCACGGCCCACATCCGGATCGGCACGGACGGCCTGGCGGCCGGCAACCTCGGCTGCAACCAGTTCAGCGCCCGGGCCACCGTGCGCGGCGACCGGATCACGATCGGGGACGTCCGCGCCACCAAGATGGCCTGCGACCAGGAGCGGATGGACTTCGAGCGCGCCTTCGCCCGCACCCTCACCACCGGCACGCTCACCGCCCGGACCGACGACGGGAAGCTGTCTCTCACGGACGGCGACGGCGACGTCGTCCACCTCAGCCACGGCGCACCCGAATGATGTGCGACACCTCACTCATACATGCGGCGAACGGGCCCAGGATCTTCGTCCACAGGGCCGCCGACGGCCGCTCAGGCCGCACCGAAACCTTGCTGACCTGCGGAAACGAAGAAACAACCAAGGTGATCGGCAAGCCCTGACCCGTTAACGCCGTGTATCCCCAATTCGGACCAGTGGTCGACCTCGCCTACACTCGGTGCCGTGCCACGTGGTGACGGTCGACTCAATCACGATCTGCTTCCCGGCGAAAAAGGCCCCCAGGACGCTTGCGGCGTCTTCGGTGTCTGGGCTCCGGGTGAAGAGGTCGCAAAGCTCACGTACTTCGGGCTCTACGCCCTCCAGCACCGGGGTCAGGAATCCGCGGGAATCGCGGTCAGCAACGGCTCCCAGATCCTCGTCTTCAAGGACATGGGCCTTGTCTCCCAGGTCTTCGACGAGACCTCTCTCGGTTCGCTCCAAGGCCATATCGCGGTCGGACACGCCCGCTACTCGACCACCGGCGCCTCCGTGTGGGAGAACGCCCAGCCGACGTTCCGCGCCACCGCGCACGGCTCGATCGCGCTCGGCCACAACGGCAACCTGGTCAACACGGCGCAGCTCGCCGAGTTGGTCGCCGAACTGCCGAACGACAACAACAGCCGCTCCACCCGGGTCGCGGCCACCAACGACACCGACCTGCTGACGGCCCTGCTGGCCGCCCAGGTCGACGAGGACGGCAAGCCGCTGACCATCGAGGAGGCCGCCCACACGGTCCTCCCGAAGGTGCGGGGCGCCTTCTCCCTCGTCTTCATGGACGAGCACACCCTCTACGCCGCCCGTGACCCGCAGGGCATCCGTCCGCTGGTCCTCGGCCGCCTGGAGCGCGGCTGGGTGGTCGCCTCCGAGAGCGCCGCCCTGGACATCTGCGGTGCCAGCTTCGTCCGCGAGATCGAGCCGGGCGAGTTCGTCGCCATCGACGAGAACGG
Source organism: Streptomyces sp. NPDC001450 (assembly GCF_053597295.1). Lineage (NCBI taxonomy): Bacteria > Bacillati > Actinomycetota > Actinomycetes > Kitasatosporales > Streptomycetaceae > Streptomyces > Streptomyces sp. NPDC001450. The sequence goes on from NZ_JBSFHY010000008.1 coordinate 236,531, forward strand.
TCTGCGCACCTCCCGCTTCGCGGAAGCGAAGCCCAAGGGCTGTGTCTTCGAGTACGTGTACCTGGCCCGCCCGGACACCGACATCGCCGGCCGGAACGTGTACCTCTCCCGGGTCGAGATGGGCCGCCGCCTGGCCAAGGAGGCCCCGGTCGAGGCCGACCTGGTCATAGCGACCCCGGAGTCCGGCACCCCGGCCGCCATCGGCTACGCGGAGGCCTCCGGCATCCCCTTCGGTGCCGGTCTGGTCAAGAACGCGTACGTGGGCCGCACCTTCATCCAGCCCTCGCAGACCATCCGTCAGCTCGGCATCCGCCTGAAGCTGAACCCGCTCAAGGAAGTCATCAAGGGCAAGCGCCTGGTCGTCGTCGACGACTCGATCGTGCGCGGCAACACGCAGCGGGCCCTGGTCCGCATGCTGCGCGAGGCGGGCGCGGCCGAGGTCCACATCCGGATCTCCTCGCCGCCCGTGAAGTGGCCCTGCTTCTTCGGAATCGACTTCGCCACCCGCGCCGAGCTCATCGCCAACGGGATGACCATCGAGGAGATCGGCACCTCGCTCGGCGCCGACTCCCTGGCGTACATCTCCATCGACGGCATGATCGAGGCGACCACCATCGCCAAGCCGAACCTGTGCCGCGCCTGCTTCGACGGCGAGTACCCGATGGAGCTGCCGGACCCCGAACTGCTCGGCAAGCAGCTGCTGGAGACCGAGCTGGCCGCAGGTCCGGCCGCCACGGCCGCGGCCGACGCGATCCGTCGCCCGTAAGCCCCCGTAGGACGACACGAAAGTTCTCAAGGTCATGTCAGCTGAGTTTGATCAGCGTGCTCCGCACGCGGGCACTGGTGCCAGCTACGCGAGCGCAGGCGTCGACATCGAGGCGGGCGACCGCGCCGTAGAGCTGATGAAGGAGTGGGTGAAGAAGACCCAGCGCCCCGAGGTCCTGGGCGGCCTCGGCGGCTTCGCCGGGCTCTTCGACGCCTCCGCCCTCAAGCGCTACGAGCGCCCGCTGCTCGCCTCCGCCACGGACGGCGTCGGCACGAAGGTCGACGTCGCGCGCCGACTGGGCGTCTACGACACCATCGGCCACGACCTGGTCGCCATGGTCATGGACGACATCGTGGTGTGCGGTGCCGAGCCGCTGTTCATGACCGACTACATCTGTGTCGGCAAGGTCCACCCCGAGCGGGTCGCCGCGATCGTCAAGGGCATCGCGGAAGGCTGTGTGCTGGCCGGCTGCGCCCTGGTGGGCGGCGAGACGGCCGAGCACCCCGGTCTGCTGGGCGAGGACGACTTCGACGTCGCCGGCGCCGGTACGGGCGTCGTGGAGGCCTCCCGGCTGCTGGGCGCGGATCGTATCCGTACGGGTGACACCGTGATCGCCATGGCGTCCTCCGGGCTTCACTCGAACGGGTACTCCCTGGTGCGCCACGTCCTGCTGGACCGCGCGGGCCTGGCCCTCGAGACGGAGGTCGCGGAACTCGGCCGCACGCTCGGCGAGGAGCTGCTGGAGCCCACCAAGATCTACTCGCTGGACTGCCTGGCGCTGACCCGCACCACCGAGGTGCACGCGTTCAGCCACATCACCGGCGGTGGGCTCGCGGCCAACCTGGCCCGGGTCATCCCGGGCGAGCTGCACGCGACCGTCGACCGGGCCACCTGGACCCCGGGCGCGATCTTCGACCTGGTCGGGAAGACCGGGAACGTCGAACGCCTGGAGCTGGAGAAGACCCTGAACATGGGCGTCGGCATGATCGCGATCGTGCCGGAGGAGTCGACGGACGTGGCTCTCACGACCCTGGCCGACCGCGGGGTCGACGCGTGGGTCGCGGGCGAGATCACCGACCGGGGCGACAAGGAGACCGGCGCCGAGCTGGTCGGCACGTACTCAATCTAACGGCGCCGCCGTCTGAACCTGCGGGTAGCACAGAACCCGGTCGGTGGCTCTGCCACCGACCGGGTGAGTGCTCAATGCAAGGTCAAGCGCCGCGACGGTGTTGTGAGGGACCTTCATCCTCGTCCTCGTCGTCGTCCTCATAGAGGTCGGCGTACCGAGAGTAAAGATCGTCCTCGTCATGCTCATCGTCCTCGAACGGCTCGCCGTTCGGCGGCTGGCTCGAAGTCGATGCGCCCAGTTCACTGGCCAGACGTGACAGGTCAGTCCCACCGCTGTTGTACTTCAGCTGGCGGGCGACCTTTGTCTGCTTGGCCTTGGCCCGGCCGCGCCCCATGGCTCGACCCCCTCGGTGACGGGGCTCGACGGCCCCAGAGTCTGACACGCGTTCATGATCCGGAACGGACCCTCCGCAGAGAGGCCGGTCCGTAGGGCTTCCACGGTACCTGAGCCCGCGCCCATACGGTACGTCGCCCGCAGCACGCGCGTGTGCCCAGGACCCTCGAGGCGCCCTGTCCTCGCTGGTCAGTGGCGATTTTAACCACTTATCGGGGTACGACCCGCCGGTGGAAGTGAGAGTTCTCTCGAAGTTCCCGCCGACGGGTACCGTTCATGCGTGCGATCGGACACCCGATCGGCTCTCAGCGTGCCGCGCGGGCCTCGGCCATACGCTGCTCGGCGATCCGGTCGGCCGCCGCGGCCGGCGGAATCCCGTCCTCCTTCGCACGTGCGAAGATGGCCAGCGTGGTGTCGAAGATCTTCGCCGCCTTCGCCTTGCACCGCTCGAAGTCGAAGCCGTGCAGCTCGTCGGCCACCTGGATCACGCCACCGGCGTTCACCACGTAGTCCGGCGCGTAGAGGATCCCGCGGTCGGCGAGGTCCTTCTCCACGCCCGGGTGGGCGAGCTGGTTGTTGGCGGCACCGCACACGACCTGGGCGGTCAGCACCGGCACGGTGTCGTCGTTCAGGGCGCCGCCCAGGGCGCAGGGGGCGTAGATGTCGAGGCCCTCGACGCGGATGAGCGCGTCGGTGTCGGCGACCACCTGCACGGTCGGGCACTGGTCGGAGATCCGCCCGACGGCCTCGCGCCGTACGTCCGTGATGACGACCTCGGCGCCCTCGTCGAGCAGGTGCCGGACCAGGTGGTGGCCCACCTTGCCGACGCCCGCGATGCCGACCTTGCGGCCGCGCAGCGAGGGGTCGCCCCACAGGTGCTGGGCGGAGGCGCGCATGCCCTGGTAGACGCCGAAGGCGGTGAGCACCGAGGAGTCGCCGGCGCCGCCGTTCTCGGGCGAGCGGCCGGTGGTCCAGCGGCACTCGCGGGCCACGACGTCCATGTCGGCGACGTACGTGCCGACGTCGCACGCGGTGACGTAGCGCCCGCCGAGCGAGGCGACCATGCGGCCGTAGGCGAGCAGCAGTTCCTCGGTCTTGTCGCGGTCCGGGTCGCCGATGATCACGGCCTTGCCGCCGCCGTGGTCCAGGCCGGCCATGGCGTTCTTGTACGACATACCGCGCGCGAGGTTGAGGGCGTCGGCGACGGCCTCGGCCTCGGTCGCGTAGGGGTAGAAGCGCGTTCCGCCGAGGGCCGGGCCCAGGGCGGTGGAGTGGATGGCGATCACGGCCTTGAGACCGCTGGCGCGGTCCTGGCAGAGCACGACCTGCTCATGGCCCCCCTGGTCCGAGTGGAACAGGGTGTGCAGGACATCAGCAGATGCGCCGGTTACGTCGGTCACTGTGGTGACTCCTGTGTAAATAGCGGCGAGTGGGGCTCAGCTCCCGTGCGGGTGGCGGGTGCTGTGGCATGAGCGTAGAGCCTGTGCCCACCAGCCATCCTCGCAGTGTTCAGGATCACTCTGCCGTGCCGCTGGCGCACGCATGACCGTGGGACGATTTGCAGGGGTTTCGAGCCGGGTCCGATGGGGAGGGAGCAGGCGTGCCCAAGGTGTCCTCCGTGGTCGTCCCCTATGCCGCGTACCTGCGCGTCTACGAGCCGCTGGCCGCCTTCCCGGAGCCGGAGCGCACCCACTGGGCGCGCTACGCCCGGCGTCCCGACCGCCCCTCCTACCAGGACGAACTGCGCCGCTCGCTCGCCGACTTGCTGCCCACCCCGCCGATCCCGGTGCCGGTGCACGAGAGCGGCGACGCCTTCGTGCTGGACGTCGACGGAGTCGTCTGCGTCTGCCCCTGGCGAACCCGGCTGCGCGGCTGGCAGGCCCTGGCCGACCTCGCCGAGGAGCTGCCCGCGTCGGTGCTGGACGCGGTGCTGCCGCCGCTGGTGCGCCACCAGGCCGCCCAGGACTACGAGCGCTGGCTCGCCCGCAACCCGGACGCCCGTCCCTGGATCCGCACGGCGACCTGGCAGGTCCCGCTGAACTGGTTCGTGCTGGTCTCCGACGAGGAGCGCCGGTACGAGAAGGGGTCCGGCGAGGTGCCGCCGATGCTGCGCTACCGCACCCCGATGGTGCAGGCCCGGCGCCGGGTGGCGCGGGCGCTGCGCACGCTGAGGGACACCATCGAGGAGGGGCCGCTGATCGACGGCCTGGTGGACGTCGGCCGCTGGCTGGAGGAGTTCCACCCGCGCTCGCTGGTGGAGCTGGACTACGGCGGCCTGGTGCACGCGGTGCCGGCCGGCGAGCTGGAGGGCGACCACTCGGCGGCGGACGTCGCCGACGGCATCGAGGCGCTGCGCCGGGGGGACGGGACGGCCGCCGGAGAGGCCTACGGGCGGCTGGTGGAGCGGTGGCGGGCGGTACGGGACCGGCGCTCCGCGAACTGAGTGACGTACGTCACGGCCAAAACGGCCCCGAACGACGTACGGTCTACGCCACTTACCCCATCTGACGGGATGTTGGTCCCGATCCGGGCTTTTGTCCAAAGGGTGATGGACGGCACTTAAACGGCCCTTGCGCCGCTTGCCGCCCCTCGTGCCAAAATAGGACAAGGAGTCCGGGGAGGGCTCCGTCCGTCCAACTATGCTCCACTATGGGCGGAATCCCCGCATTGCACGCTTTGGGGGGTCTGGTGCCTCCTGATCGCCCTGTGACTGATCGTCACAGTGGCGTGACTGTCCGCTATGGCATGGTCCATCGGCTTCCGTCGCTGATGAACACCTGGGAGGGCAATTCCATCGGTTTGGCCGACGTGGCTGGACAGATGGTGTAGTTGTAGTGCCGAGGACAAGCCGTTCGTCCTATAACCGACTCGGCCCGCGTCCGCCATTTCGGGCAACGTGGGTCAAGGTGCAGAATTTAGAGGAAAGAACCGAGAAGGTTCGGTTCTCCCGAGGAGGCCGCTCATGACCGCTCGCACCCCTGATGCCGAGCCGCTGCTGACCCCGGCTGAGGTCGCCACGATGTTCCGCGTGGACCCGAAGACGGTCACGCGGTGGGCGAAGGCCGGCAAGCTCACTTCGATCCGTACGCTCGGCGGGCACCGCCGCTACCGCGAGGCCGAGGTCCGCGCTCTGCTCGCGGGCATCCCGCAGCAGCGCAGCGAGGCCTGAACAACTGAATAACCGGGCAAACCGGCTGGTCCCCCAACTGACCGAGGTGCCCGGACCCTAGCTCCAAGCGACGCGGGACCTGCCCCAACAGGGCCCACGCCCAAGCCGAAGAGAACGTTGTAGGCAGCGACACAGGGTGCGTCGTAGATCGCGCTGGACTCCGCCGGGTCCAGCGCGATCTTTTTTGTGCGCTGGTCGTGGGGTGTCGGGGTCGCTGTGAGCGGCCTTGTCGGAGTCTGGGGAGGGGTGTCGGAACTTCTGTGCGCGACCCCTGAGTCGGGTGCAATTGCACATATTAAATTGACCTGTTGTAGGAGGGGGGTAAGTCCCGCCATTTCAAAAAGTCATGCGGTGACTCCCGTCACATGCCAGGGATCTTGTTGCCTCTGGCGCAGGTGCGGTAGAGGAACCGCCTCTTCCAGCGTGCCACGTCCGGGCGGGTGTTGGGCCCGGCGTCGGTCACGCGCTTCGGGGACTCTCGTCCTCCAGCACCTCTTCGCTCGCATCCTGGGACCGCGGGCCGGCGTCCATCGCCAGCCGCAGCAGGTGGTGACAGATCGGGCAGTGGCGGGTGAGGTGCCGGTAGGGCATGGCCGCCGACAGGTGCGCCCGGAGCAGCGCCCGCGTCTCGTGCCTGGCCGATGCCGCCATACGCCACCTCCAGGGGCCGCACAGGGGGGCGGGCCCTGGTTTCTGGGTACCGGCGGAATGTGACGTCGTCAATCCCCCCGGGGGCAGGCTGAGCGCACGAAGAAGGCCCCATCCGGATCGGATGGGGCCTTCTCTCTTGCGGTCCTGACGGGATTTGCCGTGTCGATTGCGGCTCCGCCGCGGGCGCGGCCTCCCCCTCGGCGGGGTGGTGGGCGGTCGATGGCATGAGAAGGGCCCCCATCCGGATTGGATGAGGGCCCGTCACTGTTGCGGTCCTGACGGGATTTGAACCCGCGGCCTCCACCTTGACAGGGTGGCGAGCACTCCAAACTGCTCCACAGGACCAGGTTTCGCTGCGCTTGGCTTGCTGTGTTGCGCTGCGAGAAGGACTGTACAGGAGGGTGAGGGTCCTGGTCGAACTCACCCTCTGTACGCTTGCGGTTACGGTACGGCCGCGTCGATCGCCTTCACGATCCGCTTGTCGGAGACTGGGTACGCCGTGCCCAGAGCGTGGGCGAAGTAGCTGACCCGGAGCTCCTCGAGCATCCAGCGGATGTCCAGGACCTGCTGCGGCACCGGCCGGCCCTTCGGGAGCTGTTCCAGCAGCCAGGCGTACTCGTCCTGCATCTCGTGGACCTTCTCCATGCGCGTGGTGTCCCGCTGGACGCCCGTCGGCATCTGCTGCAGGCGCCGGTCCGCCGCCACCAGGTAGCGCATGAGGTCGGGCAGGCGGCGTATCCCCGCCCAGGTCACGAAACCGGGCTTCACAAGGGCGTCCAGCTGCTTGCGGACGTCCGTCAGGTTGGCCAGCAGGGCGGGGCTGCGTACGCCCTTCAGACGGCGCTCACAGGCCTGCCAGGCGGCGAGGACCTGCTGCACCTGGGTGACCGTACGGACCGTCGTGTCGACGATCTCCGCCCGCACCTTGTCGTACAGCTTCCGGTACGACTCCTCGTCCCACACCGGTCCGCCGAAGTCCGCGATCAGCTTGTCGGCCGCGGCCATCGCGCAGTCGTCGAAGAGGGCCTGGACCGAGCCGTGCGGGTTGGCGGAGAGCGCCAGCTTCTGGGCGTTCGTCAGCTTCTCGGATGCGAATTTCGCCGGGTTCACCGGGATGTTGCGCAGGATGAGCCGGCGGGTGCCCTTCCACATGGCTTCCGCCTGCTCCGCCTCCGTGTCGAAGAGACGGACCGAGACCGTGTCGCCGTCGTCCACCAGCGCCGGGTACGCCTTCACCGGCTGCCCGGCCCGGCGGGTCTCGAAGACCTGGGTGAGCGTGCCGATCGTCCAGTCGGTGAGGCCCCTGCGCTCCAGGGACTCCCCGCCCTCGCGGGAGGCGGTCGCGGCCGCCGCCTGGGACAGGGCCTTGCGCGCCTTCGGCTTCAGCTGGAGCTTCAGCGCCTCCAGGTCCTTGTCCTCGGCGAGCCCCCGCCGCCGCTCGTCCACGATTCTGAAGGTGATCCTCAGGTGGTCGGGGATCTTCGTCCAGTCGAAGTCGTCCGCCTCGAAGGGGACGCCGACCATGCGCTTCAGCTCCCGGGCCATGGTGACCGTCAGGGGCTCCCGCAGCGGCACCGCGCGCTCCAGGAACGCCTTCGCGTAGTTCGGCGCGGGCACGTAGTTGCGGCGGATCGGCTTGGGGAGGGTGCGGATCAGCTCCGTCACCACTTCCTCGCGCAGGCCGGGGATCTGCCAGTCGAAGCCCTCGTCCGTGACCTGGTTGAGCACCTGGAGCGGGATGTGGACCGTCACACCGTCCGCGTCCGCGCCCGGCTCGAACTGGTAGGTCACCCGGAACTTGAGCTGCCCCTGCCGCCAGCTGTCCGGATAGTCGGCCTTGGTGACCGCATCCGCCGACTCCCGGATGAGCATCTCCCGCTCGAAGTCCAGGAACTCGGGCTGCTCGTGCCGCTTCCGCTTCCACCAGGAGTCGAAATGGGCGCCGGAGACGACGTGTTCGGGCACCCGCTGGTCGTAGAAGTCGAACAGCGTCTCGTCGTCCACGACGATGTCCCGGCGCCGCGCCCGGTGCTCCAGCTCCTCGACCTCGCTGAGGAGTCTGCGGTTGTCCGCGAAGAACTTGTGGTGCGTGCGCCAGTCGCCCTCGACGAGCGCGTTGCGGATGAACAGCTCGCGGGAGACCCCGGGCTCGATCCGGCCGTAGTTCACCTTCCGCTGGGCGACGATCGGGACGCCGTACAGCGTGACCTTCTCGTACGCCATCACGGCCGCCTGGTCCTTCTCCCAGTGCGGTTCGCTGTACGTCCGCTTGAGGAGGTGGCCGGCGAGCGGCTCGACCCACTCCGGCTCGATCTTCGCGTTGACCCGGGCCCACAGACGGGACGTCTCCACCAGCTCGGCGGACATCACGAAGCGGGGCTGCTTCCGGAACAGCGCCGAGCCCGGGAAGATCGCGAACTTGGCGTTGCGGGCGCCCAGATACTCGTTCTTGTTGCCGTCCTTCACGTCCTTCATCCCGAGGTGGGAGAGGAGGCCGGCGAGGAGGGAGATGTGGATGCGGTCGGTGGGGGCGTCGTCCTCGTTGAGGTGGATGCCCATCTGCTTGGCGACCGTGCGCAGCTGGGTGTAGATGTCCTGCCATTCGCGAATGCGCAGGAAGTTCAGGTACTCCTGCTTGCACATCCGGCGGAAGGACGACGAGCCGCGCTCCTTCTGCTGCTCGCGGACGTACCGCCACAGGTTCAGGTAGGCGAGGAAGTCGCTGGTCTCGTCCTTGAAGCGGGCGTGCTGCTGGTCGGCCTGGGCCTGTTTGTCGGCCGGGCGCTCGCGCGGATCCTGGATGGACAGCGCGGCCGCTATGACCATGACCTCGCGGACACAGCCGTTCCTGTCGGCCTCCAGGACCATCCGGGCCAGCCGCGGATCGACCGGCAGCTGCGCGAGCTTGCGGCCGGTGTCGGTGAGCCGCTTGCGCGGGTCCTTCTGGGCCGGGTCCAGCGCGTGCAGCTCCTGCAGCAGCTGCACGCCGTCGCGGATGTTGCGGTGGTCCGGCGGGTCGATGAAGGGGAATTCCTCGATGTCGCCGAGGCCGGCCGCGGTCATCTGGAGGATGACGGAGGCGAGGTTCGTACGGAGGATCTCGGCGTCCGTGAACTCCGGGCGGGCGAGGAAATCGTCCTCGGCGTACAGCCGGATGCAGATGCCGTCGGACGTACGGCCGCAGCGTCCCTTGCGCTGGTTGGCGCTGGCCTGGGAGATCGGCTCGATGGGCAACCGCTGGACCTTGGTGCGGTGGCTGTAGCGGCTGACCCGGGCGAAGCCCGGGTCGATGACGTACTTGATGCCGGGGACGGTGAGTGAGGTCTCGGCGACGTTGGTCGCCAGAACGATCCTGCGCCCGGTGTGCGGCTGGAAGACCCGGTGCTGCTCGGCGTGGGAGAGGCGGGCGTACAGAGGCAGGACCTCTGTGAAGCGGTATTGCTTCCGCGTGAGCGCGTCCGCGGTGTCCCGGATCTCCCGTTCACCGGAGAGAAAGACGAGGATGTCGCCCTTCCCCTCCGCCATCAGTTCCTCGACGGCGTCGGTGATGGCGGTGATCTGGTCCCGGTCGGCGTCGTCGGAGTCCTCTTCGAGGAGCGGCCGGTAGCGGACCTCGACCGGGTACGTCCGGCCGCTGACCTCGATGATCGGGGCGTCGCCGAAGTGCCGGGAGAAGCGCTCGGGGTCGATGGTCGCCGAGGTGATGACGACCTTCAGATCCGGCCGCTTCGGCAGCAGCTGGGCGAGATAGCCCAGCAGGAAGTCGATGTTGAGGGACCGCTCGTGGGCCTCGTCGATGATGATCGTGTCGTAGGCGCGCAGCTCGCGGTCGGTCTGGATCTCGGCGAGCAGGATGCCGTCCGTCATCAGCTTGACGAAGGTGGCGTCCGGGTTCACCTGGTCGGTGAAACGGACCTTCCAGCCGATGGCCTCGCCGAGGGGGGTCCGCAACTCCTCCGCCACCCGCTCGGCGACGGTCCGGGCGGCGATACGGCGGGGCTGGGTGTGCCCGATCATGCCACGGACGCCGCGCCCCAGTTCCATACAGATCTTGGGGATCTGCGTGGTCTTACCGGACCCGGTCTCGCCGGCGACGATGACGACCTGGTGATCGCGGATGGCCTCGGCGATCTGGTCCTTCTTCTGGCTGACGGGGAGCTGCTCGGGGTACGTGATGGCGGGCACGCGGGAGCGCCGCTCGTCCATCCGGGCCTCGGCCTTGGCGACCTCGGCCTCGATCTCGGCGAGGACGGCGGCGCGGGCCTCCGGCTTACGGATCTTGCGCGCACCCTCGAGCCGCCGGCCGAGGCGGTGCGCTTCGCGCAGCGACAACTCGGTCAGGCGGGGGGCGAGGGCGCCGAGGGCGGGGGCTGGGTGCGTAGACATACGCGGTCCAGGATCGCACCTCGGGGAAATTCGTGGCGAACGCTTTTGGGCGGGCGACCGCCGACCGGGGGACGGCCGCCCTCACCTGGGGTCCTTATTCGTTGGGGAGCCAGTCGGTGAAGGTCACGGGTCGGTCCGTGAGCTTGCGGAGGTTTCCGCCGTCGACGGCGTCGACGACGTACGTGGCGCTCGCGCCGGCGGCCTGCTCGAAGCCGTTGAAGGCGATCCGGCTGCCGTCGGGGGAATAGACCGGGGTGCGGAGGTTGGACAGGGCGATGGCCCAGTTGCTCTGCAGATCGGTGGTGGCGCCGGTGGCCACGTCGACGGTGTGCAGGCCGTTCTCGGTGGCATAGACGAGACGGCTGCCGTCGGGGGACCAGTCGGCGGGCGTGTCCCCCACGTTGTGGCTGGAGGTGACCTGGCGCTCCTCGCGGGTGACCGTGTCGAGGACATAGACGTCGGTGCCGACATCCCAGCCGTCATCGGTCTCGTAGTACTCGCTCCTCAGGAAGGCGATGCTCCGGCCGTCGGGCGAGAAGGTGCCGCGGCTGCCGTACGGGGTGAGGACCTCGCTCCCGGTGCCGTCGGCGTTGATCCAGCCCAGGCCGGACCCCGTTTCGTAGACGATCCGCTGTCCGTCCGGAGACCAGTCGGGGTGCCCGGCGTACGGAACGGGCCCGGACCCGGTGCCGGGGACCAGGACGTGCGGGTCGCTGCCGTCGGCGCCCGCGACGACCAGATCGCTGCCGTACGCGCAGCCCTCGGTCTGCGGTATGCAGGTGTCCTGCCGGTGGACGTACGCCACCTGGGAGCCGTCGGGCGAGAGCACGCCGTCCTCCGCGCCCTGGGCGAAGGCGTTGGTGACGGATCCGCTGACAGGGCTGAGGGAGACCAGGGCAGGGGAGCCTGCCGAATAGTCGGTGCCGGTGAGCCGGCCCGGTCCCTGTGTTCCCTCCGCCGTCGCTGTCCCCGCTGCCAGCGGCAGACTCGTCGCGATCGCCAGGGTGACGGTCAACGCGGCCTGTCTGAAGCGCACTTGAGCCCCTTCCATCGGGTCGGGACCGGCGGTCCGGCCCCCGGAAGGAGGAGCGCACCAAGATCAGGAAACGTCACAGCGAGCGCACAGCTTCAGCCCTGCTGCGCCCCCGAGCCGCCGGAATCGCCGCCGCGCCGCACACCGTCCCCGAGGGCGATGGACCTGGCGGTGTTGGAGACCGCCTTGATACCGAGGTACGCCGTGGTCATGCTGCTCACGGCCGTGAACGCGGCGGTCAGCACACCGACGATCACCGCCTTGTCCCCGTCAAGCCGCCACACCCCGAAGATCGCGACCCCGGCTATCGCCAGGTTGCTGATGATCACCGCGAGCAGCCCGTACCGGGCCCGGTCCTTCTCCAGCTCGGTGTCCCGGATGGCTCTGGCCTCGTCCCGGCTCATCGTCCCCGCCCCCCGCAAATCCCCGTCAACCAGCCAGAACGTAGCGCCGCGCAGAGTCTGTGCCAAGCCGACCAAGCGATAAAGGAAAATCTGAGAAATCACTCTTCGCGATGAAGCGTCGACGTTCCCCCTGAGCGAACCGGCGAACGAGCCTAGATTCCCTGTTCGCGAAGACCGTGGTGCGCGTCAAGCTGCTGCCGACCCAGGAACAGGCGCGCGCTCGTACCACGAGCGTGATCCACAAGACATACAACAAGGCCCCGATCCGAGGATCGGGGCCTTAGCTGTGGCTGGGGCCGGGGTCGAACCGGCGACCTATCGCTTTTCAGGCGATCGCTCGTACCAACTGAGCTACCCAGCCGCGAGGTTTCCGAGGAAACCCCAGCGGTCCTGACGGGATTTGAACCCGCGGCCTCCACCTTGACAGGGTGGCGAGCACTCCAAACTGCTCCACAGGACCAAGCTGTGCGTGCAACAGTGTCGCACACGATCTTGCGTGCCCCCAACGGGATTCGAACCCGTGCTACCGCCTTGAAAGGGCGGCGTCCTAGGCCGCTAGACGATGAGGGCTATCGGCCCGCCTGGGCGCTTCTCAGCGCGTCGGGGACGTGAGAAGCATATGGGATGGCGGGGAGTATCGCCAAAACGGTTTTACGGGCCTGAGGGCGAAGGCGGGGTGGGGGGCCGTGTCGCGCCTGGCAGGTTCGACTCGGGGAGGTGGCGGCTGACCTCGGCCGTCGTCAGGCCCAGGCCGCCCAGTCTGATCTCGTCCCAGGCCTGGAGGCGGCGGGTGTCGCGGTCGAAGTAGAGGATCGAGGCCTCGATCGGGTCGGGGTATCTGCCCTCCACCGCGCGCAGGCCGCTGCCGCCCGTGGAGCCCTCGATGCGCAGACGTGTGCCGTACTTCATGACCTCCGTGTCCTCGTGGTGGACGTGGCCCGCCAGGACCAGCGGGACCGCGCCGTCCGTCTCCCGGGCGGCGGAGGGCTCGTGTGCGATCGCCACGTCGACCGGGGTGCCCGCCGCCCGCTGGTCGCGCAGGGCGCCGGCCAGGCGGTCGCCCGCCAGCAGCTCGGCCGCGTCCCCGCCGGGCGACACCGAGCGGTCGGGGGTGAACTGGGGGTCGCCGATGCCCGCGAACCGCAGGCCCGCGATCGTCTCCGCCCGGCCGTCGTCCAGGACGTGCACGTTCTTCATGCGCCGCAGGTAGCGCTGGGTGGTCAGGGAGTCGTGGTTGCCGCGGACCCAGACGTAGGGCGCGCCCAGGTCCGCGATCGGGTCCAGGAAGCCGTTCTCCGCCGCCGTGCCGTGGTCCATCGTGTCGCCGGAGTCCACGATCACGTTCACCTTGTACTGCTCCACCAGCGAGGCGATGATCTTCCAGCTCGCCGGGTTGAGGTGGATGTCGGAGACGTGCAGGACCCGCAGGGTGGCGGGGTCCGGCTGGTAGGCCGGGAGCGTGGACGTGACGTCGTACAGCTTCGTCACGTTCGTCACCAGGCGCGCCAACTCCTTCTGGTAGACGTCGAATTCGGTGACGATGCTGCGCGCGTTGCCGACCAGGGAGGGTGCGGAGGAGAGCAGGCCGGAGAACTTCGGCTCCAGGACCGACTTGGGGTTCCAGGTGGCGTACGCCGTCGCCCCGGAGGCGGCCAGGAGGGCCAGCGCCAGGCCGCCGGCCGCCAGGGCGCGGCGCGGGCGGCGGTAGACCGCCAGGCCCAGGGCGGTCGCGCCGGAGACCACGGCGGCGCAGGAGCGTACGGCCAGGTCGAGCGTGCCGTGCTCGACGTCCCGGGCCACCTCGTCCTGGAGCCCGGAGAGCCGTTCGGGGTGGTCGACGAGGGCTTGGGAGCGGAGCGGGTCGAGCTGGTCGACGTTGACGTCCAGGCGGACCGGGGCGACATGGCTGTCCAGGGTGAGCGCGCCCAGCGGGGAGACGTTGATCTTCGTGCCGCCGGTGAGGGACGGGCGCAGCGCCATGGTCGTGTCCATCGGGCCGACCGGGACCCGTACGTTCCCGACGATCAGCAGGCCCAGCCAGGCGCCGATCAGGACCACCGCGGTGAGGCCGAGGGCGCGCAGCCACGGGTTGGGGCGGGCCGCCAGTTCGAGTGTGGGGAGGGTGGGGGCGGCTTTGCGGGCGCGGCGGGTGCGCAGGGTGTGGAGGGCTGCGACGGTGGCGCGGGCGCTGGCCATTGGGGGCGTATGCCCACGGCCGGGCGTGGATATGCGGCGGATATGCGACGGTTCGCCGGCCTCGTACGGGGCTCCGGTACCGGGCAATGACCGTGTGCCGGAGAGTCTCGATCTTCAGCCGACCGGGTGAGATGCCCGTAGGGCCTCGTATCACCCCAGGCCAGGGGTCGGTTGGTGGGCGTCCGGGGATGCCGGGAAGTCAGCCCCAGCCCAGTTCGTGGAGCCGCGCGTCCTCGATGCCGAAGTGGTGTGCCACCTCATGGACGACCGTCACGGACACCTCGTGCACCACGTCCTCCGCCGTCTCGCAGTAGCGCAGGGTCGGACCCATGTAGATGGTGATGCGGTCCGGGAGGACTCCGGCGTACCACTCTCCGCGCTCCGTGAGAGGGGTCCCCTCGTACAGGCCCAGTAGCTCGGGGTCGTGGGCGGACGGCTCGTCCTCCACGAACACGGCTACGTTGTCCATGACCCGCGTCAGCTCCGGCGGGATCTGGTCCAGGGCCTCACTCACCAGTTCTTCGAACCTGTCGCGTGTCATCTCCAGCACAGGGCCATTGTCCGGGACGAACGTGCCGGGCGGGGTAGGCGCGGAACCTGTCGTGCTGTCGCGCGCGGCCCCGGCGCCACTTCGGCGTCGACGACGCCCGCGCTCGGGTACGGGTGATCGGGCGGGCGCCGATGCGGGCGGGGCGCGTGTCCTCTTGTGGGCGGCGGGAGTTGGGCAGGTTGACTCCTGACCTTCCTTCCGGAGGTGGCTGCCGTGCGCCGCTTGTACGTACCCGTCCGTCTGGTCGTCACGGCGCTGGCCCTCGCGGCCGCCGCCGGCTGTGTGAGCGTGGGTGACGACGCCGGCCGGGCCAGGCCCCCGCACTCGGCGGGGCAGCAGGGCGGCGAGGCGCCCGACGGGGGTCCGGTGGGAGGTGGGGGCGGCCTCGGCCACGGCGGTGGCCCCGGGGGCGGCAAGCGCGAGCACGGGGGCAAGAAGAAGCGGGGGGAGTCGGCCGCGCCCTCGGCCACGCCGTCCGTGCCGGGCAGCGCGTCGGTGGCACCGCCGAAGCCGGGGAAGACCGTGGATCCGACTCCTGTGCACACGGTCGACCCGACCCCCACGCAGACGGCCGAGCCGCAGCCGACGCCCACGGAGGAGCCGACGCCCACCTCGCCCCCGCCGCCGTCCGCCGAGCCGTCCTCCTCGGCTCACGAGGAGACGGGAACCCAACTGGCCCAGCGGGAGCCGGCGCCCGCGGCGGGGGCTCCGGCGTAGTAACGTGACCGGCGTCTCCTGGGATCGGTTTGCCTTGGGGGGCGTTGGGTGCGTATGGTGGTAGATCGTTTGATCCCATTTGCCCGGCGCCACTGCAGAGCGCGCCGTGTGGCGCGTACTCTCCCTTGCCGTGGCGGACCGCATTGAGGCGGTCGTGAGCGATTCACGGAGTTGACGGGCGCGTGCCGAAGAGACTCCGGAAGGTTTCGCATTCGCATGTCCGTGTCCAGTACTGATCAGATCGTCATGCCCGAGAACGACAACGAACTCGTGGACGTGACGACCGAGGTCACCGAGGCCGTCGAGGCCGCTGACACCACCCCCCAGACCACCTTCGCCGACCTCGGCCTCCCCGAGGGCATCGTGCGCAAGCTTGCGCAGAACGGCGTCACCACCCCCTTCCCGATCCAGGCCGCGACCATCCCGGACGCCCTGGTCGGCAAGGACATCCTCGGCCGTGGCCGCACCGGCTCCGGCAAGACCCTCTCCTTCGGTCTGCCGACCCTGGCCACGCTGGCCGGCGGCCGCACCGAGAAGAAGCGGCCGCGTGCCGTCATCCTCACGCCGACCCGTGAGCTGGCCATGCAGGTGGCCGACGCCCTGCAGCCCTACGGCGACGTCCTCGGCCTGAAGATGAAGGTCGTCTGCGGCGGTACGTCGATGGGCAACCAGATCTACGCGCTGGAGCGCGGTGTGGACATCCTGGTCGCCACGCCCGGCCGCCTGCGCGACATCATCAACCGCGGCGCCTGCTCCCTCGAGGACGTGCAGATCGCCGTCCTGGACGAGGCCGACCAGATGTCCGACCTGGGCTTCCTGCCCGAGGTCACCGAGCTGCTCGACCAGGTCCCGGCCGGCGGCCAGCGGATGCTGTTCTCCGCCACCATGGAGAACGAGATCCAGACCCTCGTCGACCGCTACCTGAACAACCCCGTCTCGCACGAGGTGGACGCGGCCCAGGGCGCGGTGACGACCATGTCGCACCACATCCTCATCGTGAAGCCCAAGGACAAGGCGCCGGTCACCGCCGCGATCGCCTCCCGCAAGGGCCGCACGATCATCTTCGTCCGCACCCAGCTGGGTGCCGACCGCGTCGCCGAGCAGCTGCGCGAGGCGGGCGTGAAGGCCGACGCGCTGCACGGCGGCATGACCCAGGGCGCCCGCACCCGGACGCTGGCCGACTTCAAGGACGGCTACGTCAACGTGCTCGTCGCGACCGACGTCGCCGCGCGCGGTATCCACGTCGACGGCATCGACCTGGTCCTGAACGTGGACCCGGCCGGCGACCACAAGGACTACCTGCACCGTGCGGGCCGTACCGCGCGTGCCGGTCGTACGGGCACCGTGGTCTCGCTGTCCCTGCCGCACCAGCGGCGCCAGATCTTCCGCCTGATGGAGGACGCCGGCGTCGACGCCGCGCGCCACATCATCCAGGGCGGTGCCGCCTTCGACCCGGAGGTCGCCGAGATCACCGGCGCCCGTTCCATGACCGAGGTCCAGGCCGAGTCCGCGGGCAACGCCGCCCAGCAGGCCGAGCGCGAGGTCGCCCAGCTGACCAAGCAGTTGGAGCGCGCCCAGCGCCGGGCCACCGAGCTGCGCGAGGAGGCCGACCGGCTGGTCGCCCGGGTCGCCCGCGAGCGCGGCGAGGACCCGGAGACCGCGGTGGCCGAGGCCCAGGCGGCCGCGGCGGAGGCCGTGGTCGAGGCGGCCGTGGCCCAGGAGCCGGCGGAGCGCGCGACCGAGCGCGAGGAGCGTCCGGCGGCTTCGGCACCGTACGAGCGCCGGGAGCGTCGTCCGTTCGACCGGGACCGCGGTGAGCGCGGTGAGCGTGGCTTCGAGCGTCGTGACGACCGGGGTGACCGTGGTGGGCGTTCCTTCGAGCGCCGTGACGAGCGTCGTCCGTTCGACCGGGACCGTGGTGAGCGCGGTGAGCGTGGCTTCGAGCGTCGTGACGACCGGGGTGACCGTGGTGGGCGTTCCTTCGAGCGCCGTGACGAGCGTCGTCCGTTCGACC
>NZ_JBSFHY010000008.1:253969-285464 GCF_053597295.1 Streptomyces sp. NPDC001450
CGTTCGACCGGGACCGTGGTGAGCGCGGTGAGCGTGGCTTCGAGCGCCGCGACGACCGTGGTGACCGTGGTGGCCGCTCCTTCGAGCGCCGCGACGACCGGGGTGACCGTGGTGGGCGTTCCTTCGAGCGTCGCGACGAGCGTCGGCCCTTCGACCGGGACCGTGGTGCCCGCTCCTTCGAGCGCCGTGACGACCGCGGCGGCTTCCGCCGGGACGAGCGTGGTGGGCACCGGGGCAGCGACCGTCCGTTCAACCGCGACCGTCGGGACGACCGCCCGGGCTTCCGCTCCGCCGGTCCCGACCGCCCCTACGGCCGTCGTGACGACCACCGCGGCACCGGCTCCTTCGGCCGCCGCGACGACAAGCCGCGCTGGAAGCGCAACGGCTGACAGGACGAGAAGTGACCGGCCTTCCGGCCGGTGAACGAACACGGCTGCGGGCCCCGGATCATCCGGGGCCCGCAGCCGTTTCGTTCGGCCGAGCGCGCCTGGCGGACCGTTTCAGCAGGCGGACAGGCGGACAGGCGGACAGGCGGACAGGCGGACAGGCGGCCACGGACCCGGAATCCACGCCGGAGCGAGACCCCTGTGACGCATGTCACGACGCCCGGGAGGGAATCGCTGGGGACATGACAGATGACGCAAGAGCGAGCAGGGAAGCGGCCGGGCTGTCGGACGAGGAACGGCTGGCCCAGCTCGGTTACACCCAGGTCCTCGCCCGCCGTATGTCGGCGTTCTCGAACTACGCCGTGTCCTTCACGATCATCTCGGTCCTGTCCGGCTGTCTCACCCTGTACCTCTTCGGCATGGTCACCGGCGGCCCCGCGGTGATCACCTGGGGCTGGGTGGCGGTCGGCCTGATGACCCTGTTCGTGGGCCTCTCGATGGCCGAGATCTGCTCCGCCTATCCCACGTCGGCGGGCCTGTACTTCTGGGCCCACCGTCTCGCGCCCCCGCGCTCGGCGGCGGCCTGGGCCTGGTTCACGGGCTGGTTCAACGTGTTGGGCCAGGTGGCGGTGACGGCGGGCATCGACTTCGGCGCGGCGTCCTTCCTCGGCGCCTACCTGAACCTCCAGTTCGACTTCGTCGTGACCCCCGGCCGCACGGTGCTGCTGTTCGCGGCCATCCTGCTGCTGCACGGCCTGCTGAACACCTTCGGCGTGCGGATCGTCGCGTTCCTGAACAGCGTGAGCGTGTGGTGGCACGTCCTGGGAGTCGCGGTGATCGTCGGCGCCCTCGCCTTCATCCCCGACCACCACCGGTCGGCGTCCTTCGTCTTCACGAAGTTCGTCAACGGGACGGGCTGGGGCAGCGGCCTCTACGTGGTCCTGCTGGGCCTCCTCATGGCCCAGTACACCTTCACGGGCTACGACGCCTCCGCCCACATGACGGAGGAGACCCACGACGCGTCCACGGCGGGCCCGAAGGGCATCGTCCGCTCGATCTGGACCTCCTGGATAGCCGGCTTCGTCCTCCTGCTCGGCTTCACCTTCGCCATCCAGTCCTACGACAAGGAGCTGACGTCCCCGACCGGTGCACCCCCCGCCCAGATCCTCCTCGACGCCCTGGGAGCGACGACCGGCAAGCTGTTGCTGCTGGTCGTGATCGGCGCCCAGCTCTTCTGCGGCATGGCCTCGGTCACCGCCAACAGCCGCATGATCTACGCCTTCTCCCGCGACGGCGCGCTGCCCTTCTCGCACATCTGGCACACGGTCAGCCCACGCACCCGCACCCCCGTGGCCGCGGTCTGGCTGGCCGCCCTCGGCGCCCTCGCCCTCGGCCTTCCCTACCTCATCAACTCCACGGCCTACGTGGCGGTGACCTCGATCGCGGTGATCGGTCTCTACATCGCCTACGTCATCCCGACCCTCCTGCGCGTCCGCAAGGGCGAGGCCTTCGAGCGCGGCCCCTGGCACCTGGGCCGCTGGTCGGTCCCGGTCGGCATCGTGTCCGTCGCCTGGGTCGCGGTGATCACGATCCTCTTCATGCTCCCCCAGGTCTCCCCGGTCACCTGGAAGACCTTCAACTACGCCCCGGCCGCCGTCCTGGTCGTCCTGGGCTTCGCCGCCACGTGGTGGCTGGCCTCGGCCCGCCACTGGTTCCTCGATCCGGCCCGCACCCGGTCCCCCGAACTGGTCGAAAAGTAACCTTCACCCTTCCGGCGCGGCCGCGTCCTCGATACCCGATCGGCGACACGGCCTCGTCCGGCTATGCTCGGACAGGCAACATCGCCTGGGCCCTTAGCTCAATTGGCAGAGCAGTGGACTTTTAATCCATTGGTTGTGGGTTCGAGTCCCACAGGGCCTACGGCTGCGGGGGAGGGGTTACCCCCCTCTGACCTGCTGTGCAGCGCTCGGGTCGGCTTCGGTCGACTCGGGCGCTGACTCGTTTTCGGGGTCTTGCGCGAGCGGATGTGTCCGCGGCCCGCGGACCGGTTGCTGCCGGGGCGGGCGGTTGGGTGACTGCCGGACGGAACCCGGGGACGCGTTTCGCTGTCTTCCAGGCCGACCGCCTCGCCGCGTCGGAGGCCGCGGGTACCCATGAGGTGAAGATCGCATACAGCCGCAGCCGATGGTGCGTGCGTATATGACGTGTACACACCAACTTGCAAGGTTGCGCCATGATCACCAACCCCCCTCCACTCGGCCTCGCCGGATCCGTCAGGTGTCAACGGCGGCACCGCGCCGCCGACCTCGGCGTCCGCATCAGGCGAAAGGCCGGTGCCTGATGTCAACTGCCGTTCACACACGGGAGTCGGGCACCGCCGCCACCGGCAAGTCGCCGCGCGCCGGGCGACGGTGGGACTGGCCAGTGCTGGTGGTCTGCGCCGTGTCCGCACTCGTGGTGGGCCTGTTGTCGCCCGCCGACACCTCGCAGGAAGCATGGGGGCTGGCGGCCGCATTGGGTTACGGCTGTGCCGCACTGGTCGCGGCGAGGTCGTCCGCGCCGTGGGCGCCGGCGCCCGCCGTGGTCGCGGTCGTCGGTGCGGTCGTCGTGCCCCTGCTGTACCTGACGGTGATCGGCAAGGAGCAGATGGAGGTCGGCGTTGTGGAACGGGCGGCCGACCTGCTGTTCGCCTCCGGAAGCCCGTACCGCCACACACCGCACATGGTGCGGGACTTCAATCCCTACCTCCCTGGCATGACGTGCTTCGGCATACCGCACATGCTGTTCGGCGACATCCCGTTCACCAGCGCCCGGTTGTGGTTCCTCGTCGGTTTCCTGGCCGCTGTGGCGGGCGCGATACGGGTGCTGACCAACGGCCGGGAGGCGGACGCCGGTCGGGTCGGCCGCCCGCGCGGGGTCACCGGTAGGACGGGCCTGTTGTGGCTGATCGCATGTCCTGTCGTCGCGCTACCGCTCACCATCGGTGGCGTGGACCCGCCGGTCATCGGGTTGATGTGCCTGGCCCTGGCCTTCACGCAGCGGGGCGATGCCGGACGGGCCGGGCTGGCCCTGGGGGCGGCGGCCGCGCTGAAGTGGACCGCCTGGCCGGCCATTCCGGTGCTCGTCGCCGTCCTGGCGGTGCGCGGCGGACGGCGAGCCGCACTCAAGTGCGCAGGGGGAGCCGTGGGGATCGCCCTGGTCACCGTCCTGCCCGTGGCCCTGGCGGACAGCGCTGCCTTCTACCGCAACGTCGTCCTCTACCCGTTGGGTCTCGGCCCCACCGCATCGTCCGCGCAGAGCCCCTTGTTGGGGCATCTGATCGCTGTGCTGGTCCCGCACGGCGAGGCGGTCACGGTGGCACTCATCGCACTGAGCGCCGCGGGTGTGGGCCTCTCGCTCCTGATCCGCCCGCCACGCAGCGCCGTGGCCGGTGCCGACCGACTGGCACTCGGTCTGGCCCTGGCGATAGTGCTGTCCCCGGCGACCCGCATCGGCTACGCCATCTACCCGATCGTCCTGCTGACTTGGCCCCGCTTCGCCGCCGCCCTGTCCGCGGACGTGCCCGACAGGCAGCCTCACGAAACGGACCAGGCGGCCGGCCAGAGGGCCTGACGGGCCGCACCGACGCGTCCGCCTCCCGCCGGGCGACCGGGTGTCACCGCGCCGGCTGATCCCGCCCGGGATCGCGGCGGGTGCCCTCGGGACGGCGCTGGTGGCGCTGCAGGCCGGGAAAGCGGGGTGCCCGTGTCGCGGGTCGTGGTGCCGGGCATGGTCATGGGCGCCGACGCCGGCCTGGTCCTGATGCCGACGATGACGACGCCGGCCCGCGGCCTGCCCACCGACCGCGTGGCCGCCGCGGCACCGCGTTGAGCATCAACTCCCGGCGGAGGGCGTGCCGCGCCGACACCAGCCCACGGTCAGCTCCGCCGACTCGCGGTTCAGCCCGCGCTCAGCTCCGTCAACTCCCCCAGCGGCAGCGTGTGCTGGGTCTGCAGGACCTTCGCGCGCAGGTACCGGACGTTGTGGGCCGTGGTGAAGACGCCGGTCGGCACCCGGTCCCGTACGAGGACACCGAGGGAGCGCAGCTGCTCCGCCTTGTCGGGGTTGTTGGAGAGGAGGTCCAGCTCCCCGATGCCGAGGGCGCGCAGCATCTGCGCGGCGGCCGTGTAGTCGCGGGCGTCCTCCGGGAGGCCGAGCGCGGCGTTCGCCTCGTAGGTGTCGAGGCCCTGGTCCTGGAGGGCGTAGGCGTCGAGCTTGTTGTACAGGCCGATGCCGCGCCCCTCCTGGCGGAGGTAGAGCAGGACGCCCCCGCGCTCGGCGATCCGCTCGACCGCCTCGCGCAGCTGGGGACCGCAGTCGCAGCGGGCCGAGCCGAAGACGTCCCCGGTCAGGCACTCGGAGTGCAGCCGGACCAGCGGGACGGGGCCGGGGTCGCCGAGGACGACGGCCACGTGCTCCTGGCCGTCGGCCAGTCCGTGGAAGGTGACGAGTTCGGCGTCGGCGCGGTAGCCGTCGTGGAAGTGCAGCGGTACCCGGACGCGGGCGCGCGGCGTGGCGGCGGGGGTGTCGGGCATGCGGGTCCTCCGGGTGAGCTTGCTTCATATTTGAAGCAGTCGGTCGCAGGGACCCTACCTCATGCTTAAAAGTTAAAGCAATTGTTCTCTCGTGTGACTCAGGAGTCGGCCGGCCGGGCCGAGGAACAGGACGAACGGCGCCGCCACGGGACGTCGCCCGCCCCGGCCTCGGTGTCGTCGCCCTGGAGCCCGCGCGTGATCCCCGTGCAGATCTCCTCCAACTGCCCCACCTGCTCCGGCGTGAGCCGGTCGAACAGGGTCGCGCGGACCGTCTCGACGTGCCCGGGCGCCGTACGTTCCAGCACGGCCGTCCCCTCGTCCGTCAGCACCGCGAGACTGCTGCGCTTGTCCCAGCGGCAGTCCTCGCGTCGCACCAGCCCGTCCCGCTCCAGCCGGGTCACCGCGTACGTCAGCCTGCTGCGCGTGATCTTCAGCGTCTCGGCGAGATCGGTCATGCGCAGGCGCCGGTCGGGCGCCTCGGACAGGTTGGCCAGCACGGAGTAGAACAGGTGGGGCATGCCGGCCTCCTGCTGGAGCTGCCGGTCGATCGCGTCCTCCAGAAGCTGGGAGGCGGCGATGTAGGCGCGCCAGGCGCGCTGCTCCTCGGGGGTGAGCCAGCGGGTCGTCATGCCACCAGTGTAAGTTTGTTTCAAACTTGAACCAAGACCGCCAAGACCGCCAAGACCGTCAGTTCGTGACCGCTCACCAGGGAGACCGCGCCGATGCCGTACCCGTACGTCCTGCTGTCCGCCGCCGTCTCCCTCGACGGCTACCTGGACGACACCGGCCCCGACCGGCTCCTGCTCTCCAGCCCGGCCGACTTCGACCGGGTCGACGAGGTACGGGCCTCGGTCGACGCCATCCTGATCGGCGCCGGCACCATCCGCGCCGACAACCCGCGCCTGCTGGTGAACTCACCCGAGCGCAGGGCGGCCCGCACCGCCGACGGCAGGCCCGAGTACCCGCTGAAGGTAACCGTCACCGCCTCCGGTGACCTCGACCCGGCCGCCCGCTTCTGGCACACCGGCGGCGAGAAGCTCGTGTACACGACGGACAAGGGTGCCGGGCAGGCCGCCCGCGCCCTCGGCCGGACCGCCGACGTGGTCTCCCTCGGCCCCGGCCTCGACTGGCGCGCCCTGCTGGAGCACCTGCACGACGTGCGCGGGGTGCGGCGCCTGATGGTCGAGGGCGGCGGAACCGTCCACACCCAGCTCCTCCAGCAGGGCCTCGCCGACGAACTCCAGCTGGTCCTCGCCCCGCTGTTCGTCGGCGACCCGGCGGCTCCGCGCCTGTTCGGCCCGGGGTCGTACCAGGGCGGCCGGCTCCGTCTCACCGAGACCCGCCGGATCGAGGACGTCGTCCTCATGCGCTACGAGCCCACCGCACCTGGCACCGGCCCGGAACCCGTCGCCGCCGACCGCCACTGGCTGCGCACCGCCTGCGAACTCGCCGCCCTGTGCCCGCCCTCGCGGACCGCCTTCAGCGTCGGCGCCGTGGTGGTCGCGGCCGACGGCACGGAGCTGGCCCGCGGTCACTCGCGCGAGGGCGGCGACCCCGTGGTGCACGCGGAGGAGGCGGCCCTCGCGAAGACCGACCCCGCCGACCCGCGCCTGCCCGGCGCCACCGTCTACAGCAGCCTGGAGCCCTGCACCCGCCGCGCCTCCCGCCCCGCCCCCTGCGCCGAGCTGATCCTGCGGGCGGGTGTACGGCGGGTGGTCACCGCCTGGCGGGAGCCGGACACCTTCGTGACGGCGGCCGACGGAACCGGGGTGCTGCAGAGCGCGGGCGTGGCGGCCGTGGTGCTGCCGGAGTACGAGGCCCTGGCGAAGGAGCCGAACGCCCACCTGCTGCCCTGAACGGCACCTCACGCAAACCCGTGTGCTTTGCACTCCGACCATGGGGTACTCTTGAGACACAACGACGCGGGGTGGAGCAGCTCGGTAGCTCGCTGGGCTCATAACCCAGAGGTCGCAGGTTCAAATCCTGTCCCCGCTACTGAAGACTCAGGGCCGGAATCCAGGCAACGGATTCCGGCCCTGAGTGTTTCCCGGCACCCCTCGGCATGATGCCGAGTGTCATACGTCACAGTCGGTCATCCGCTCGGTCCACAGCAGTCGCCCGCCCTCCCCGCTCCCGCCACGCTGGACGTACGTCAAGAACACGGGAGACGAGCGGTGCGCCCTGGTGAGCTGGAGGAGAGCCCGAACGCCAGGGCCGGGGGCCGACTCCCGGTCGACCCCGCACCGGACCCCGGCCCGGGCGCGGACCGCGCACCCCTGCCGCCGGACATGAGCCGCAGCCGCCGCCTCACCCCGCGCACCCTGGCCCGCACCCTGCCCGCCCTCCTGATCGCCGCCGGGGTCCTGTACGACCTGCTCACCCCGCGCGCCTTCACCGCCGTGCCCTTCTTCACGGCCGCCCCGCTGATCGCCGCGCCCCTGTCCTCGCTGCGCACCACGCTCCTCACCGGCCTCGCCGCTCTGCTCGCCACCGTCGTCGTCCACACCTGGTTCAGCCTGGACTCGGACGTGCACACGATCACCGAGGTCGTCACCGTGGCCACGGTCGCGGTGCTGGCCGCCGCCATCAACCGCGTCCTGCGCCTCGGCGACCAGCGGCTCGCCTCCGCCCGGGAGATCGCCGAGGCCGCCCAGCGGGCCGTGCTGCCCGAACCGGACGACCGCATCGCCGGCTTCGACATCGCGGTCCGGTACGAGGCCGCGCAGGAGGACGCCTTCATCGGCGGCGACCTGTACGCGGTGCAGGACAGCCCGCACGGTGTACGCCTGGTCGTCGGGGACGTGCGCGGCAAGGGCATGGGCGCGGTCGCCGCCGTCGCCGTGGTGATCGGGGCGTTCCGGGAGGCCGCCGAGCAGGAGACCACGCTGGAGGCGGTGGCCGCGCGGCTGGAGCGGGCGCTGGCCCGCGAGGGCACCCGGCGGGACGGGGTCGACGCCTTCGAGGGCTTCACCACCGCCGTCCTCGCCGAACTCCCGCACCGCGGCAGCGGCGGCGGCGACGACGGCGTCGTCCGGATCGTCAACCGCGGCCACCCGCCGCCACTGCTGCTGCACGACGACGGCAGCCTGCGCACCCTGGCCGGGCACGAACCCGCGCTGCCGCTCGGCATGGCCGACCTGGGCCTGTGGCCCGACCGCGCGACCGAGTCCGGCTTCCCGAGCGGCGCCACCCTGCTGCTCTACACCGACGGCCTGTCCGAGGCCCGCGACGCCCACGGCCACTTCTACGACCCCCTGCGCCGGCTCGCCGGACGCCGCTTCCCCGACCCGCGCTCGCTGCTCGGCCGCCTCGCCGCGGAAGTGCGCCGGCACTCCGGAGGCGGGATGACGGACGACATGGCGCTGCTGGCCGTACGGCGACCCTGACGCCCCGGCACTGTCACCCAAGGTGATCGGGCGGAAGCCCTCCGCATAACATCTGAGACACCATCAAAAGTGCTGAGACTCCTGGACGCCGGTCAACTCGCCCGTTTTCCGCCGGTCGTGACGCGTACGTCCGCCCCGAAAACCGTTAATGATCAAGTGGAACGGCTTGGAATCTGACGTCCGGGTCTATTAACGTTCGATAACGCAGCGCGGTCGTCCCAGCCGTCACAAGAGGCGGCTCCGTGCGCACGCGCCGAATCCCGCAAGGGAACCGGGGAACCACCACCTTGGGGTGAATCACGCGGATGCCGCCGTGGAAGCACGGCAGGTATACGCGCGTAGGAGACCTTCCTGCTCCGAACCCGTCAGCTAACCCGGTAGGCGGAGGAAGGAAAGGAGTGCGCCTTCGTGGCGTCCAACCGGCCTGCCCCAGAAGCCCCGTTCATGCCGAGCGAGACCGAGACCGAGGCCTTCGGTTACTTCGGCGCTCAGCGCACCGACGAGGGCCCCTGGGAGGAGTGGAACCCCACCGAGGAGTCCATACGGCCGGTACGTGGTCGGCACCGCGTGGCCAAGCAGCGCGGCGGCGGACTCGCCCGCAGCTCCACGGTCCTCGGCGTCGGTGTCATCGCCGCCGTCGGCGCGGGCGGCATGGCCAGCGCCAACACCGGCAAGCCGCCGGTGTCCATCTCCATGCCCGACCTGGACTCCGTCGGCTCCCTCTTCGGCGATGACTCCTCCGCCTCCGACGCGCCCAAGGCCACCACGGCCTCACTGAGCAACGTCGGCACGAACTCCGCCGACAGCGACCAGGGCGACGCGGGCGAGGCCCTGCGCAACCGGATCATGGCCCAGGCCGAGCAGCAGCAGAGCAAGGCCGACACCAAGGCCACCGCGGCCGCCGTCGCCGCCGCCCAGAAGCAGACCGCCGACGCGGCCGCCAAGGCGGAGAAGGAAGCCGCCGCCAAGGCCGCCGACGCCAAGGCGGAGGCGGAGGCCGCCGCCAAGAAGAAGGCCGAGGAGGAGCGCCTGGCCGCACTGGCCAAGCAGTACAAGCTGCCGGTCGTCTCGTACACGATCACCGGCACCTTCGGGCAGCCCGGATCGATGTGGTCCTCCGGCTACCACACCGGCCTCGACTTCGCCGCCCCCACGGGCACCCTCATCAAGGCGATCCACGGCGGCACCATCACCCAGGCGGGCTGGGCCGGCTCCTACGGCTACCGCACGGTCCTCACCCTCGACGACGGCACCGAGCTGTGGTTCTGCCACCAGTCCTCGATCGGCGTCTCCGTCGGCCAGAAGGTCAGCACCGGCGACGTCATCGGCCGCGTCGGCGCCACCGGCAACGTCACCGGCCCGCACCTCCACCTGGAGGTCCACCCGGGCGGCCAGGCCACCGGCATCGACCCGATGACGTGGCTGCGCGGCAAGGGCCTCAACCCCTGACACGTCCTTCTTTTCCGGGAACTTGGCACCGGCGGTGGAATGCGATCATCCACCGCCGGTGTTGTCGTAGAGCATGACTTCTCTGCGCAAACTCGGCTCCTCCGGCCTCGAGGTCTTCCCCCTCGCCCTCGGCGGCAACGTCTTCGGCTGGACCGCCGACGAGGAGACCTCCTTCGCCGTCCTCGACGCCTACACGGCCGCCGGCGGCAACCTCGTCGACACCGCCGACTCCTACTCGGCGTGGATCGAGGGCCACAAGGGCGGGGAGTCCGAGACGATCATCGGCAGGTGGGTCAGGGCCCGCGGCAACCGCTCCGACGTCGTCATCGCCACCAAGGTCAGCCAGCACCCCGAGTACCAGGGCCTGACCGCGGCCAACATCAAGGCGGCCGCCGACGCCTCCCTGCGCCGCCTGGACACCGACTACATCGACCTCTACTACACGCACTTCGACAAGCCCGAAGTCCCGGTCGAGGAGATCATCGGCGCGCTCGACGAGCTGGTGAAGGCGGGCAAGGTCCGGCACATCGCCGCCTCGAACATCTCGGCGGAGCGCCTCCAGGCCTCCCTGGACTTCTCCGACCGCGAGGGCCTGGCCCGGTACGTCGCCCTCCAGCCCCACTACAACCTGGTCTCCCGCGACACCTACGAGGGCCCGTTGCAGGACCTCGCCGCCCGTGAGGGCCTCGCGGCGGTCCCGTACTTCGCCCTCGCCTCCGGTTTCCTCACCGGCAAGTACCGCCCCGGTACGACGGTCGACAGCGCCCGCGCCGGTTCGGCCGCCAAGCACCTGGAGTCCGAGCGCGGCCAGAAGGTCCTCGCGGCCCTGGACGAGATCGCCGCCGCCCACGAGGCCCCCGTCGCCACGGTCGCCCTCGCCTGGCTGGCCGCCCAGCCGACGGTGACGGCCCCGATCGCGTCGGCGCGGACGGTGGAGCAGTTGCCGGCGCTGCTGGGGGTGGCGGAGCTGCAGCTGACCAAGGAGGAAGTGGACCGCTTGACCGAGGCCTCCGCCTGAACTCCTCCGGCTTCCGCCCGAACCCCTTCTGAACCCTCCTGTCCGCTGCGCCGGCGCTCAGCCACGACGGCGTGAACCGGCGGTGCCCGACTCTCCGCAACCGGTACGGCTACGACCGATACGGGTTGTAGGCAGGGTGGGGTGCCGCCGGACAGCCGTACCAGTAAGGCACCGGCGCTCCGTACAACGGCCGAGCCGGCGCGGCCACCCTGGCGGCGTACTCCAGCGCGGGCCGAGCGACGTCCCTGCGCTGCCACAGCTCGGCGAGCAACTCCTGCTCCCGTACGACGAAGTCGGCCCCGGCCCGCCCCCGCCGCCCCCGGTGCCGCAGGAACGCCAGCGAGGTGGCGTACGCCTCGTACTGCGCGACGGCCCGAGCCGCGGGCCGTCCCCCGAAGTGCCGCCGGGCGTGGTTCCGGGCCATCCGCCGCGCCCGCATCGACCCGAGCACGAACGGCTCGGATGACCCCAGCCACCCGGCGTACACATACGCCGGCAGCTCCTCCCGCACGGTCCGCAGCTCCCGCTGCCGCGTCCAGATCGCGAGCCACGTCAGCAGTCCGAAGGCGGGGACCATGAAGGCGCCGTAGACGGCGAAGAACCCGAACTCGCCGAAGGCCGAGGCGCCGTTCCAGAAGGCGTGCATGCTCATCGCGAGCAGCAGCCCGCCGAGCGGAACCAGGACGCGCCGGACGTGCTGCCGTTCCGCGGAGAGCGCGGCGATGCCGAAGCCGATGCCGGTGAGCACGGTGAACAGGGGATGCGCGAACGGGGACATCACGATGCGCACGAAGAAGGTGGCGGCGGTGACGGAGGCGATGCCGCGGCCACCGGTGAGCTGGTCGGTCCCGAAGGCCGTGCCCAGGTAGAGGATGTTCTCGGTGAACGCGAACCCGGTGGCGGTGACCCCGGCTATCACGACACCGTCGACGATCCCGGTGAAGTCGCGTCTGCGGAAGAGGAAGACCAGCAGCACGGACGCGGCCTTGGCGGACTCCTCCACTATGGGTGCGATCACGGTCGCGCCGAGCGTGTTGGCGCCGGCGGGGTCGGCGGTGGAGGTGGCGATCCACTTCGTGGCGAAACTGTTGGCGACGATGGCGATCAGCGCCGCCGCGCAGGCGCCCCAGGCGAACGCGAAGACCAGATTCCGCCAAGGGCCCGGTTCGACCCGGTCCAGCCACCGGAAGGCGGCTATGAGCCAGGGCACGGGCAGGACGGCGAGCCCCAGCCCGACCAGGAAGCCCTCCGTGCCGGTCTGCCGGCGCACCAGCGCGAGGATGACCAGACCGGACAGCGCCAGCAGCGTGATCAGCGCTCCGTAGCGCGCCCACCGGCGCTGCCACCAGTGCGGATGCGCTCCGCTTCCGGTGCCGGGGGAGTAGGTCGGGTACGGAGGACTGATGGCCACGGCATCGACCCTAACGATGACAGGACGAAGGGGCTGCTACTGCTGCTGATGCGGTACGCGACGAAACAGCAGATCGTTCACCACATGTCCCTTGTCCAGCCCCTGCCCCTCGAAACGGGTCAGCGGCCGGAACTCGGGACGTGGCGAGAAACCGCCGTCGGCCTGGGTGTTCTCGAAGTCCGGATGCGCGGCGAGCACCTCGAGCATCTGCTCTGCGTACGGCTCCCAGTCCGTCGCGCAGTGCACGATCGCCCCCGGCTTCAGCCGGGTCGCGGCCAGCGTCAGGAACTCGGGCTGGATCAGCCGCCGCTTGTGGTGCCGCTTCTTGGGCCAGGGGTCCGGGAAGTACACGCGCAGCCCGTCGAGCGCGTCGGGCCGGAGCATCTCCCGGAGCAGGATGATCGCGTCCCCGTTCCCGACCCGGACGTTGGACAGCCCGTGCCGCTCGGCGAGGTTGAGCAGGTTCCCCTGCCCCGGCGTGTGCACGTCCACCGCGAGGATGTTCGTGTCCGGGTCCCCGGCGGCCATCTGCGCGGTGGCCTCGCCCATCCCGAACCCGATCTCCAGTACGACGGGCTTGTCGTTCCCGAACAGCTCGCCGAGATCGATGACACGCTGCCCGTCGATGTCCAGCCCCCACTGGGGCCACAGCCGCTGCAGCGCGTCCGCCTGCCCGGCCGTCACCCGGCTCCGGCGCGGCTGGAAACTCCGGATCCGCCGCTCGAAGTGCGACCCGGCGGGATCAGCCTTGGGCCCGTCCGGAAACCGCGGCTCCCCCTTGGCCCGACTCTGCCGAACGGACACACCGGGAACATGCGAGGACACCGGCGCGGCAGCACCGGACCGGGGGGCTTCGGGGGCATTGAGGGAATCAGACACAGTGCCTCGATTTTACGGCGCCTCTCCGCCGGCCCGAGCCGGGGCGGGACGGCGCCTTCTCGATCTACCGAGTCGGGTGGGCGGGTGGGCAAACGGGGGTCCAGGGGGCGGAGCCCCCTGGTACGGCACTACGGCGAACCGAGCATCTCCAACACCCGGCGCCCAACCTCCCGGCCGATCGGCAGCGAAGCGGTAGCCGCAGGAGACGGCGCGTTGAGCACGTGCACAGCCCGAGCCCCCTCCCGAACGAGGAAGTCGTCCACCAGCGTCCCGTCCCGCAACACCGCCTGCGCCCGCACCCCGGCAGGGGCCCGCACCAGATCCCCCTCCTCCACCGCGGGCAACAACCTCCGCACCGCCTGCAGAAACGCCCTCTTGGACACCGACCGCCGCAGCTCTCCCGCCCCGTACCGCCAGTGCCGCCGAGCGATCACCCAGGACCCCGGCCACGCCACCGTCCCGGCCAGCTCGCGGGGCCGTACGACCCCCCACCCGTACCCCTCCCGGGCCAGCGCCGGCACCGCGTTGGGCCCGATGTGCACACCCCCGTCGATCCCGCGGGTCAGATGCACGCCGAGGAACGGGAACGCCGGATCCGGCACCGGATACACCAGCCCCCGCACCAGCTCGGGCCGCGCCAGCTCGTAGTACTCCCCGCGGAACGGCACGATCCGCACCTCGGGCTCGTCCCCGGTGAGCCTCGCCACCTCGTCGCAGTACAGCCCGGCGCAGTTCACCAGTACCCGCCCGCGCACGACGTCCCCGCCCGCGGTGAGCACGGCCACACCCCGCTCCGGCCGCCGGTCCACCCGTACGACCCGGGCCCCGTACCGGATCTCCGCCCCCGAGGCCCGCGCCAGCTGCCGGGCGACGCCCACGAAGTCGCACACCCCGGTCGTCCCGACGTGGATGGCCGCGAGCCCCCGGACCTCCGGCTCGTACTCGCCGATCTGCGCGGCGCCCAGCTCCCGCACCGGGATCCCGTTCTCCCGCCCGCGCTGGACGAGCGCGTGCAGCCGCGGCAGCTCCTCCCGCTCGGTGGCGACGATCAGCTTCCCGGTGACGGCGTGCGCGATGCCGTACTCGGCGCAGAATTTCACCATCTCGGCCGCGCCCCGCACCGCGTACCGCGCCTTGAGCGAGCCCGGCCGGTAGTAGATCCCGCTGTGGATGACCCCGCTGTTGCGCCCCGTCTGGTGCCGGGCCGGCCCCGGCTCCTTCTCCAGCACGGTCACCCGCGTCCCCGGCGCGGCCCGCGTGATCGCATACGCCGTGGACAGCCCGACGATCCCACCCCCGACCACGAGCACATCACAGTCGTACGCCCCGACCCGCACCGTGCACCACCTCCCACCTCGATAGTGCACTGCGCCACTGACAGCGCCTTCAAACGCAGGGTGGGTGTCGCGCGCTCACGCCGGAGCCATCAACAACGGCCGAGCCCGCTCCCGCAGCTCCACCACTCTCGGCTCATCCCCGTACGGCTCCAGCCGATGCAGAAGATCCTTCACGTACTCGGTGGTCCGAGCGGAAGAGATGCGCCCGGCCACCTCCACGGCCCGCACCCCCTGCTCGCACGCCGCGTCAAGATTCCCCGACTCCAACTCGGCAACGGCGGAGACGACGAGCCGCAGTCCGTGCGACCGCACGAACTCCTCCGTCGGCTTGGACAACGCCTGCTCGGTGAACCTCCGTACCTGCCGGGGCGCCTTCAGATCCCGGTAGCACTCCGCAGCATCAGCGGCAAAACGGTCGTATCCATAGAAACCAAGCCAAGAAGGATCGTTGTCACCCTCCCGTGACCGCTCGAGCCACCCCTCGGCGGCCTTCAGCGCAGCGCCGGCGGCCTGCGCATCCCCCGCGCGTGCGTGTGACCGCGCCTCCACCAGCCGGAAGAAACTCATCGTGCGCGCGGTCGCCAGCCCCCGGTTGCGCTCCAGGGCGGCCTGCGCCAGATCGACGCCCTCGTCGCCGAAGCCCCGGTACGTCGCCTGCAGCGACATGGAGGCCAGCACATAGCCCCCGAGCGGGACGTCCGCGGCCGCGCGCGCGAGCCGCAGCGCCTGGATGTAGTACCGCTGCGCCGCCTCCTGCTGACCGGTGTCGAAGGCCATCCAGCCCGCGAGCCGGGTGAGTTCGGCGGTGGCCCCGAACAGGGCGCGGCCGACCTCGTCGGAGTACGAGCCGAGCAGCAGCGGCGCCGCCTCCACCCTTAAGCACTCCGGCACCATCGACGAACGCCAGTCGCCGCCTCCGTACTTGGAGTCCCAGCGCCTGGCGTCCTCCGCGGCCTCCCGCAGCTTCTGCACATCGCTGTGGCCGACTTTGATCGGTGCACCGGATCCCTCGGCAGAGTTCGCCTCCCGCGCGACCGAGCTGTCGGCGGGGGTTATCAGCCATCGCGAGGCAGGCGTTGCGTATGCGCTCACTGCGAACGACCCGGCCAGCGACTGCCAGATGCCCCCGGAGCCGGCCCGGCGCCCGGCGAGGTCGAGCCGGTACAGCTCGGTGGCCGACTTCACCGCCTGTCCCACGTCTCTGGGGAAGGCGAGGCCCACCTCGGGCGCGGGATCCGCGTCCGCCAGGCCTATCTCGTGAAGAGGCACCGGGCGGCCGAGCTTCTGGCCGATGGCGGCCGCGATGAGGTGCGGCGCCGCTCCCTGCGGCACCATCCCCTTCGACACCCAGCGCGCCACCGAGGTCTTGTCGTAGCGAAGCGTCAACCCGCGTTGAGCGCCAAGATCGTTGACGCGCCGCGCGAGTCCTGCATTGCTGATTCCCGCGAGGGCGAGAACGGTGCCGAGTTTTTCGTTCGGCCCGCGTTGCTCCCTGGACATGCGCCACCCCTCGACACAGACGGCTGCCGCGCTGGCATAACCGTGCGGCATTCGTAAACCCAGCGTAGTTCGCCGCATCCCAAGCGTTAAGGGGCATTGTTCCGGTTGGCGGGATTGTGGTCCGTACGCGAGTGCGGCCCTGTACGCACCGTGCACACGCTGTCGCGGCGTGCCCCCGCCCGTGTGGCCGTGCGCCCGTCCGTGCGCTCTTCTCCGGCCACCGGGGGAGCGGTTCCATGGCTGATGCGTGGGTCGGCCCGCTGTACTGGATCCAGTGGGCTGGGGGACACCGCCACCTTCATCCCCGCGGGTGGCGGACCGGTCCGGGAGGCGATGCCCGCCTCCCGGACTGTGCGCGTTCCGGTGCCGCCGGGCGCTCCGCAGGCCTGTACGGAGCGTGCTCGATTTCGCGCGGCCGTCGCCGATTTGGCTGAAAATCGACCCAGGCCTCGACGGGCGATTCCCGCTCCCACCACGGGACTTGAGGGCGCGAAGGGCGTTTTCGGGGCGCATATCGGGGGCGCATTCGCGTCGCACCCACCTGGCGCTCTTCCGTCGTCCGCCGTGAGCCGTACGGGAGTTCAGCCGCCCACCCCGCGCCCGCTCGCGTGGCTTCTCCTCGGTGTTCCCTCGATGTTCCCTCGATCGAAGGCGGCGCCACCGCCCCTCCACAGCGCGTTCTTCATGGCAGCATGGGGACCCGGTTT
Organism: Streptomyces sp. NPDC001450; assembly: GCF_053597295.1. Lineage (NCBI taxonomy): Bacteria > Bacillati > Actinomycetota > Actinomycetes > Kitasatosporales > Streptomycetaceae > Streptomyces > Streptomyces sp. NPDC001450. The sequence goes on from NZ_JBSFHY010000008.1 coordinate 270,617, forward strand.
CTGCGGTGCGCTGGTTGTCCACAGCCTGTGGAGGTGTCGATGCGGTGGTTGGTGGGTTGGAGCAGCACCGCCACGGGCGCCTCCGGAATCGGTTCCGCGGGCGCGACCGGATACGACGGCGAGACCCTGCACCCGGTCGGCTCCCAACTCCTGTGGGGCGACCCCGATCCCCTGTGGGCCGTCGGCGACTGGCGCCCGGACGAGGTCCGCGTGGTGAAGGCCGATCCGCAGAACCGGATCGCCGTCCTCGGCACCTGCGGCGCGACCGACGAGGAGCTGCGGCGCGGACTGTTCACCGCGCGCGGGGGCGCACTGCGCCATCTGACCACCTGGCCCGGCAGTTACACGGCCGTCGTCCAGGTGGGCCGCCGGATCACCGTCTGCGGCGATCTCGCGGGCGCCCGCCCGGTGTTCCACACCCCCTGGGCCGGCGGTACGGCCTACGCCACGGCCGCGCTGCCGCTCGCCGACCTCATCGAGGCCAACCTCGACTTCGGCCACCTGGCGGCCCTGCTCGCCGCCCCCGACGTACCGGCCGCCCTGCGCGACACCACCCCGTACGACGGCGTACGGCGCATTCCGCCGGGACATGCCCTCGTCCTGCGCGCCGGAGCACGCGAGATCGTCGGGTACGAGCCGGTCGCCTCCCTCGCGGTGGCCGCGCCCCCGGCCGACCCCGACCGCGCCGTGGACGCCGTACGGGACGCGCTCGTCGAGGCGGTGCGCGCGCGGCTGTCGGCGCCGCGGCACGTGCCCGACCTCGACCCCGGGCCGGTGCCGGGCATGGGCCCCGCGGAGCGGCGGGCCGCGCGCGGGGCGCCGGTGCCGGGGATCGGCGCCGACCTGTCCGGCGGACCGGCCTCCGGCACGCTGGCGCTGCTGGCCGCCGGGCTTCCCGGAAGGCCGGGCACGCTGCTCGGCCACGGCACGGGCGCCGGGGAGCGGCTGCTCGCCGTCACCTTCAACGACCTGGCCGTCGGCGGCCGCGAGGCCGAACTGGAGCGCGCGGGAGCCCTCGCGGCCAACCCGCGGCTGCACCACGTGGTGGTGACCGGCGGCGAGGAGACCCTGCCGTACACCGACCTCGACGGCCCCCTCACCGACGAGCCGGGCCCCTCCCTCGTCACGGCCGCCCGCCACCGCGCCCGGCTCGCCGCGGGCAGCGCCGACCACTTCACCGGCCACGGCGCCCGCCAGGTCCTGGACGCCCACCCCGCCCGCCTCGCGGACCTCCTCATGGACCGCAAACGACGCCACCTGGTGCGGCCGGTCGCGGCGCTCACCCGGGCCGACGGTTCGGTGATGGTCCCCGCGCGCGTGTACGGCGCTGCCCGGCGGCTGGCGCGCACCCCGTACCGGGCGGGGCTGGAGCTGCTCGCCGAGCGGCTGATCCGGCACCGCTTCGACGAGCCCGGGGGTGCGGTCGGCGCGTCCCTCGCCGCGCTGACCTGGGGGAGACCGGGGCCGGCGGCGCGTTGGCTGACGGGGGAGGCACTGGCTGAAGTATCGGTTCTGCTCCAGAGCGAGGCGGAGCGCTCCTCCGGGGGCTCCGCCCAGCGCCCCGGCGAGTTCCGCGCGCGTGCCGTCCTGGCCCGCCACGCGGCCGACCTGCGCGTCCTCGAACAGGCCGCCGAGATCCGCTCCCAGCGCCTGCACGCGCCCTTCCTCGACAACCAGGTCGTCCGCGCCTGCCGCGCCCTTCCCGAGGCCCTGCGCGTCCAGCCCGGAGCCCGCTCCGCCGTCCTGCGCACGGTCCTGGAGGGCGCCGGCGTCACCAACCTCCCGCCCGGCTGGGGCACCCCCTCCCACGGCTCCTCCGCGGCGGCCGCGCGCGCGGGCCTGCGCGTGGCGACGGACTCCCTGGTGGACCTCTTCTCCACACCCCTCCTGGCCGAGGCCGGCCTGGTGGAGGCCCGGGTGGTCCGCAAGGCCCTCCGGGCGGCGGCAGAGGGCGAACCACTCCCCCTGGACGGCCTGGCCGACCTGATCTCCCTCGAACTCTGGCTCCGCCGCCTTCTTTCCCGCCGAGGCACCTGCTGGACGGGCACACCCGCACGCGCGCGTGCGGTACCGGCGGGCATCGCACCGCGCCGCGGCGCCCTGGGCGCGGGAGCCGCGGGAGCCGCGGGGCTGAGCGGCTAGGCCGCCGTACGACCCCGCGCAGGGCGCACACAAACCCCCGTGCCTCCGCTCCCACCTCCGACGACAATGTGCCGGTGCGGTACAGAATCCTGGGCGTCACCCAGGCGGAGGACGACCAGGGAACCGTCAAGGCGGTCGGCGGCCCCCGCCTGCGCGCGCTGCTCACCGCACTCGCGCTGCGCCCCGGGCGGGTCACCGCCCCGCAGACCCTGATCGGGGAGGTCTGGGCGGACGATCCGCCCGAGGACGCCCCGGCCGCCCTCCAGGCCCTGATGGGCCGGCTCCGCAAGGCCCTCGGCAAGGACACCGTGGCCTCGGCACCCGGCGGCTACCGCCTCGCCGCCACCGAGGACGACGTGGACCTCTTCGTCTTCGAGTCCCTGGTGCGTAGGGCCATGGCTGCTCTGGACCGCGGCGACGCCCGGGCCGCGTCCCGCGACCTGGACGAGGCGCTCGCCCTGTGGCACGGCCCCGCCCTCGCCGACCTCCCGGACCGCACCGCCGCCGCCCGCCCGGACGCGCTCCTCCTGGAGGCGCTCCGGGGCCGCGCCGAGGCCCGCCTGCGCCTGGGCCGCGCCCAGGACGTCGTACCGGACCTGACGGAACTGACCACCGCCCACCCCTACGACGAACCCCTGCACGCCCTCCTCATCCGCGCCCTGCGCGACACCGGCCGCCCCGCCGACGCCCTCGCCGCGTACGAGTCCGCCCGCCGCACCCTCGCCGACGCCCTCGGCACCGACCCCGGCCCGGAACTGCAGGCCCTGCACGCCTCGTTGCTGCAGCGGCAGCCGCCCACGGCCGGCCCGGCCCCCACCCGCCCCCCGCAGCGGACGGGCAACCTACGCCCCCGCCTGACGTCCTTCGTCGGCCGGGAACCCGAACTCGAAGCCATTCGTTCCGACGTGCACAGGGCCCGCCTGGTCACCCTCACCGGACCGGGCGGCTCCGGAAAGACCCGCCTCGCCGAGGAGGCCGCCGCAGGGCTGTCCCAGGCATGGCTGGTCGAGCTGGCCCCGCTCGACCGGCCCGAGGCGGTGCCCGGCGCGGTGGTCAGCGCCCTCGGTCTGCGCGAGACCGTGCTCCTGGCCAACGACCTGGCGACACCGCAGGCCGACCCCACGACCCTGCTGATCGAGTACTGCGCCCAGCGCAGCCAGCTCCTGATCCTCGACAACTGCGAACACGTCATCGGCGCGGCCGCCGCGCTCGCCGAGACCCTCCTCACCCACTGCCCCGGGCTCACGGTCCTCGCCACCAGCCGTGAACCCCTGGGCGTCCCCGGCGAGTCGGTGCGCCCGGTCGAACCCCTCGTCCCCGAACAGGCCCACCGTCTCTTCGTCGAGCGCGCGCAGGCCGTCCGTCCCGACGCCGACGCGGTGCTCCGCGACACCGAGGCCGTCGCGGAGATCTGCCGCCGCCTGGACGGGCTGCCGCTCGCCATCGAGCTGGCCGCGGCCCGGCTCAGACTGCTGACCCCGCGCCAGATCGCCGACCGGCTGGACGACCGCTTCCGCCTGCTCACCTCCGGAAGCCGCACGGTCCTGCCCCGCCAGCAGACCCTGCGCGCGGTCGTCGACTGGTCCTGGGACCTGCTGGACGAGCGGGAGCGGACGATGCTGCGCGAGGTGTCGGTGTTCGCCGGCGGCTGGGACCTCACGGCGGCCGAGGCCGTGTGCACCGGCGCGGCGCCGGAGCTGATCGGCGCCCTCGTGGACAAGTCCCTCGTCGTGGCCGCCCCGGACGGCCCGGACTCCCTCGGCGGTATGCGGTACCGCATGCTGGAGACCATCCACGAGTACGCCGCCGAGCGCGCGGCCGAGCTCCCCGAGCTGCGCGCGGCGGCCGAGCGGCGCCACCGCGCATGGGCGCGCGCGCTGGTCGAACAGGCAGAGCCCCAGCTGCGCTCTTCGGCCCAACTGCCCTGGATCGGCCGCCTGGAGAGCGAACTCGACAACATCCGCGCGGCCCTGGACCGCGCGTTGCGGGCCGGCGACGAGGCGGAGGCGGGCGCGATCGTCCTGGCGATCGGCTGGTTCTGGTGGCTGCGCAACTACCGGCAGGAGGCGATGGAGTGGGTGCGGCTGGTGCTGCGCCTCGGCGTCGCCCGCGACACCCTGCCCGAGGGCGCGGGACAGGCCGGTCTCGTCGCGCTGACGGAGTCGGCCGACCCGGTCGGCGCCTTCCTCGCCGCACCCGACGGCGAGGCGGGCCACCCGCTGCGGGAGCTGCGCATGGACCTGCGGATGCTCGACCTGTTCCTGACCTCCGAGTCGAGCACGGCGACCCTCGCGGCCGACCCCCGCGCCCCGGAGTACATCGACCGGGTGCGGGCCGGCTTCGAGCACGGCGGCCCGCAGGCCGCCCGCCTGCCCGGCATCGTCTGGCCGCTCACCGCCTACTACCTGGGCGGCCCGGCCGACGTGGGACCCGACATGACCGCCGCGGTCGCCAACTGCCGCAGATACGGCGGGGACTGGGAGATCGGCGTCTCCCTGATGTACCGCACCCATGTGGTCGTCGACTCGCCGGGCAACCTGCGGGGCGTGGACGAGGACCTCGCGGAGCTGCGGGAGCTCAGCCGGCGCGTCGGGGACCGCTGGATGCGGGCGCAGGTGTGCAGCGCGGCCGGTGAGGCGGCCATGGCCCGCGGCAGGTTCAAGGAGGCCCGCGCCGAGTACGAGGAGGCGCTGCGGCTCGCCTACGAGGTGGGCGCCTACGCCGAGTCGCCGTTCCTCATGGCCCGGCTGGCCGAGATCGCCTACCGCTCGGGAGACCGCGCGAGCGCCCTCGCCGCCCTGGACGACGCCGGCACGGCCGCCGACGTGTACGGGGTGGCGGAGTCCCGGGCGTTCGTCCTGATGATGCGGGCCCACATCGCCGAGAACGACGGCGACCTGGCCCACGCGCGCGAGCTGTACGACATGACCCGCGCGGTCACGGCGGGCGGCACCCCGCCACCGCAGTTCACGGCCGCCCTGAGCACGGTCGAGGCCCTGATCACGGCCGGCGAGTCCGGTCCCGGGCCCGCTCTGCCGATCGTGGCCGAGGCGCTGCGCGAGGCGGTGGAGCGGCGCTGCGCCGAGTCGATCACGGCGGGGCTGGTGGACGTCGGCGCCGTCCTGCTGGCCAGGCTCGGCGACCTGGCGGGCGCGGTCCGGCTGTTCGCGGCCGCCGAGCACTGGCGCGCCGGCCACCCACGCCCCGAGCCGGAGTACACCCGGGCCGAGCAGGTCGACACCGCGGCCCGCACGGCGCTGACCCCGGACCGCTACGCGGCCGAGCGAGCCCGGGGCGCGTCCCTCACCACGGAGGACGTCCTGCGGGAACTGGCGGCACCGGCGACCACCCGCGCCCGTGAGCTCCGCTAGCGGCAGGTGAACCGGGACTCGGCCCAGTCCGCCAGCGCGCCCCGGTCGAGGACGTTGCTGTGCGGCTCCACGACGAGCCGTACGGTCCGGCGCCCGGTCAGATCGACATGGACGGGCACGGCCGCGTCCCAGCCCTTGACCATCCCGGAGTGCCACAGCCGGACCCCGTCGGCGTAGACGGAGAAGGAGACCTTGCCGAGTCCGAGGGTCAGGTCGTCCACACCGGCCAGGGCGTCGAAGGCCGTGCACTGACGGTTGAGGTCGACGGTGACCGAGGACCGGCCGTGCACGGTGACACCGCGCGCGTACTGCTTGCCGGCGATCGACATCCCGTACCGCTGCCACACCCAACTGCTCTCGCGCAGCCGCATCTCCGGCCGGGTGCCGTCACCGTTGACGTCGTACCGCAGATCGCTCCACTCGTAGACGACGGGAGCCGGTGGCGGCGTGGGGGTCGGGGTGGGGGTGGGCGTCGGGGTCGGCTTGGGCGTCGGGGTGGGCGTGGGGGTCGGCTTGGGGCTGACCGTGGGGGAGGGCGTCGGAGAGGGAGTCGGAGAGGGAGTTGGCGTGGGGGCCGTCTCGGGAACAAGCGCCACCGGCCCCGGCGCGGGCTTCCTCTGGCTCGGCGTGGGCGTGGGCGTGGGCGTGGGTGCCGACGGCTGCGGCTGCTCGACGGCGGGCGGGGTCTGCGACGGCTCGGCCACTTCCTTGGTCGGGTGGCTGTCGTTCAGCACGGCCAGTGCCACCGCGGCGACGGCCACCGCGACCACACCGGCCGCGATCCCGGCCTTGACCGGAGCCCCGAGCCCTTCAGAGGCAGCCGCGCCACCACCGGCACCACCGGAGGACCCACCGCCGGCCACCGCACCCGCACCACTGGAGGCCCCACCGGCAGCGGCCGCGGCACCCGCCGCACCCACCCCGGCGCCCCCGGCGACGATCCCGAGCGCCTTCGCATACCCGGCGGCCCCGAACCAGCCGATGACCGCGACCGGCACCACCGCGGGGATCCCGCTCGCGACTTCCTCGATCTGCGCGGCCGCCAGGCGGCACCTGGCGCACTCGTCCAGGTGCTTGCGCAGACCCCGTTCGGCGCGGATGCGCAGCTTGCGGCGGGCGTAGCTGCCGAGCTGGTCGGCGTAGCGGGAGCATTCCTCGTCGCCGGCGAGCGAGGCGCTGACGTGAGCCTGCAGATAGGCCTGCTTCAGCCCCTCGCGGGCACGGCTCGCCAGTACCCGGGTGCCGTTGGCGTCCAGCCCGAACAGGACGGCCACCTCGCTCGGCGACTCGTCCTCCACCTCGGTGTGCCACAGCACGGCCTGCCAGCGCTCGGGCAGCGAGCGGAAGGCCCGCATGGCCATGGACTGCTCGGCCTCGTGCAGGGCCCGCACATCGGCGCCCAGGTCCACAGCGGCGTCGTCGGACACCTCGGATCCACGCGAGGACTGCTGCGCGAACACGGCGAAGTCGTCCACCAGCTGCTCGCGCCGCGCGGACCTGCCCCAGTGCGCGGCAACGCGCCGCACGGAGGTCAGCAGATAGGCCCGTACGGCGTGTTCGGGCCCCGACCCGCCGCGCACCGCCTGCAGCATGCGGGCGAAGACCTCGGCGGTGAGGTCGTCCGCGGTGTGGCCGTCACGGCAACAGGTACGGGCATACCGGCGCACCGCATCCGCGTGCCGCCGGTACAGCTCCTCGTAAGCGGAGTCGTCCCCCGCCCGCATCCGCTCGATCAGCACACCGTCGGCGGGCGGCATCTCCCGAGGCGGCAGCACACTCCCACCCCGCTGAGCGGGCACGCTCTGATCCGCGGGCGCCCCGGCCGGAGCCATCCCACCCCGCCCGCCCTGACTCGGCACCTGCGGCGAGGTCAGCCCTCCGGTTCCGGAGTCACCGTCACCGCGTGACTCGTCCCACCCGTCAACGCCCATCGCGCAAAGCCCCCGACACCGGCCCAGCCCAACCCGTCACCGGCTCAGGGTGCCACATTGTCTTTAGTTCAAGTACATCCCGTACGCCCCATCCACTCATCCGAGCGCACCTGTCACCGCCAGCAACCGCACACCACCCGAACGAGCCCAAGTGCGGGCGACAGCGCAGCACAGCCCACCGATGACACCGAGCCCCGCAACCTGGCACCCGCAGACGGCGCTGACGCCGTACAGGGTCCAGCACATCGGCCACCTGCGGCCCGCAGCCCGCCGCCTGGCGGCCGGCCCCAGGCCCGTTAGCCGCAGTTGGCGCTGACGTCGTACGGGAGCGCGCACGTCGGCCGCCCGCAGCCCGCCGCCTGGCGGCTGGCCCCAGGCCCGTTAGCCGCAGTTGGCGCTGACGGCCCAGGGGGACCACGCGCATCAGCCGCCCCCGCCAGCCTCACGCAGCCCGCCGCACGGTCGGCCCCGCGATCCGGCAGCGGCACGAAGCGCGCCCCATGACGGCCAGACCCACGGCCCAACCCGCAGACGGCGCTGACGTCCCACGGGGGCCACACGCACCCGCCGACGGCGAATCCGCCCACGGCGAATCCGCCCACGGGGGCCACCCGCACCCGACCGCGCTAGTAGCACGGGTGGTGCGGGTGGGAACGCAATCCCGCCGAAGGCGAGGCCGAGGCGACCGCCGCAGCCCCTACGCCGGCCGAGACCGAAGCCCCTCCAGCAGAATGTCCAGCAGCCGAGTTGAAGCCGCAGCCTGCTGCGCCGGATCCGGCAACGAAGGCGCCGCCGTGGCGATCACCAGCAGCACGTCCGCCACGGACACATCCGCCCGCAACTCCCCTGCGGCCCGAGCCCGCTCCACCAACTGCCCGACGACCTCGAGCAGCGCACCGGCCCCACCGTCGTCCGAGCCCGACTCCGGCACCAGCCGCAACTCACCCGAACCCGGCTGAGACCTCTGCTGGGGCACCCGAGCCTCCTCAGCCGACCCGGCAGAACCTGCCGACCCGGCGGAGCCCTCCTCCGCGACCCCCACCCGCAGCACGTGCGGCGGCAGCAACCGCCCCGCCCCCGACGCCACGGACGTCCGCAGGAACCGGGACAGCGCCGACCACGGCTCGTCCTCCTGCCCGAGCGCGGCCCGCGCCTGCTCGGTCAGCCGCGCGGTCTCCTCCTCGGCTATCCGCCGGACCAGCACGTCCTTGCTCGGAAAGCGCCGGTACACCGTGCCGACACCCACCCGAGCCCGCCGCGCCACGTCCTCCATCGGCGCGCCGTACCCCAGCTCGCCGAACACCTCACGCGCCGCACGCAGCACGTGCTCCAGATTGCGCTGTGCGTCCACCCGCAGCGGCGTCGTACGCATCCCGTCCGCGCGTCCGTTGCCCGCCGCCGCGCTCACCGCCGGACCGCCCGACGCGAGGGCGGCTGCCGACGACCAATGAGTGTCCTGAACATGCATGTGTTTCCCCCGGTTAATGACGTCTCCCCCCGGAGACTCTCCCCGCCACTGAATACCGGAGTGCGCGGAACTGGCATCGGTCACGACCGGACCCGCCCGTCGCGGACCCGCATCGACCACATTCCCTACACCCCGTCGACACACGAACATAGTTGAGTGAGGGTCAATTCAGAAGGGGCAGGTTCCGCACAGAGCGCCCCCCGATCGGAGTACGGGTCATCTATGTCCCGATTCCATGCCTTCGCCCCCTCCCTCCCGCCCCCGCTGACCTGCCCGCTTTCGTCCCACCCCGACGTCGCGCCCGGCCCCGCGCACACCCGCTCGCCGGTCACACAAATTGCCGGGGCTGTGGACAAACAACAGCGCCGGGTGCGTCATGGGATGGTGAAGGAACCTGCGCGCATTCTGGTTGTCGGCGGCGGCTACGTCGGGATGTACACGGCCCTGCGCCTGCAGCAGAGGTTGAAGCAGGAGCTCAGGCGGGGCGAGGTCGACATCACTGTCGTCACACCCGAGCCCTACATGACGTACCAGCCGTTCCTCCCCGAAGCGGCCGCCGGTTCGATCTCCCCTCGTCATGTCGTCGTACCGCTGCGCCGCGTGCTGGACCAGTGTCACGTCGTCATCGGCGAGGTGACCTCCATCGACCACGCGGTGCGCACCGCCGCCGTCACCACCCTCGCCACCGCCGAGGAGGGCAAGGCCGCCGAACTGTTCGGCTACGACGAACTCGTCCTCGCCCCCGGCTCGATCTCCCGCACGCTGCCCATCCCCGGCCTCGCGGAGCACGGCATCGGTTTCAAGACCGTCGAAGAGGCCATCGGCCTGCGCAACCACGTCATCGAGCAGATGGACATCGCCTCCTCCACCCGCGACCCCGCGATCCGCGACGCCGCCCTCACCTTCGTCTTCGTCGGCGGCGGCTACGCCGGAGTCGAGGCACTCGGCGAACTCGAGGACATGGCCCGCTACACCGCGCGCTACTACCACAACCTCAGCCCCGAGGACATGAAGTGGATCCTCGTGGAGGCCTCCGACCGCATCCTCCCCGAGGTCGGCGAGGAGTTGGGCCGCTACACCGTCACCGAGCTGCGCCGCCGCAACATCCAGGTCCTGCTCGACACCCGCCTGGTCTCCTGCGCCGACCGCGTCGCCGTCCTCAGCGACGGCCAGCGCTTCCCGACCCGTACGGTCGTGTGGACCGCCGGCGTCAAACCGCACCCGCTGCTCGCCGCCACCGACCTGCCGCTCAACGGCCACGGCCGCCTCAGGTGCACCGCCGAACTGACCGTCGACGGCGCCCCGCACGCCTGGGCCGCGGGCGACGCCGCCGCCGTCCCCGACGTCACCGCCGCCGAACCCGGCACCGACACCGCCCCCAACGCCCAGCACGCGGTCCGCCAGGCCAGGGTCCTCGGCGACAACATCGCCCACGCGCTGCGCGGCGAGCCCCTGGAGACGTACGCGCACAAGTACGTCGGCGCCGTCGCCTCCCTCGGCTTCCACAAGGGCGTCGCCCAGGTCTACGGGGGGCGCAAGCTGAAGGGCTACCCTGCCTGGTTCATGCACCGCGTGTACCACCTCAGCAGGGTGCCCACCTTCAACCGAAAGGCCCGTGTGCTGGCGGAATGGACCCTGGCCGGGCTCTTCAAACGGGAGATCGTCTCGCTCGGTTCACTCGAACATCCCCGAGCGGAGTTCGAACTCGCGGCCGGTGGAAAGCCTCCTCACAGCCCCTCGGACAACCCGAAGGGGTCGTCCTGACCGGACTCAGGAACTACCCGGCCCGCCCCGGCGTCTGACGGATATCGCCGCGGACGGCCACCTGTCAGACTGCCCCACGTCCTCGGACGGGCACCTGCCCGCCCTCAGCACCCACGAGGCTTTCCCCACTGTGAACTTCACGCGCTGGAGCGCCCGGCTCCCCGGAACGCAGCGCCGCGCCGCAGCGCGGACCGAGACCGCGGTCTCCCCGGACCGGCGGGGGGAAGGCTCCGTGCCCGCGGCCCGCGCCGAACAACCGGCCGACGGGGCACCGCCCGTACCCGCCGTGGACGAACTGCCCGCGCGCGACGTCCTCGACCGCGTCCCGGCCCTCGTCGCGCTCCTCCACGGCACCGACCACCGCATCGCCTACGTCAACGACGCCTACACGGCGGCCTTCGGCGTACGCCCGCTCGGCGAACCCGCCCGAGAGGCCCTCCCGGAACTGGCCGAACTCGGTCTGCTCCCGCTCCTCGACCAGGTCCTGCGCAGCGGCAAGCCCCGCACGCTCAAGTCCCGCAAGGCCCTCGACGGCCGCTCCTACACGTTCACCTGCACCCCGGCCTCCGAGACCGGCGGGGACGGCGCCGTGCTCGTCTTCGCCACCGACGTCACCGACCACGCCGAGGCCGCCGAGCGCCTGCGCGCCAGCGAGCGCCGCCAGCGCGAGACGGCCGTGACCCTGCAACGTTCTCTCCTCCCCCAGGAACTGGAGCAGCCCGACGACCTGCGCATCGCCGCCACCTACCAGCCCGGCGGCACGGAGGCCGCGGTCGGCGGCGACTGGTACGACGTGATCACCCTCGGCGGCGGCCGCACGGCCCTCGTGATCGGCGACGTCATGGGCCGAGGCGTCCGCGCGGCAGCCGTCATGGGCCAGCTCCGCACCGCCGTCCGCGCCTACGCCCGCCTCGACCTGCCCCCGCACGAGGTCCTGCAACTCCTCGACGGCCTCGCCACCGAGATCGACGCCAACCAGATCGCCACCTGCGTGTACGCCATCCACGACCCGAACGAGGGCCGCCTGGTGTACGCCTCCGCCGGCCATCTGCCCATCCTGGTCCGCGACGAGAACGGCACGGTCCTGCGCGCCGACGAACCCACCGGCCCGCCGCTCGGCACCGGCGGCTGGATGCACGCGTCGGGCTCGATCGCGCTGGGCCCCGGCTCCACGGCGGTCCTCTACACGGACGGCCTGGTCGAGCGCCGCAACGAGGACCTGGACGAGGGGATCGCCTCCCTGGAGCGCGCCCTGTCCGGCGCGACCGGCACCCCCCAGGTCGTCTGCGACCGCCTGGTCCGCTCGGCCGGCGTCACCGCCGACCACGACGACGACGTAGCCGTCCTGGTCCTTCAGCACCCCGCCCGTACGGGCCACGAGGGCGACCTCTTCCGCAACGCCGCCCTGGAACTCCTCGGCGGTGTGGAGGCGGCCCCGCGCGCCCGCGCGTTCGCCTCCGGCGTCCTGACGAGCTGGCGCTTCCCGGCCGACCTGCACGACCTGGGTGTCCTGGCGACGAGCGAACTGGTCGCCAACAGCCTCCAGCACGGCACCCCACCCATGCGACTCCGCCTCCGCCGTACCGACCGCCGCCTGATCATCGAGGTCACCGACGGCGACGACCACCTCCCACGCCGCCGCCGCGCAGAACCGGGCGACGAGTCGGGAAGAGGCATCGCCATCGTGGCGACCATCGCCTCCCACTGGGGGTCGAGAAGGACCCCCGGTGGGGGAAAGGCGGTGTGGTGCGAGTTCCTGCTGCCGAGGGGCTAGGCGCGGGCTAGGCGCCGTGGGGCTGCGGTCCGTCGCCGGGTGCCTTATGCCTCCGCGGCAACCGGCTCCGCAGCTCCACCCCGGGCGACCACGCGGCTGGTCCTCGCCGCAGCCCACGGCTGATCCTGGGCAACGGTGAGCCGCCGCCCCAGTCGCAGCGCCAGCACAGTGATGCCAAGGGAGAACAGCAGGAAGGTCACGATGTACGGGGCATGCAGGGACGCTCCGAGAGGCCCGCCCACCGCCGGCCCAACGGCCAGCGCCAGCTGCTTGACCAGCGCAAAAGCGGAGTTGTACTGGCCAGCCATCCCCTCCGGCGCCAGATCCGCCACCAGCGGAGCAACCGTCGGCGACAACATCGCCTCACCCAGCCCGAACAGCGCGTACGTCGACACGAACGCAGCAGTCGCCATCTCCTGGCTGCCGTGCCCCAGCCCCGCGTACCCCGCCGCAAGCCACGCCACGGCCCAGATGAGCCCCACACCGGCGATCACACGGGACCGCCGACGCCGCTCCACGAACTTCAGCACGGCGAACTGCGCCACAACGATCATCATCGTGTTGGCAGCCAGCGCCGTACCGAGCGCGGAGGTGGATATCCCCGCGGCCTCCACGCCGTAGGCGCTCAGCCCCGACTCGAACTGCCCGTAGCAGGCGAAGAACAGCACGAAGCCCAGCACACACAGCTGCACCATCGCCCGGTTCCCGAGCAACAGCTTCCAGCTGGCCTTCCCCGATGCGGCCGGCGCGTCGGCGATCCGCGGCGAGTGCGGCATCCGCACGGTCGCCATCACCGCGACCAGCAGCAGGAACATCGCCGCCTCGATCGCGAACAGCAGCGTGAAGGAGGAGACCCGCGTGGTGTCGACGAGGTGACCGCCGATGAGCCCACCGACGCCGAGCCCCAGGTTCTGCAGGAAGAACTGCATCGCGAACGCCCGCGACCGCGTCTCCGCCGTGGAGCAGTCCACGATCATCGTCGCCAGCGCCGGCTGCATCACGGCCTGCCCCGCCCCGAGCGCCGCGGCGGACAGCAGTACGGCGCCCGCGTTGCCCGCGAGGCCCAGGCTCAGCGCGCCCAGCGCGGCGGTGACCAGGGCTGCGAGCAGGACCGGCAGCGGGCCGCGCCGCACGATCGCCCTGCCGGCGAACGGCAGCACGATCAGCGCGGCCACGGCGAAGACGGCGAGCACGAGTCCCGCCGTCATGGCTCCAAGGCCCCGCACCTGCGCCACATAGACGTACAGGTAGGGGACCGTGAAACCGAGCCCGAACGCGCTGAGTGCGTTGCCCACGTGGATCCGGCGCATCGCTGCGCCCATCGCCCTGGTCACGTTCACCTCTCTCACTAGTTAGGAGTGAAGACTTCAAAGCTAAAGTTCGAAGCTAAAGAGTACACATCGAAGGACTTCAAGGCAAAGTGGCTCCGTGCGATACTGCGGCCATGGCCGAGACCCCCGGCGTCACGGAGCCGACGCTCGAAGAACAGATCGCCGCCTACCAGCGCGAGTTCCAGGACCTCGACCCCCAGGTCGAGAAGATCGTGTCGGCACTGTCCCGGCTGAACCGCCGGATGAACGTCGCCTACGGCCGCCAGACCGCCGCCCTCGGCATCGGCAGCGCCGACTGGGAGGTCCTCAAGGCGCTGGTCCTCTCCGGCGCCCCGTACCGCATGGGACCCAGCGACCTCGCCAAGCGACTCGGCCTCACGCCGGCCGCCATGACCCACCGGATCGACCGCATGGTGGCCGAGGGGCTGGTCACCCGGGAGCGTGACGAGTCCAACCGCGTCCGGGTCATCGTCGAGCTGACCCCCGAGGGCCGGGAGAAGTGGTTGGAGGCGATGCGCCTCGCGACCGTCTTCGAGGAGGACCTGCTCCAGGACCTCACCCCTGCGGAGCGCACGGTCCTCGGCGAGGTCCTGACCAGACTGCTCCGCCGGGTGGAACACGCCCAGCCGGACGCCGGCGGCCGCCTCAGCGACCTGGACTGAGGCACCCACAAAAGATCTTGACAGGGATGGTTGACACGCCCCTGCGCAATCCGTAGAGTTCTTCGGGTTGCCGCAGAGCCGTAACGGTTTTTCGGCAGCACCTCCGCCGCCTCGAGCGGCACCTCACACCACCAGCACGATCTCCCGATGGGATTGATTTCGGCGTGCCCGAATTCAATTCGAATAGGGACTCGGCGGCCCGATTGGGAATCGCCGGGCGGATCCGCTAAGGTTTGAGACGTCGGAACGGCCCAACAGCCGCGAAGACAAGCCCCGCTGACTGGGGTCAGACACCGAAAGGATCTGATAGAGTCGGAACCGCCGGAAAGGAAACCGCGAGAGCGGAAACCTGGAAAGCACCGAGGAAATCGGATCGAGAAAAGATCTGATAGAGTCGGAAACACC
>NZ_JBSFHY010000009.1:0-248092 GCF_053597295.1 Streptomyces sp. NPDC001450
ACCTCACCGCGGAGAACGTGCTGACCCCGCGCGTCCAGGTCGTCGCCCTCGACACCCTGGCGACCTGCGAGGACGTGGGGCACACGTGTCCGGTGTGTGCCGGGCCGCTCGGCGCGGCGGCGGTCGTCAGGAGCGCTGCCAGCTGTGGGGGGCGTGGAAGGCGTGCGGGCGCCAGGACGTGGTGCCCGGGGAGGAGGGCTCGGCGCCGGACCCGGCCAGGGCGGTACGGCTGAGCAGCAGCACCGCGAGGGCGGCCAGCTCCTCCTCCGTGGCCTCGCCCTTCTCGACGCGGATGGGGGCTGTGGGGGATACGGACATGGGGACCTCCGTCACTGAGGGGGGTTGCCGTGCTTGCGGGCGGGACGCTCGGCGTGCTTGGTGCGCAGCATCGCCAGCGCGCCGATGAGGACGCGGCGGGTGTCGGCGGGGTCGATGACGTCGTCCACCAGGCCGCGCTCGGCCGCGTAGTACGGGTGCATCAGCTCGGCCTTGTACTCCTTGACCAGCTCGGCACGCTTGGCCTCGGGGTCGTCGGCCTCGGCGATCTGGCGGCGGAAGATGACGTTCGCGGCACCCTCCGCGCCCATCACGGCGATCTCGTTGGTGGGCCAGGCGTAGGTGAGGTCGGCGCCGATCGACTGGGAGTCCATGACGATGTAGGCGCCGCCGTAGGCCTTGCGCAGGATCAGGGAGATGCGGGGCACGGTCGCGTCGCAGTAGGCGTAGAGCAGCTTCGCGCCGTGGCGGATGATGCCGCCGTGCTCCTGGCCGACGCCCGGCAGGAAGCCGGGCACATCGAGCAGGGTGACGATCGGGATGCTGAACGCGTCGCACAGCTGCACGAAGCGCGCCGCCTTCTCGGACGCCTCGATGTCCAGGACGCCGGCCAGGGCCTGCGGCTGGTTGGCGACGATCCCGACGACCTGGCCGTCCAGCCGGGCCAGCGCGCAGATGATGTTCCGCGCCCAGCGCTGGTGGACCTCCAGGTACTCGCCGTCGTCGACGATCTCCTCGATGACCCTGGCCATGTCGTACGGCCGGTTGCCGTCGACCGGTACCAGGTCGGCCAGCGTCTCGCAGCGGCGGTCGGCCGGGTCGTCGCAGGGCACGGCGGGCGGGTTCTCGCGGTTGTTGCGGGGGAGGAGGGACAGCAGGTAGCGGACCTCTTCCAGGCACGTCTCCTCGTCGTCGTAGGCGAAATGGCACACCCCGCTGGTCTCCGCGTGCACGTCGGCGCCGCCCAGGCCGTTCTGGGTGATCTCCTCGCCCGTCACCGCCTTGACGACGTCAGGTCCGGTGATGAACATCTGGGACGTCTCGCGGACCATGAACACGAAGTCGGTGAGCGCGGGACTGTAGGCGGCACCTCCGGCGCACGGGCCGAGCATCACGCTGATCTGCGGGATGACACCGGACGCTGCCGTGTTGCGCCGGAAGATGCCGCCGTAGCCCGCGAGCGCGGTGACGCCCTCCTGGATGCGGGCGCCCGCGCCGTCGTTCAGGGAGACCAGGGGCGCGCCCGCCGCGATGGCCATGTCCATGATCTTGTGGATCTTGGTGGCGTGGGCCTCGCCCAGCGCACCGCCGAAGATCCGGAAGTCATGGGCGTAGACGAAGACGGTACGGCCCTCGACCGTGCCCCAGCCGGTGACGACACCGTCGGTGTACGGCTTCTTCGCCTCCAGGCCGAATCCGGTCGCCCGGTGCCTGCGCAGCGGTTCGACCTCCTGGAAGGAGCCCTCGTCGAGGAGCAGGCCGATGCGTTCGCGCACGGTGAGCTTGCCCTTGGCCTTCTGGGCGGCGGTCGCCTTCTCACCGGGGCCGGCGAGAACGCTCTCGCGTATGCCGGCCAGTTCCTCGACGTGGGACCTCATGTCTCCCCCTGATTCCTGAAGTGACGGAACGTCAGTCAGCGAGCCGGCGCAGCCCGCTCGACTGGAGTACGGCGAACGCCCCTACGACCGCTGCCTGCAGCACGGTCCACACCGTGCCGACGGTGTTCGGGCCGAACCAGCCGAAGAGCGCGGTGGCGACGGACGCCACCGCCCACAGCGCGTTGGCCTCGATGACCGCCTTGGTGGCGGCCGTGCTCGGCACCGGGCGGCTCGCCAGCAGCGCCACGAGGCCGCCGTACACCGTGAGGAACACGCCGATGCCCCGCAGGAACCCGGTGCCGAGTCCGAGCAGATCGCCCACCGGGCCCGCGGCGAGCAGGTAGATGAGGCCGTTGGCGGCGGTAACGGCCGCGTCCAGCGCGAGGAAGGTCCGTAACGGGCGCGCCGCGGCGACACGGGTGGGCGTATGCGTCGCCGCGTGTGCCGGGGTCTGGCTCGTGGTCATGGGGCCTCCGAAGGTAGGGGGTCTGATTCCACTTGCCCGTCGAGCGTGCCAAGGCGGACTGACCGGTGACTGACGGACTGCTTACGCGGTTCGACTCGCTCCTCCCTCAAGTCGACCGGTTCTCAGACCGGTTGCAGGCGCAGGTCGCCGGTCAGGGCGGGGTCGTGGGAGAGGATGGCGCTCTCCACCCGGCGCAGGGCGGGGGAGGGCTGGATGCCCAGCTCGTCGTCGAGGTGGCGGCGCATCCGGCGGAAGACGTCGAGGGCGTCGGCCTGTCGTCCCGAGCCGTACAGGGCGATCATCAGCTGCTCGCAGAAGCGTTCCCGCAAGGGGTGGTTGGTGTGCGCCTCGGTCAGCTCCGCGAGCACGGATGCGTGCCGGCCCAGCCGCAGCTCGGCGTCGAAGCGCAGCTCCATGGCCCGCATCCGGTACTCCTCGTAGCGGGCGCCCGCCAGCTGGCACAGCGTCCCGCCGGCGAACCCGCCGAAGACGGGGCCGCGCCACATCCCGAGCGCGTCGCCCAGCAGCCGTGCCGTGCGGGCCGCGTCGTCCGGCGCGGCGGACTCGGCCAGCCGCACCGCCCTGATGAACTCGGCCGCGTCCAGCTCGCCCTCCCCGATGCCGAGCCGGTAGCCGGAGGGGTGCATGGTCACCCGGGAGGCCGGCCGGTCCGGCTCCAGGTCACGGAGTCTGCGGCGTAACCGGCTGACATGGGCCTGGAGGGCGTTGGCCTGGTTGTCGGGGACGGCGTCCCCCCACATCGCCTCGGCCAGGCTCTCCCCGGACACCGGCTGGCCCTCGCTGACCAGCAGCGTCTGCACCAGGGTGCGTTGCAGATCGCCGGAGATGTCCGCCGGGCCGACGGCGGTGAGTATCTGCAGTGCCCCGAGAATGGAGAACCTCAGCATGTCTTCCCCCCTTGGTGAAAATTCCTGGCGAAGGTGTTTCTTTACGGGGTCGGGCTGCGGTGAAGGAAGGGTGACCGAACGCGCCGCGCCCCGGCGGGCGTCTGCTTCCTGGACGGCCCGCCGGGGCGGTTGCTCCGCCGGGACGGGGGGCGGCCGGCGGTCCTGGGGGACCGGTGCCGAGCCGCCGTTGGCGCAGCACCGGGTGGGAAAAGTTCGTTCCGTGCGACGAGTGGTGAATTCAGGATCACCGCGTACGGAATTCCGGTCTGGAACCACAATGGCATCACTCGCTGACGGAATGCTGACACGCTTCTGACACTGGCAATGAATTCCTTGTGGCCCTTTTCCCGGGCATCCTCTCGGTGCTGTACTCCCTTCGATGGAAAACGCTCCCGAAAGGGGTACGGGAATGACCGCGACCACCACCGAAACCAGCACGGACAACCCGGTTCTCGAGGCGATACGGGCCCACACGGCAAGCGAGAACCCGAGTTCGTTCCTGGCGCTCAACAGCGGAAACAGTGTCTTCACCGTCCCGGACGCGGACGGTGTCGTCGTCTACCGCCGCACCGGCCGCCACGCCGTGCAGTTCGGCGGCCCCTTCGCCGCCGAGCAGGACTACGGCACCCTCCTCGAGGCCTTCCGCAAGTACGTCCGCGACGAGGGCCTCACCCTCGTCGGCGTCCAGCTCCAGCGCAGCGACGCCGAGCGCTACGCCGCGCTCGGCTTCACCGTCAACCAGGTCGGCGCGTCCTGGGCGGTGAGCCTCCCCGAGTTCACCCTGCGCGGCACCAAGTTCATGCAGCTGCGCAACAAGATCTCCCGCGCCCACCGCAACGGCCTGCAGGTCCAGGAGGTCGACGCGGCCGACGTGCAGGACGCCATCGCCGCCATCGACCGGGCCTGGCTCGGCTCCAAGGGCGGCGCCCAGCAACTGGAGTTCCTCGTCGGCCAGATCGGCGGCGCGGCCCAGGCGCACCGGCGGCTCTTCACCGGCACCATCGACGGCGCGCCGGTCGCCTACATCTCGTACTCGCCGGTCTACGGCAGCCGGGCCGGCTGGATGCACGACCTCAGCCGCCGTGTCCCCGAGGGCTCCCCGGGCCTGATGGAGGCCATCAACGCGCACGCCATCGAGGTGTTCCGGGCCGAGGGCGTCGAGTGGCTGCACTTCGGGTTCACGCCGTTCACCGGCCTGGACGCGGGCCACGAACTCGACGGCCACAGCCCCGCGTTCCAATGGCTGATGCATGCCCTGTGGGCCGAGGGCGCGGCGCTGTACCCGGCGCAGACGCAGCTGTCGTACAAGCAGAAGTGGGCCCCCGACGTGCTGATTCCCGAGTACGTCGCCTTCGACGGGCCGCAGGCCTCGCTGCCCGGTTTCGCGCACATCTTCCGTGCCTGCAACGCCTTCTGACCCCCCTCACCCCAAGGAGACGACGACATGAGCCAGTCCACCGAGGAACTCCAGCACGCCATGGTCGAGCAGCTGATGGCCGTCATCGGGGCCCCCGACGACCAGGCGGTCGCCGAGGCCGCCGACGCGGTGGTCCGCGCCCTGGACGAGCGGCTGAGCGCCGGGGCGGCTGCCTGAACCCGGCACGGCACGTCCGATCAGAGGGACATCAGTGCCACATCAGCGCTCCACGGAACGCTGGACACACGTTCGCCCGGCGGTCCGGGCCCGGGAGTACCGCACTGTGCTCCCGTCTCCTCGGTCCGCCGGGCGGGCACTGGGCCCTGTCGTCAGACTCCCGCCTGCCGCCCTCCGGGAAGACGACGGGAGTCTGACGACAGGACCCGACCCGCGACGGTGACCGCACGCGGGAGCCTTGTCGACTCGCGGCGCCCGCAGGTCCGCGCAGCAGCGGCGCCGCCGCCCGATCCGGGCACTTCTCCCAAGGAGAGCAACGCATGCAGCGTCCGCACATACAAGAAGCCGGGGCACTCGCCGCCGGTGGAGGCGCCGGCGCCGGGCAGCGCACCGGTGCCTCGGCGACCTTCGCCGAACTGCTCAAACGGGTCAAGGCCGAGGGTCTCCTCGACCTCGACCCCCGGTACTACGTGGGCAAGCTGGTCCTCAACACCGCCCTGCTGCTGCTCGGGTTCGCAGCCTTCTTCGAGCTGGGCGACTCCTGGTGGCAGCTGGTCACGGCCCTGTGGATGGGCCTGTGCGGCGGCCAGTCGGCGTTCATGTGGCACGACGCCGGCCACAAGGCGATGTTCCGCAGCAAGAGGGCCGCCTCCGCGGTCGGCTACATCCACGCCAACCTGGTCAACGGGGTCAGCTACGGCTGGTGGGTCAACCACCACAACCGGCACCACTCCAACCCCAACCACCTGGACATGGACCCGGACATCGGCCGGCGCACCGCCATCTTCGACATCAAGCAGTACCCGAGCCGCAAGGGCACCCAGAAGTTCGTCGTGCGCTACCAGAGCGTGCTGTTCTTCGTGCTGCTGGTGCTCGAGGGCTTCAAGATGCTGAGGACCGCGGTCCTGTCGATCGTCCAGGGCAAGACCAAGCGGCCGGCCCTGGAGACCTTCCTGATCCTGCTGCGCGCAGCCGTCTACCTCGGCCTCGTCTTCACCGTCCTGTCCCCGGGCCTCGCGGTCGCCTTCATTCTGGTCCAGCACGCCGCCCTGGGCGTCTACTTCGGGATGATCTTCGCCCCGAACCACAAGGGCATGGAGGTCCGCGACGGCGAGGAGGAGACCCTGGACTGGCTGGAGCGCCAGGTCCTCACCTCCCGCAACATCCGCCCCAACTGGCTGGTCGACTTCCTCTACGGCGGCCTCAACTACCAGGTCGAGCACCACCTGTTCCCGGCCATGCCGCAGAAGAACCTGGGGCGGGCCCGGGAGCTGACGATGGAGTACTGCGCCGAGCGCGGGGTGCCGTACCACGAGGTCGGGTTCTGGGCCTCGTACCGCGAGGTCGCCTCCTACCTGCACGAGGTCAGCGCGCCCGTGCGGCGCGGTGACGTGGAGGAGCAGCTCCGCCGCCGGGCCATGGAAGAGGCGGCCTGACCTCCCCCACCTCCCTTACTCACACCGCTGCTTCCCCCACACCCCCCACATTCCGGCCCCCGGGCCGCACGCCCGGGCCCGCCGGCGGCCCGGGCGGTTCCTTCCGAGGAGCGACGGGGGCGTTCGCAAGGAGTCCCCAAAGGAGCCAGCCCCATGTCCCAGACCACCGCGGCGGCGGGCGGTGTCACCGCTCCCGCCCCGATCGGGGTCCGCCTGGACCGTATGCCGATCACTCCCCTGCACCGCAGACTCACCGCGGTCATCGGCGTCGGCCTGTTCTTCGACACCTTCGAGAACAACCTGTCGGGCACCATCGGCAAAGTGCTGCAGAGCGGCTTCGGCTTCGGCGCCACCTCGCTCAAACTCGTCCTGGCCTCCGTGTTCGTCGGCCAGTTCATCGGTTCCCTGACGCTCGGCCGGATCGCCGACCGGTTCGGCCGGCGCCGGGCCTTCCTCGTCAACCTCGCCATCTACTCGGTGTTCTCGCTGCTCGGCGCCTTCTCCCCGAACGCCACGTGGCTGATCGTCACCCGCTTCCTCGCCGGGATCGGAATCGGCGCCGAACAGGCCCTGTCCGACTGCTACCTGGCCGACGTGCTGCCCGCGAAGAAGCGCGGCCGGTTCATCGCCTGGGCCTACACCCTCGCCTTCTGCGGAGTGCCCGCGGTGGGCTTCGCCGCGCTGTGGCTGGTGCCGCTGACCCCGCTGGGCGTGGCCGGCTGGCGCTGGCTGTTCGTGCTCGGCGCGCTGGGCTCGGCCGTGGTGTGGGTGCTGCGCCGGCAGCTGATCGAGTCCCCGCGCTGGCTGGCCGCGACCGGCCGGACCGCGGAGGCCGAGCGGCTGGTCGACCGCATGGAGGCGGAGGCGGCGGGCCGCGGACTGCCGCTGGAGACGCCCGCGCCGGCCGAACCGGCCCCGGTGGCCGAGGAGTCCCGGCTGCGGGACGTCCTCCGCTCCGGCATGCTGCGCCGCACCCTCGTCCTCTGGCTGTTCTGCGTGCTGTCGGTCGTCGGCTACTACGGCTTCGGCACACTCGCCCCGCAGATCGTCGCCGCCAAGGGCTACGGCGTCGTCGCCGGCCTCGGCTTCACGGCGCTGTCCTTCCTCGGCTACCCGGTGGGCTCCGCGCTCGCCCTGCCCGTCGTGGACCGCGTCGAGCGGCGCACCCTGATCGCGCTGTCGGCGGCCGCCATGGTCCTGGCCGGACTCGGCTTCGCCTACGCCGGCTCGGCCGAGCTGATCGTCACCTGCGGTTTCGCCTACACCCTGTGCAGCAACGTGTTCTCCAGCGTCTCGCACGTCTACCTGTCCGAGCAGTACCCCACCGCGATCCGGGCCACCGCCTCCGGCGCCGCCTACTCGCTGTCCAAACTCAGCGCCGCCGCACTGCCGTTCGTACTGCTCCCGGTTCTGGAGGCGCACGGCCCCGGCGCCCTGTTCGCCGTCATCGCCGCCGCCATGACCCTTCTCGCCGCCACCGTGCTGACCCTCGGCGAGCGCACCACCGGCCGACCGGTCCGGTGAACCCATCGCACTTCGGAAGGAGTTGAGCATGGCCTACGTCATCGGACTGCCCTGCGTCGACGTCAAGGACCGCTCCTGCATCGACGAATGCCCCGTGGACTGCATCTACGAGGGGCAACGCGCCCTGTACATCCATCCGGACGAGTGCGTGGACTGCGGCGCCTGCGAACCGGTGTGCCCCGTCGACGCCATCTACTTCCAGGACGACCTGCCCGAGGAGTGGGGCGACGACCACGCGGCCTCCAACGCCGCCTTCTTCGAGAGCCTCGGCGCACCCGGCGGCGGCAGCGCCCTCGGCCCCCAGGACCATGACTCCCCGCTGGTCAGCGCCCTGCCGAAGGGGGTGTCGGTGGCATGAGCGGCATCCTCGCCGGCAAGCGGATCCTGGTGACCGGGGTCGTCACGGACGCCTCCATCGCCTTTCACGTGGCCCGGATCGCCCAGGAGGAGGGCGCCGAGGTCCTGCTGACCGGCTTCGGCCGGCTGACCCTCATCGAGCGCTTCGCGTCCCGGCTGCCCAAGCCCGCCCCCGTCATCGAGCTGGACGTCACCGACCAGGCCCACCTGGACACCCTCGCCGACCGCGTCGGCGAGCACGTCGACTCCCTCGACGGCGTGGTCCACTCCATCGCCTACGGCCCCCTGGGCGCCTTCTCCTTCCTGGACGGCACCTGGGACGACGTGTCGACGGCCGTGCAGGTGTCGGCGTACTCCCTGAAGTCCCTCACCACGGCCTGCCTGCCGCTCCTGGAACGGCGCGGCGGCTCGGTCGTGGGTCTCACCTTCGACGCGACGGTCGCCTGGCCGCACTACGACTGGATGGGCGTGGCCAAGGCGGCGCTGGAGTCCACCAGCCGCTACCTCGCCCGCGACCTCGGCCCCCGCGGCATCCGCAGCAACCTCGTCGCGGCCGGCCCGCTGCGCTCCATGGCCGCCAAGTCCATCCCCGGCTTCTCGCAGCTGGCCGACGTCTGGGAGACCGAGCGGGCCCCGGCCGGCTGGGACCTCACCGACCCGGACCCGGCCGCCCGCGCGGTCGTGGCCCTGCTGTCGGACTTCTTCCCGCGCACCACCGGCGAGGTCGTCCACGTGGACGGCGGGGTGCACATGATGGGCGCGTGAACCACGGGCCACAAAGGGGCGGGGATCGTGGCCGCACACCTCGATCCCGCCTCCCGGAGCCCTGCACCCGGAAAGAGCCGACCCGGTCGGGATGCGCCCCGAGTTTTGACACACGCTTTACACGACGCGCGCAACTGCGGCGCACGCCTACGCTGTCTGACAGTGAGCCGGGCCTGGCAGGGCCGAAGAACGAGAGAGCGGGGGCAGGTCGTGGGACGGCGCAAGGGCGGCATAGGGATCGCATTCGTCACGGCTGCGGTGCTGGTGGGCGCGAGCGCCTGCGGCGGGGGCGACAGTGACAAGGCGAGCGGGGACGACGCGAAGCCGTCGGGCAAGCCGAGCGCGAGCGCCTCTCCGTCGCCGACGAAGCCCGCGGGTCCGCCCATGCTGCTGGAGACGATCACCCCGCAGACGGGATCCACGGTCGGCGTGGCCATGCCGATCTCGGTGGTCTTCACGAACCCGGTGGCGGCGAAGGCACGGGCCACGGTCGAGAAGCACATGAAGGTGAGCGCCTCGCAGCCGGTGGCCGGCGCCTGGCACTGGTTCGGCGACAAGCGCGCCGACTGGCGACCGAAGACGTACTGGCCCTCCGGCACGAAGGTGAAGATCGACGCCGACATGAAGGGCGTCAGCAACGGAGCCGGACGTTACGGCGTGCGCGCCTACACGCACACCTTCACGGTCGGCGACGACGTGCGCGCGGATGTCTCGGTGACCGGCCACACCATGAAGGTGTCCCGGAACGGCAAGGCGGTGCGCACCCTGTCGATCAACGCGGGCAGCCCCCAGTATCCGACGTGGAACGGCACGATGGCCGTCATCGACAAGCAGGAGAAGGTCCACATGACCTCCTGCAGCGTCGGCATCAGCTGCGACAAGGGCAGCCCCAACTACTACGACCTGACGCTGCCCTGGGACGTCCACCTGACCCAGTCCGGCACGTACGTGCACTTCTCGACCGGCGACCCCAACCCGGGCAGCGGCAGCGCCCGCGGCTCGCACGGCTGCGTCCACCTGTCCATGTCGGACGCCAAGTGGTTCTACCAGCAGGTCAAGCAGGGCGACCCCGTCACCATCACCGGCTCGACCCGCGCCAAGGCCCCGGCCGACAACGGCTACGCCGACTTCAACCTGGGATGGGACGAGTGGCTCGCCGGCAGCGGGTCCGGGGAGGGGACGACCGCGACGCTGTGATGCCAGGGCGCCCGCCCCGCCGGAGGACCGCAGGCCTCGGGCGGGGCGGGCGGGTTTTTCGGCAACCTCAACTCCTGGTTCCTCTTACGGGCGTTACTCGGTGGACCCGTCCGGCAGGATGCGCCGGAAGCCGGTGTACGGCACCAGCGCCTCGGGCAGGAGCACGGACCCGTCCTCCTGGACGCCCTGCTCCAGCAGCGCGGCGACCGTGCGGCCGATCGGGAGGGCCGAGCCGTTCAGGGTGGCCGCCGGGGTCTTGCGGCCGTCGGCGCGCTTGACCCGGATGTCGGCGCGGCGGGCCTGGAAGGTGCCGCAGTCGGAGACCGAGGAGATCTCCCGGTAGGAGCCGCCGCCCGGCAGCCAGACCTCGATGTCGTACGTCATCCGCGCCGAGAAGCCCATGTCGCCCGCGGGCAACAGCACGGTCCGGAAGGAGAGTTCGAGCCGGCGCAGGCACTCCTCCGCCTGCGAGACCATCAGCTCCAGCTGCTCCTGGGCCTCCTCCGGGGCGCAGACGCGTACCAGCTCCACCTTCTCGAACTGGTGCAGACGCAGGACGCCCCGGGTGTCACGGCCGTACGCCCCCGCCTCGGCGCGGAAGCAGGGGGTGCGGGCGGTGAACGCGTACGGCAGCGTCCGGGCGTCCAGGAGCTGTCCGGCCACCAGGTTGGTCAGCGGGACCTCGGCGGTCGGGATCAGGAACAGTTCGCGGTCGCCGACCTGGGTGCGGAACAGGTCCTCCTCGAACTTGGGCAGCTGCCCGGTGCCGGTCATGGTGTCGCGGCTGACCAGGAACGGCACCGACTGCTCGGTGTAGCCGTGCTCGCGGGTGTGCAGGTCGAGGAAGAAGTTGCCGAGGGCCCTTTCGAGACGGGCTCCGGCGCCGTGCGAGACGCTGAAGCGGGCGCCGGAGAGCCCCGCGGCCGCGGGGGAGTCGAGGATGCCGAGGGCCTCGCCGATCTCCGCGTGGTGCCGGGCGCCGGCCGAGGGGCGCGGGGCCGGACCACCGCGCCGTATCTCCACGGCCTCCTTCTCCGAGTCGCCGTCCGGGACCGTGTCCAGCGGGAGGTTGGGGATGCCGAGCAGCAGCTCCGTCAGCTCGCCGGCGGCCGTGCGGGCGGCGCCCTCGGCCTGCTGCACCTCGGCGCGCAGCGCCCGTGCGGCCTCCTTCTCCGCCTCGGTGGGCGGGCCGGAGCGGCGGGCCTTGGCGGTGCGGTTCAGCTCCGTGCGCAGCCGGGTCACCTCGGCCTGGGTGGCCGAGCGGGCGTGCAGCGCGGTGCTCAGGGCGTCCAGGTCGAGGTCGTAGCGGCGGCGCGCCAGGCGTCGTACGGCGTCCGGACCGGCCTCGATCAGCTCGTTGGGATCATGCATGGCGGTCTCCTGACAGGGCGGGGGAGGAGGCGGGGGACTGCTCCGGTACGGCGGTCGCGGTGTGCCGGGTGCCGAGCAGGCGGTAGCGGAGCGGGTGGGCCGAGCGCAGGCGGGCCGCGTACAGCAGGCCGCCCAGGGCGACCAGCGGCAGCAGCCAGGGCAGCGCGGCGATGACCTTGGACGGGGAGCCGGTCAGCATGTCGAAGTTGCCCACCACCAGCCACACCGAGGCGGCCAGGCCGGCGAAGCCCAGCAGCGGGGCGAGCAGTTCCCGCCACCAGTGCCCGCCGCCGCCCCGCAGCCGCAGCCCGAGCACGGACAGCGCGGCCAGCGCCTGCAGGGCGACGATGCCCAGGGTGCCGAGACCGAGCATGCTGGTGGTCAGATCGGCGTAGGGGTCGAGACCGGCGACGGCGAAACCGCCCACGACCAGCGTGGTCAGCGCGCTCTGCGCGAGGCTGGCCCGGTGCGGGGAGCGGTGGCGCGGGTGCTCGGCGGCCAGCCCGCGCGGCAGCAGACCGTCCTCGGCGAGTACCTGGGCGTAGCGGTTGGCGGCACTGTGCAGGGCCAGCGTCGCCGCGAACAGACTGGTGCAGAGCAGGACCTGGAGCCCGGTGCTGCCCGCCTTGCCGAGGAAGTCGTCGCCGAGCACGAAGAACAGATCGCCCATCTGCCTGCCCGCGACCTCGCGCACCTTGTCGCTGCCGACCGCGCCGACCGCCAGCCAGCTGGTGAGGGCGTAGAAACCGGCGATCAGGACGACGGCCGCGTAGGTGGCCCGGGGCACGCTGCGCCGCGGGTCCTTCGCCTCCTTGCCGTACAGGGCGGCCGACTCGAAGCCGATGAAGGAGACGAACGCGAACATCAGCGAGACACCGACGCCGTGCCCGGCCGCGACGTGCGGGGAGAACGAGGCGGTGGGCAGCGCGTGCAGTCCGTGCCGGGCCAGGATCGCCACGTCCAGGGCGGCCAGCACGCCGATCTCGCCGAGCATCAGCAGGGCCAGCACCCGGGCGCTGAGCGCGATCTCCCGGTAGCCGAGGACGGCCGTCAGCACCAGCCCGACGGCCGCGCACCACTCCCAGGACACCGTCATCCCGTGGGCGGCGAAGACCAGGTGGGTGAAGTACCCGAGCGCACCCGCCAGCCCGATCGTCGCGCAGTTGTACGACAGCAGGGCGACATACCCGGCGGCGACCGCGGGCGGCCGCCCGAGCCCGTCGGCCACCGAGGCGTAGAACCCGCCCGAGCCTCCGGTACGACGCGCACTCACCGCATACCCGACCGAGAAGCACAGCAGGGTGACCCCGGCGAACAGGAAGGCAGCCGGCACCCCGGCTCCGTCACCGAAGGCGAACGCGAGGGGGACCGTGCCGACCATGGCGGAGAGCGGGGCCGCGGCGGCGACGATCAGGAACAGGATGTGCCCGGTACCGAGCCGGCCGGACCGGGGTGGGGAACCGCTGGTGGACATGGAGACTCCAGAGCAGTGAAGAGGAGGGGGACGGGGAACAGCCGCCCGCGGAGGCTGCTCAGCGGACGGCTGTGAAAGCGCCCTGTAGGGGCGCGGGGCTGCATTGCCTGTGCGGCTCCGCCGCGTGGGCGCGACCAGCCCAGGACGGCCCGCACCCGCCGAACAACCGGACTAGGCAGGTGCGATGGCGAGCGAAGTGTTCTGCCCACCGAACCCCAGCGAATTGCTCAACGCCAGGTCGATCGGCATCTCAGTGACGGTCTGGGCCAACTTGACCTCGATCCGAGGATCAGGCATGACCAGGTTGGCGGTCGGCGGAATCAACTCGTGCTCCACGCTGAGCACAGCGAACGCGGCCTCGACCGCGCCGGCGGCACCCAGCAGATGACCGGTGACTCCCTTCGTGGACGTGACCACCGGATCCCCACGCAGGGTCCGCTGGATCATCCGGGCCTCCGACAGATCGTTCAACGGAGTCGAAGTCCCATGGGCGTTGACGTGCTGCACGTCGTCCGGATCGGCACCCGCATCGGCCAGCGCCGCGCGCACCGCAGCCTCGATCCCCGCACCGTCGGGATGCGGCGACGTCATGTGATGCGCGTCGGCGGTCGCGCCGTACCCGATGATCCGGCCGTGGATGTGCGCACCGCGGGCGCGGGCGTCCGCGACACGCTCCATCACGAGGATCCCCGCGCCCTCACCGGCGACGAAGCCGTCGCGGTCCACGTCGAACGGGCGGGACGCGGCCGCCGGATCGTCGTGCCGCTTGGAGAGCGCGCCCATCTGCGCGAACCCGGCCATGACCAGTGGGGTGATCATGGCCTCGCTGCCGCCCGCCAGTACGATGTCGCACCGGCCGAGCGCCAGCAGGTCCCGGGCGGTCCCGATGGCGGTCGCGCCCGAGGCACAGGCGGTGGCCACCACCAGGTTGGGTCCGGTCGCCCCGAACTCGATGGCCGTCTGACCGGCCAGCATGTTCGGCAGCTGCATGGGCAGCAGGAGCGGCGACACGCGGTCGGCGCCGTGCTCGCGCAGCACATGGTGCTGTTCCTCGACCGTGCCCGGACCGCCGTCGGCGCAGCCCAGCACGACGCCCACGCGTGCGCCGTCCCAGGTCTGCGGGTCGAGGCCCGCGTCGGCCACCGCCTCGTGCGCGGCGACCAGCGCGAACTGCACGAACCTGTCCAGGCGGTGGGCCCGCCGCGCACTCAGCAGGATCTCGGGGTCGAAGTCCGGCACCCGGCAGGAGATCTGTACGGGGTTGTCCGTCAGCACCGGATCGAGGGCGGCGGCCGGCCTGCCGTCGCAGACCGCCGCCCAGCTCGGCCCGACCCCGATACCGCCCGGGGTGACCAGGCCGAGCCCGGTGACGGCGATGTCCATCCCGGCCATCAGACCTTCGCGCTCCGCTCCTCCATGAGCCGGACCATGTCGCCCACGGTCTCGGCCTCCAGGAGGTCGTCGTCGCTGATGTCCAGGTCCAGCTCGGACTTCAGCAGCAGCGACAGCTCCACCACGGCCAGCGAGTCCAGCTCGATGTCCTCCCGGGTGGCCTCCGGAGTGATCGACTCGGGCGACACCTTGAGCTTGTTGGACAGGATTTCCTTGAGCTGCTCCAGCATGTCGGTTCCTTTCGAAGGTGTACGCGCCCCGCGTACCGCTGAATCGATATGAGTGACTGACGAACGGTCAGATGGTTTGCAGCTCCGGCCAGACGACGGTGGTGGCACCCCAGGACAGGCCCCCGCCGAACGCGGTGAGCAGCACCCGGTGGCCCGCGGCGAGCCGGCCCTCGGCGGTGGCCTCGGCGAGCAGCAGCGGAATCGAGGCGGCGCCGGTGTTGCCGACCCGCGCGATGTTGCTCAGCTGCCGCTCGGCGGGGATGCCGAGCCGGTCCGAAACGGCCTCCAGGATCCGGGCGTTGGCCTGGTGCGCCACGAACCGGTCGATGTGGTCCAGCCGCCAGCCGGCCCGCTCGGCCGCCTCCGTGGAGGTGGCGGTCATGTGCTCCACCGCGTGCCGGTAGGTGTCCCGGCCGAGCATCCGGAAGTAGTGGTCCTCCGGGGCGGCCGGCCGGCCGGTGGACCGCTGCCGGGAGCCGCCCGCCGGGACCTCGATCAGATGGCTCAGCTCGCCGTCGCTGCCGAGCACCAGCGGGCCGATCGCACCGGGTTCAGCGGCCGAGCCCGCGCGCAGCACCACCGCGCCCGCGCCGTCCGCGAAGATCACCGCGGTGGTGCGGTCCTCGGGGTTGATGATCGTGGTGAAGGCGTCCGCCGCGATCAGCAGCACCCGGTCCGCGATCCCGGCCGCGATGAGCCCCGCGGCCGAGGCCAGGCCGTACAGGAACCCGGAGCAGACGGCCGCCACGTCGAAGGCGGGCACCTGCCCGAGCCCCAGCCGCGCGGCCACCTGCGGTGCGGTGGCCGGGCAGGGCTGGTCCGGGGTGGTGGTGGCCAGCACCACCGCCCCCACCTGCTCGTCGCCCGCCGACTTCAGCGCCCTCAGGCCGGCCTCCACCGCCAGATCGCCGGTGGAGGTGCCCGGGGAGATGAAGTTCCGCTCGGCGATCCCGGTGCGCGACCGGATCCAGGCGTCGGAGGTGTCGAGGCGGGCGGCCAGGTCGTCGTTGGTCACCACGTTGGGCGGGACGTACGACCCGATGCCGGTGACGACCGCGGCCCGCCCGGTGCTCATGCGCCGGCCTCCGAGGCGAGGACGCCGACGGGCAGGCCCATGTAGTCCATGCGGACCTCGGCCATCTCGTCGGTCCACTGCTCGGCCATGTCGTAGCGCTGTTCGGCGGTGGTGTCGAGCAGCCGGACACCCGGCCAGATCTCGTAGTCCCCGATCTTGTCGGCATGCTGGAACATGCCCTCCT
The DNA here is from genome assembly GCF_053597295.1 of Streptomyces sp. NPDC001450. Lineage (NCBI taxonomy): Bacteria > Bacillati > Actinomycetota > Actinomycetes > Kitasatosporales > Streptomycetaceae > Streptomyces > Streptomyces sp. NPDC001450. The sequence goes on from NZ_JBSFHY010000009.1 coordinate 15,848, forward strand.
GGAACAGCTCCTCGCGGTGGATGACGAACTCCCGGTCCGGGATCTCGTCCCACAGCTTCACGCCCGCGCGCAGGATCTCCAGCAGCCGCGGCTTGTACTCCGGGTGCTCGATCACGTGGTCGCGCAGGATGGTGCTGGCCACGGTGAGGTGGCGGATCTCGTCGATCGCGGTGCCGCGCGAGATCTCGCCGGTCGCCGGGGACAGCGGTGTCCACTTGCGCTCGCTCAGCTCGGCCGCCGGGGCGAGCACGCCCTCGATGATGATGGCGAACACGGCCACCCCGCCGGGGAAGTCGGACTGGTCGCGGACGATGTCCAGGGTGAAGTCCACCACCGGGTCCAGGACCCGCTTGCGGTAGTCCCGGGCCATCTCGTCGATGTCCTTGAGCAGCGTGCTCGCCGGGATGCCCAGCTCCACCAGGTGCTGGCGGAAGACCCGGGCGTGCCGGGCCTCGTCGATCAGCTGGGTGGCGTAGAACTCCATCTGCGGGATGCCGGGCGCGACGCAGACGTAGTGGCCGAGCAGCCGGGTGGCCAGCTCCTCCGCCAGTGCCCGGAAGCCGAACTCCAGGACCAGCGCCTCGCGCAACGGGCCCGGCGCCTTGAGGAAGTCCGGGGTGATCGCGTTCTCGTGGTGGCCGGTCACCCCGCGGTCGCGCAGCGTGCCCTGGGCCACCGAGGTGATCCAGTAGGCGAGGTCGCACTCCTCGGGGCCGAGGGTGAGTTCCTTCGCGCCGTCCAGCAGACCGGGTGCCTTCTCCCAGTCGGCCTCGGGTGCTACGGGTGCGCTCATGATGCGGCGGCCTCCTTCGCCGGGCGCAGGGAGCCGGCGAACAGCCCGCCGGCGTAACTGAACAGGGGGAGCCGCCCGGTGTCGGCGGTGGCGCGGACGACGTACCCGAGCAGCAGCTCGCTGTCCCCCGCCGCGTGCGCGGAGTGGAACCGGCAGACGTAGTGGGCGAGCGCGCCCGCGATCAGCGGGGCGTGCGCGTAGCGGTCCGCCGTCCAGGCCAGGCCCGCGAAGGCCTCGTCACCGTCGGGCCGGCCGCTGTCGGCGAACCGCCGGGCCACGTCGGCCTGGTCGCCGCCGAGCACGTTGATCGCGAACCGGCCCTCGGCGGCGGCCAGCCGGGCGAAGGACGAGCCCGCCCGCAGTGCCACACCGACCAGCAGGGGGGAGCGCGAGACCAGGGTGACCGTGCTCGCGGTGGTGCCGTGCATCCGGTCCTCGGGCCCGGTGGTCAGCACCGACACCGGGGACGCCAGGTGGTACAGGGCCCGGCGGCGTTCGGCCGGGTCCTGCCGGACCGTCCGCCGTACGCCGGTCGCGGTGGTCATCGCACGGCCTCCGTCTCCCGTACGACCGGCCGCGCCGGGACGTGCCCGACCGGCACCGGGTCCATGGCGTGCCCGACCGGCTTCGGGTGGGGCAGGCCCAGGTCGTCCAGCAGCCGCAGATAGCCCTCCTGACGCACCGGTTCGAAGGGCAGTGCGAAGGACTTCATGAAGTTGCCGAACAGACCGCGGTCGCCGAACAGGTGGAACGGCAGCACCAGCAGCGCCCACTCGGGCCTGACCAGCCAGCACCACAGCGCGGCCACCGCGCCCTGCGTGATGAGGCTGTGCATGACGTTGTAGAGGACGTAGTACGCCTTGTGGATCGGCCGGCCGCCGCTCTTCTTGAACGCGATGGCGCCGGGGATGTAGCCGATCAGGTCGATGTAGAGGAACAGTCCGAGCGCCGGCAGCCAGCGGATGTCGCCGAAGTGGTAGACGATCAGGCCGGTGGTGACGGCGAGGCCCACCAGGTACTCGGCGCGGTGCAGCGAGTACGTGCGCGGTGTCTCGAAGGGGTTCGCCTGGTCCATGGTCAGCTCCTCGGCGGGCTACTGGGCGCCGACCGCGGCGGGCTCGGTGAGTGCGATGCCGCCCTGGATCCGCACGGCCGGGTACAGCCCGGTCAGCGCCCAGGCGACGGTCTCCTTGATGACCCGCTCGGCGATCGGATCGAGGATGCCCTCCAGGCTCGGGATGCCGAAGTCGAAGTCCGCGTCGAAGCGGACGGTGACGTCGGCGCCGTCCTGCTGGACCGACCAGGTACCCGAGAAGGAGTCGAAGTCGCCGTCGGACTGCTCGAAGCGGATCTCGCCGCTCTCCGGCAGCACCGTGTCGTCCTCGGTCCAGCGCAGCAGGCCGCTGCGGAAGTGCAGCTCCCAGCTGGAGGAGGCCTTCGGGTCGGGGTAGGAGGCGTGCACGGTGGTCGCGTTGACGTGGGGCGCGAGGTCCGGGTACTTCTCCCAGCGCCGTACGGCGTGCAGGACCGTTTCGGCCTGCTCCGCGGGTATCAGGGCATCGAGTTCGACGTGCCGCACGATCAGTTACCGCCTTCCGGCATCTTGGCCGCGCCCCGGATGAGGTCGCGGGTGGCCAGGTCGAAGGAGTTGACGAGGAAGTCCACGTCGGTGTCGTCCAGCACGGCGGGCGGCGTGAACCGCACCACCGAGCTGCCGTTCATGGAGTGGTTGGCGACCACGCCGTGGTTGAACAGCTCGATCAGCAGCTCGCCGGCCAGGCCGGCCTCCACGAGCTCCACGCCGATGAGCAGGCCCCGGCCGCGCACGTCCACGACCAGCTCGGGGATGTTGCGGTGGGCGACCTCCGCGATCCGCGGCAGCAGCCGGGCACCGAGGTCCATCGCCCGGGTGACCAGGCGCTCCTCCTTGACGGCCCGGATCGCGCCCTGCACGGCGGCCATCAGCACCGGCTGCCCGGAGAAGGTGGCGGTGTGGACGTAGGGGTCCTTGTCGAAGGGGCGGAACGCCTTGCGGGTGGCGACGGCCGCCGACACCGGCATCACCCCGCCGCCGAGCGCCTTGCCGGTGAGCAGGACGTCCGGGACGACGCCCTCGATGTCGGCGCCCCACCACTCACCGAGCCGCCCGAAGCCGGACTGCACCTCGTCGAGGATCAGGAAGCCCTCGTACTCGCGTACCAGCTCCTCGACCCGCTTGAGGTAGCCCTTCGGCGGGATGATCACCCCGCCCTCGCCCTGCACCGGCTCCAGGATCACGCACACCTCGCCCGGATGCGCCCGCAGTTCCGCCTCCAGGGCGTCGGCGTCGCCGAACGGCAGGTGCTGGAAGTCGGGCACGAGCGGGCGGAACGGCGCCTGGTAGACGTCCTTCGCGGTCGCCGACAGGGCGCCCAGGGTCTTGCCGTGGTAGCCGCCGCGCATCGAGATGGTGCGCTTGAAGCCGTTCGCGCGGGCCAGCTTCAGACCGGTCTCCACCGCCTCCGCGCCGGACAGCGCGAAGTGCACGCGGTCGAGTCCGGGCGGCAGCACCGAGACCAGGGCCTCGGCGGCGCGGGCCACCGTCGGCTCCAGCAGGATGCGGGTCGCGGTGGGGTGGGTGCGCAGCTGGCGCTCCACCTCCTCCATGACGATCGGGTGCCGGGCGCCCATGATGAACACGCCGTAGCCGCCCGCGTTCAGGAAGCGCTCACCGTCGCTGGTGGTGAGCCAGGCGCCCTCCGACGCCACCTCCATGTGACTGCCGAACAACTCGGCGAGCGTGGCCCGGCCCTTGCTGAGGTGGGCCCGGTACAGATTGAGGATCTCCGCCTCGTCGTCGACGGCCGAAGCCACCGGTACTTCGGGGGATTCCTGGATGACGGTCACGTGTCGCTCACTCCAAAGGGGGGTGGTCATAAGGTCGGTGGGTGCAGCGCCCCCAAGGGGCGCGGGGCCCTGTCGATATGCGGCTCCGCCGCGTGGGCGCGACCAGCCACGACGGACCCGCAGTCGCCCGCCCAGCTCCGCCTGCCGAGCTTTACGCCAGGACCAGTGCGCCTCCGCCGAAATACGCGAGCAGCGGCTCCGCGGCAGCGATACGGGACGGCGGATGAAAGGCCAGCGCCCGAGTAGCGGCAGCGGCCTGCGCGCTCGCCGAGTTGTTGATGAAGTCCAGCCCACCGAGCAGCTCCAGCGCGCGGGCCACGATGCCCGGCAGCGCGTTCTGCACGGCGTACCGGGCAACAAGCACCCGCGCCACCGACTCCTCGTCACCGGGCTCGGGACCGGTCCCGCGGGCCACGCCCTCCAGCAGGGCGAGGGCGGCCTCCATGTCGACGGCGAGCGCGGCCCGCTCCTCGGCGCTGCCCCGCTGCCGCTCCAGCACCTGCTCCACCAGGGCGGCGGCGGAGCCCGCGTAGCCGGCGGAGATCAGCATCTCGAACCAGACGAACCCGGCCGACTGCAGGTCGTCGAGGCGGGTGGGATCGTCGGCGCCGGCCCGGACGACCATCTCGGCCGGGACGAACACGTCCTCCAGACGCACCTCGTCGCTCTCCGCGCCGGCCAGCAGGTCGTTGCCCCAGAAGGGGTGCACGGACATGCCGGGCGCGTCCGCCGGCACCAGCGCGAGCGCCAGCTCCGGCTCGCCGCCCTCCTCGCCGTGGATGGCGATGGACGCGGTGAGCAGGCTCATCGAACCCGACAGGCTGCACGGCTTCTTCGAGCCGGACAGCAGGAACCCGCCCTCCACCGGACGCGCGGTCACGGCCGGCTTCAGGATGTTCTGCGCGGTACGGCCCTCGGACCAGCCGGAGGCCAGCACCTGCTGGTCCGGCACGATCCGGCGCAGCAGGTCGGTCTGCGCGGCGGTGAGCCGGCCCGACTTGACCGCCAGCGAGTACAGCATGGCGGCGGTGAAGTGGTGCATGGACACGGCCGCGACCAGCGACGGCGAGAGCGCGCCGAGGGCGAGCTGGACCCGCAGCGCCTCGAGCGGGGCGGCGCCGTGGCCGCCGTAGGCCTCGGGTATCAGCAGACCGACCCCGCCGTGGATGCGGAACAGGTCGATCACCGGGCTGCCGGGCCGCTCCCGCTCGGCATACGGAATCTGCTCCAGCTCCTTGAGCAGTCCGGGGTGGAACCGCTCGCAGACGGTCCGGGCAGCATCGAGGGAACGCACGGAAAACCTCCGCAGGACTGGGTGTGGTCAGGCGCCGAAGACCGCGTCGTACGGGCTCACGTCGCGGGCGATGCTGACTCCCTGGACGTGGGAGGTCTTGAGCATCGGGTAGTTGGCCTCGCCGAAGGCGCCGCCGGTGCGGCCGGTGCCGCCGTGGCTCGGCAGGTACGGCAGGAAGCCGATGTGGGAGTCGTTGACCTTGAGCAGGCCGCCGTTGACCACGCGGCGCACGAAGGTCTCGATGACGTGGTCCGAGCGCGACCACAGGGAGTTGCGCAGCCCGTAGTCGTTGCTGTTGACGAACTGCAGGAACGCCTCCAGCAGGGCGTCGTCGTTGTCGCGCTCGGCGACCACGATCGGGATCAGCGGGAAGAACGTCTCCTCGCGGACCACGTCATAGGTCCGGGCCCGGTCCAGGCCGTCCACCCGCACCACCGTCGGCTGCAGGAAGACACCCGTCTCGGAGACCGTGCCGTCGACCTCGGTGCGGTTGCCGCCGGTGACCAGCTCGGCGCCGTTGTCCATCGCCTGCCGCAGCAGCCGGAAGAAGCGCTCGCTGCGCCTGACCGGCGACAGCAGCACGTCCTCCTCCTCGGGCAGGCCCGGCTTGATGCCCTTGACCTGCTCCTTGACCTCCGCGATCAGCGCCTCGGCGATCTCGGGGTGGACCAGCACGTAGTTGGGCACCATGCAGATCTGCCCGGAGCCGTAGAACGCCTCGGTGATGGCCTCGGCCGCCCACTTCACGTTGGCGTCCTTCCACACCACGATGCCGTCGTTGCCGGCGAGTTCGAGGATCGGCTTCTTGCCGTGCGCCACGCACTGCTGTTCGAAGCGCAGGCCCTCCTGGCTGCCGCCGATGTAGAAGATGTCGTTGATCAGCGGGTCGGCGATCCAGCGGTCCATCGTCTGCTTCGGGTTGGAACACACCGCGTTGAGCACGCCGGCCGGCGCGTCGATCTCCTCCAGCAGCGGGGCGACGATGTCGCGCAGCAGCCACATGGTGGACAGCGCGATGCTGCGCGGCGCCCGCACCACCACGGCGTTGCCGGCCATAAGGGCCAGCACGCACAGGGCGGTGCTGGGCAGCGGGGCGTTCTGCGGCGGGTTGAAGGCGACCACGCCGTCCGGCTGCCGGTGCAGGATCAGCTTGCGGCCGTTGTACTCCTTCTCGACCCGCATCTGCTTCAGGTACCAGCGCAGGGAGCCCGGGGCGTAGATCTGCAGCAGGCAGCTCAGCTCCCAGCGGGCCAGCTTCACGGGGTGGGACTCGGCGACCAGCATGCGCAGGAACTCGTCCTGGTGCTTGATCAGTTCCTCGCGGAAGCGGGTACCCAGCTGCATCCGCCGCTCCAGCGGTACGGCCGCCCAGTCGGGGGCGGCCGCGGCGGCCGCCTGGGTGGCCAGGTCGATGGCGGAGTCGTCCGCGATCGCGCAGCGCCCGACGACATAGGGGTGCTTGGCCGCGTCGGATTCCGGGTCCTGTTCGAGCGAGCGCTTCAGGGTGACGCTCGTGAAAACGTCTTCCAGCAGGGAGCGCCCGCTGACGGTGTAGACCCACCCGTCCCCGGCGACGTCCTTGCCCGCGATGTAGAGGTCGTAACTCTTCAATCCGGAAGGTGCCTCAGCACTCTCCTCCTGCGCGGCTTCGCGAAGCATCTTCAGCCTTTCGGATATGGCGTGTGGATTTCTTGAAGCAATGCGAGCCTGACAGCGGAATCTGACCCCGCGCTGACACGTGACTGACCGCGCCGATCAAGCCACGGGAGCGCTCTCGGAGCTGTCAGCGGGGCGTCAGCCGGCCTTGCTTGCATGACCGCATGCCACCTGTCGACAGCACGATCCAGCGGTTGCGCGATCTGCCGCGCAGTGAACTCGCCGAAGAAATCGAGTCAATCGTCCTGAAGAAATTCAAGGCAGTACTTCTCATGGACGACTCCGAGGATCTCCCCCTCGACGTCAGCTATTTCGATCTCGGCCTCACCTCGCTGCGGCTGACCGAGATACGGCAGAGCCTGGAGCAGCTCCTGGACCTGTCGATCAACGTCAACGTGCTCTTCAACGAGCCGACGATCGCCCACCTCGTGGACCACCTGACCCAGGCCATCCAGGAAGCTTGAGGAGTCGTTCCATGCCGCGTACGGAATCAGAGCAGGCGCCCGAGCCGGTCGCGATCGTCGGAATCGGTCTGCGGTTCCCCGGCGGCAGCGGCTCGCCCGACGAGTTCGACACCTTCCTGAAGGAGGGCCGCAGCGGAATCGGCCCGATCCCCCGGGACCGCTGGGACGTCGACGCGTTCACCCCCGAGGGCCCCGACGACAAGGGCAAGATCCGCGCCTCGGCCGGCGGGTTCCTGGACCGCATCGACCTGTTCGACGCCGGCTTCTTCAACATCTCCCCGAAGGAAGCCCGGTACATGGACCCCCAGCAGCGGCTGCTGCTGGAGACCGCCTGGCAGGCCCTGGAGCACGCCGGCATCGACCCGGCGCCGCTGCGCCGGGGCAACGGCGGCGTGTACATCGGCGCCAGCTCCATCGACTACGCACTCGAACTGGACTCGCTGCCCTACGAGGAGCTGGACGGCCATCTGGCGTCCGGCATCACCATGTTCCCGCTGTCCGGCCGCCTCTCCTACTTCCTCGGCTGGCGCGGCCCGAGCATGAGCGTCGACACCGCCTGCTCGTCCTCCCTGGTCGCGCTGCACCTCGCGGTGCAGGCGCTGCGCGCCGGCGAGTCCGACATCGCGCTGTGCGGCGGCGTCAACGCCCTGCACCACCCGCGCATCCCGGTGATGTTCTCCAACGCGCAGATGCTCTCCCCGGACGGGCAGTGCAAGACCTTCGACGAGGCCGCCGACGGCTACGCGCGCGCCGAGGGCTGCGGCATCGTCGTCCTCAAGCGGCTCGCCGACGCCGAGCGCGACGGCGACCGCGTCCTCGCCCTGGTGCGCGGCACCGCTGTTGGTCAGGACGGCGACAGCGCCGGCCTGACCGTGCCCAACGGCCCCGCCCAGGAGAAGGTCATCCGCAGCGCGCTGGCCGCCGCCCACCTCGCGCCCGAGGACATCCAGTACGTCGAGGCGCACGGCACCGGCACCCCGCTCGGCGACCCCATCGAGTTCGGCGCCATCGGCGACGTGTTCGTCGACTCCCACACCAAGGACCGGCCGGTGCTGGTCGGTTCGGTCAAGACCAACCTCGGTCACATGGAGCCCGCCTCCGGCATCGTCGGCGTCATCAAGACCGTCCTCCAGCTGCGCGCGGGCACGATCTACCCGCACATCAACCTCAACACCCCCTCGGGACGCATCCCCTGGGACCTCTACCCGGTCCGGGTCCCGACGGCCTGCGAGCCCTGGGACGCCGAGGTCCGGCGCGCGGTCGTCAACAGCTTCGGCTTCGCCGGGACCATCGGCGCGGTCGTGCTGGAGCAGGCGCCCGAGCCGGCCGAGGAGCTCTCCGAGGGCGGGGCCGCACCGGTGTTCACGCTGTCCGCGAAGAACGCCGGCGCCTTGCGCGAACTGGCCGCCGAATACCGGCAGTTGGTCGAGGAACAGCCCCTGTCGGCGCTCTGCCACAGCGCCAACACGACCCGCGCCCACCACCCCTACCGCGTCGCCGCGCCCGTCGCCGACCGCGCCGCCCTCGCCCGGCTCCTGGACCGGGCCGCCGAGGCCGAGCACGAGGGGCCCTCCGGCATCCGCAAGACCGCGTTCATGTTCACCGGCCAGGGCTCCCAGTACGCCGGCATGGGCGCCGCCCTCTACGAAGCCCTCCCCGTCTTCCGCGCCCAGGTCGACGCGTGCGACCGGCTGTTCGCCGAGCACCTCGGCCGCTCGGTGCGCGAGCTGCTGCTCGGCACCGCCGCCGACCCCGAGGCGATCGACCGCACCGAGTACACCCAGCCCGCTCTGTTCACCCTGGAGTACGCCCTCGCCCAGCAGTGGATGGCCTGGGGCGTGCGCCCGAACGTGCTCATCGGGCACAGCATCGGCGAGGTCGTCGCCGCCGCCGTGGCCGGCCTGTTCAGTCTGGCCGACGCGGTCACGCTGGTCGCCGCCCGGGCCCGGCTGATGCAGGCCGTGCGCACCGAGGGCGGCATGGCCGCCGTCGCCGCCCCCGTCGAGGAGGTCGCCCCCCTGCTGGAGGGCCGCGCCGACCTGGCCCTGGCCGGGATCAACGCCCCCGACCAGACGGTGATCTCCGGTGCCACCGCCGCGCTGGACGAGGTCGTGGGCATCCTGGAGGGCAGGGGAGTCCGCGTCGACCGCCTCAAGGTCTCGCACGCCTTCCACTCGCCGCTGATGGCCGAGGTCTACGACGACTTCCGCGCCGCCCTCGACGGCATCACCTTCCACGAGCCGAAGATCAGCCTCATCTCCAACGTCACCGGACGCCTCGCCCGGTTCCGCGAGATCGGCGACCCCGACTACTGGGTGCGGCACATCGGCGAACCCGTCCGCTTCCTCGACGGCATCCGGGCCGTCGCCAAGCGCGGCCGGCACGCCCTGATCGAGGTGGGCCCGCAGGCCGGGCTCACCGCGCTCGCCCGACGCGGTGTCACCGTCGAGGACCACCTGTGGCTGGCCAGCCTGCGCCGCCGCGACACCACCACCGCGACCACCCTCACCGCACTCGCCGACTACTACGCGGCGGGACTGGGCGTCTCCTGGGCCGACTACCACGCCGGTCACCCCACGCCCGCACGCGTGGACCTGCCGACGTACGCCTTCCAGCGCAAGCGCTACTGGCTGCCCACCGTCACGCCCCGCAGGGCGGCCGCGAACGGCACCGCCCGGCACCTGCTGCTCGGCGTCGAGGAGCGGTTCGCCAGTGGAGTGCGGGAGTTCAACGCGGAGTTCACCACCGAGGAACTCGGCGCGCTCGCCGACCTCGCCGACGGCGGCCGTACCGTCCTGCCCGCCGGCGCCTACGTCGACCTGCTGCTCGCCGTGCAGGACGCGGTCCAGGGCCACGCCCGCTCCGCCGTCCGCGATCTGAGGCTGCTCGCCCCGCTGGAGCTGCCCGCCGAGACCGTGACCGCGCTGACCACCCGCTGGCGGCCGCGCCCGGGTGGCGGCGCCGAGGTCGAGGTGTTCACGGTCGTCGGCGGCGAGGAGAACATGCACGCCACCGCCGTGGTCGCCGCGGAACGCGAACCCCTCGTCCCTGTCTCGGAGTTGGCCGAGCTGGACGCCACCCTCGCCCCCGCCGGACAGCAGATCGACGACGAGGACATCTACACCGACCTCGCCTCCGTCGGCCGCCCGCAGGGACCCCGGATGCGGCTGCTGCTGCGCGCGGCCCGGCACGGCGCCGGCCTGGTGACCGGCGAGCTGACCGGCCGCGACGCCACCGCCGTCGAGCACGTCCCGGCGGAGCTGCTGGAGGCCGCGGTGCAGGCCCTGGTCGTCCTCGACCCCGAGGGTCCGGTGTTCGTGCCGCGCGAGATCGCCTCCGTACGGCACTTCCGCAAGCCGCGCGGCGAGAACCTGCGTGTTCTCGCCCGGGTCCGCGGCGAGCAGGACCGGCGCCTGGCCGACGTGCTGCTGCTGGAGAACGGCGATCCGGTCGCCGAACTGCTCGGCGTGCGCATGGCCCGGCCCGAGGGCCGCGGTGGCCGCCGCCAGTTCCTGCACCGCCCCGACTGGGTGCGCCGGGCGCTGCCCGCCAAGGAGCACGCACCGGCCCGGCACGTCGTCCTGCTCGACCCGTCCGCGGTGCGCGCCGCCGAACTCGCCGCCGAACCCGGTCTGAAGGTCACCTGGCTGCCCGACCTCACCGACCTCAAGGCCGCCCTGGAGGACCCCACCGTCACCGATGTCTGCCGGATCTGGCGGCAGCGCCCGGCGCCGATGTCCGACGGCCGGCTGCGCGTGGAATGTGAGGAGAACTACCGCGAACTCCTGACTCTCATCGGTGCGTTGGACGCCTCCGGCGCCGCGCGGCCGCCCCGGCTGTGGCTGGTCACCGAGGGCGCCCAGTGGCTGCCCGGGGACCCGGCCGGCGACGGCGGGCACCTCGGCGCCGCCACCCTGTGGGGCTTCGGCCGGGTGCTGCTGACCGAGTACCCCCAGTACCGGACGACCCTGGTGGACCTCGCCCCGGGCAGCGGCCTCGCCCCGCTCGCCGACGAGTGGCGCAGCGAGCCGCCCGGCGAGTACCAGGTCGCCCACCGCCCCGGCCGCCGCTATGTGCGCCGGCTGCTCGCCGGTGACTCCACCCTCACCTGGACCGGCGGGTTCGAACTGCGCGCCCCCGACTCCGGTGACCTGTCCGACCTGGCTCTGGCCTCGGTCACCGAGCGGGCGCCCGAGGCCGAGGAGGTCCAGGTCCGCGTGCACACCGTCGGCCTGACCGCCGAGGACGCCCGCACCGCCCTGGACACCGGCCGCGCCGAGCGCGCGGAGGAAGAGGCGACCGAGGAGGAACCGCCGCCGCTGCTCGGCCAGTTGGCCCGCGGCACGGTCCTCGCGTCCGCCGACGGCACCGGCTTCGCTCCCGGCGACGAGGTCCTCGTCCGGCACGACGGCACCTTCCGCTCCACGCTCACCGTCCCCGCGGTGGCCGTCGTCCACGCCACCGGCTCGGACGACACCGCGCCCCGCTTCCGGCTGGACGAGACCGGCGAGGCCCTGCGCACCGCCCTGTCCGACCCCGCCGGACGCGCCTGGGTGACGCTCCCCGAGGACCCGGCGGAGGAGCAGACCGACCCCGCCGACGAGGGCCCGGCCGGGCTCCGCGCCGACCGCACCTACCTGGTCACCGGCGGTCTCGGCGGCCTCGGCCTGGTCACCGCCCGCAAGCTGGTCGCGCTCGGCGCCCGGCACCTGACCCTGGTCAGCCGCAGCGGCCGGGCCACCGAGGAGGCCTCACCGGTCCTCGCGAACCTGGCCGCCGACGCCGAGATCGACGTCGTACGCGCCGACGTCTCCCGCTCGGAGGACGTCCAGCGCCTGGTGCGGCACCTCAAGACGGGCCCGTACCCGCTCGGCGGGATCGTGCACGCGGCCGGCTCCTACGACAAGAAGCTGATCTCCGAGCTGACCTGGGAGTCGATCGACGCCCAGCTGGCGGCGAAGGCGTACGGCGGCTGGCTGCTGCACGAGGCGGCCGAGGAGTCCTTCCCCGAGCTGGAGTTCTTCGTCACCTACTCCTCCATCGCCTCCGTACTCGGCGGCGCGACCCAGGGCCACTACGCCGCCGCAAGCGCCGGACTCGACGCGCTCGCCGAGTGGCGCAGCCGCCGCGGGGTGCCGGGGCTCTCGGTCAACTGGGGCGCCTGGGCCCGGGTCGGCATGTCGGCCCGCCTGGAGGAGCACCTCAGCCAGGAGATCGAGCGCAGCGGCGTCCGCTTCTTCTCCCCGACCCGGGCCCTGGACACCCTGGCCCGGCTGTGGGGGCGGCCGCGTACCCAGCGGATCGTGGGCGAGTTCGACTGGGACCGCTATGTGGCCGGCAGCGTCACCGGCGATCTGTTCTACGACCGGCTCGCCCGGCAGACCCCCGACGACGACGGCACCGGCCTCGACCTCACGGCACTGGCCGCGCTGCCCGGGGCCGAACGCCTGGCCGCCGTCACCGGCGTGGTCCGCGAGAAGGTCGGCGCCGTCCTGCACCTGGAGGAGGGCGACGAGCTGGACGTGTCCACCGAGTTCGTGTCGCTGGGCCTGGACTCCCTGATGGCCCAGCAGGTCAAGGCCGCACTGGAGCAGACGTTCCGGCTGCCCCTGCCGGCCTCCCTCACCCACGACCACCCCACGGTCCGTGCGCTGGCCCAGTTCGTCGACGGTCAGCTCGGCCCGGTACCGGCAGCGTGACAGAGCTGGGGGGCGTCCTCGGCAGGGGACGCCCCCCAGGGACGGGAAACCACGATGACTGACATACCGAGGGAGCGCTGGACGCTCCACCACTCCTCCCGGGCCCACGCCGGAAGCCGCCCGGACCACCCGGCGATCATCTGCGAGGGCCGCGTCACCACCTACGAGAAGCTCCACCGCGACAGCAACCGCGCCGCGCACGCCCTGCACACCAGCGGGGTCAGGCGCGGCGACCGGGTCGCCTACCTGGGCCGTGAGTCGGCCAACTACTACCTGGTGATGATCGCCTGTGCCAAGGCCGGCGCGGTCCTGGTGCCGGTCAACTGGCGGCTCACCCCGCACGAGGTCGACCACATCCTGCGCGACTCCGGTGCCGCCCTGATCTTCGTCGACGACGAGTTCTGGGACACCGTCGCCACCGTCCGCCACCAGCTGCGCGGACTGCGCAGGGTGATCCGGGTCGACGGCACCGACGCCGACGGCGAGCCCGCCCGCGGCGCGGGCCTGCCCGCCTGGGCCGCCGACCAGCCCGAGACCGACCTCGCGCCCGGCACCGGCCCGGACGACGCGGTCATCCAGATCTACACCAGCGGCACCACAGGCCTGCCCAAGGGCGCGGTCCTCGCCCACCGCAGCTTCTTCACGCTGCCGCACGCGAGCCGCGAGCGGGGTGTGGACTGGATCGACTGGCTGCCCGAGGACGTCGCCCTGATCTCCCTGCCGGGCTTCGGCGTGGCCGGCATCGGCTGGTTCCTGCACACGTTCAACGCCGGCGGCACGAACGTGATCATGCCGCAGTTCGACCCGCAGGAAGCGGTACGGCTCATCCGCACCCACAGCGTCACCACCACGTTCGCCGCCCCGGCCATGCTCCAGGCGATGTCGGCCGAACGCGGCGCGGGCCCCGAGGCGTTCGCCTCCCTGCGCAAGATCGCCTACGGCGCAGCCCCCATGTCCGAGACGCTGCTCAAGCAGTGCCTGGAGACCTACCGCTGTGAGTTCGCGCAGATCTACGCCAGCACCGAGACCGGCAGCGTCGCGGTCTGCCTCCCGCCCGAGGCGCACCACCCCGGCAGCACGGTCCTCACCTCGGTCGGCAGGCCCTGCCCCGGCAACGAGGTCAAGGTGATCGGCCCCGGCGGCGAGACGCTCCCGTCCGGCGCCATCGGCCAGATCTGCGTCCGCGCACCCTCCCGGATGCTCGGCTACTGGAACCTGCCCGAAGCCACCGCCCGTACCCTGGTGGGGGAGTGGCTGCACATGGGCGACGCCGGCTACCTCGACGAGGACGGCTACCTCCACCTGTGCGACCGCATCAACGACACGATCATCGTCGCCGGGCAGAACATCTACCCGGCCGAGGTCGAGAAGGCGCTCGCCGCGCACCCGGCCGTCGCGGACACGGCCGTCGTCGGCCTCCCCGACGACCGCTGGGGCGAGAGCGTGCACGCGGTGGTGGTCCTCAGGCCCGGCGCGAGCGCCACCCCCCGGGAACTCCTGCTGTCCCTGCGGGGCCGCATCGCCGACTACAAGATCCCGGGCACGTACCACTTCACGGACTCCCTGCCCCGCAACCCCTCGGGGAAGATCCTGCGCCGGGCGGTACGGGAGCAGCTGACGACACCGGCCAGGGACCCACTCGGGAGTTCAGTGTGACTTCACTACGGATCGGCATCCTCCTCCCTACCCGGGAACAAGCCATCAACGGCACCTACGCGGCGGCCCCGTTGCTGGACTTCGCCCGCCAGGCGGAAGCGCTCGGCTTCGACTCCCTGTGGGCCGGGGACTCGCTCACCGCCCGCCCCCGCCTGGACCCCCTGGTCGTGCTGTCGGCCGCGGCGGCGGCCACGCGGCGCATCGCGGTAGGCACCGCCGCCCTCACCCCGGCCCTGCGCCACCCCCTCATCGGCGCCAACATGATCGCGAGCCTCAGCCATGTCGCCGCCGACCGGCTGATCCTCGGCCTCGGTTCGGGCTTCCCCATGCCCGAGACCGAGGAGGAGTTCGCCTCGGTCGGCGCGTCCTTCCAGGGCCGCGTCGGCCGCCTCGACGAGATCACCGCCCTGTGGCGGACGGCGTGGCGGTCCGGCGAGGAGGACGAACCCGCCGAGTTCCAAGGGAAGTTCTGGCAGGCGGAGAACCTGGACCGGCTCCCCTCGCCCGCGATCCCCGGCGGCCCGCCCCTCTGGCTGGCCGGCAGCGACACCCCCAAGGTCCTGGCCCGCGCGGCGACCCGCTACGACGGCTGGCTGCCCTTCCTCCCGGACGTCGACGCCTACGCACGCGCCCGCCGTCGTATCGCCGAACTCGCCGAGGAGGCGGGCCGGGGCGCCGACGCGGTCGTCCCCGCGCTGTACGCCACCGTCACGGTCAACGCCAGTGAGAGCGCGGCCAGGGCCGAACTCGAGCACTACGTCAGCCACTACTACGGCCGCTCCCTGGAGCAGATGAGCAGCATCCAGGCCTACGCCTGGGGCAGCGCCGAGAAGTGCGCCGAGTGGCTCGGCGGTTACGTCCGCGCCGGCGCCCGGCACCTGGTCGTACGGATCGGATCCCTGGACCCCGAGCCGCAGTTGAAGGAGATCGCCGAGGTGCTGCTGCCCGCGGTACGCGCCCTCGGCCCGTCCACCACCGTTGGGAGTACGCAGTCGTGACCACCGCCATCGGCACCGTCGGCAGCCAGATGTCCACCGAGGGGCACTGGTTCCACCCCGTGGAGCCCTCGCCCGACGCCTCCATCCGGCTGTTCCTGCTGCCCCACGCGGGCAGCGGCGCCATCATCTACCGCGACTGGGAGAGCCTGCTGCCCCCGGACATCGCGCCGCAGGCGGTGACCCTGCCCGGCCGCCACAACCGCCGGGAGGAGCAGACCTACGAGAACTTCTGGCCGCTGCTCGACGCCCTGCACGAGGCGGTCCTCAACGACCTGGACGAGCGGCCGTTCGCCTTCTTCGGCCACTGCCTCGGCGCCCAGCTGGCGTTCCGGCTGGCGATCAGGATGGAGGAGGAGGGCGGACCGGTTCCGGTGATGGTCGGCATGTCCGGCTGGTCGCCCGTGGGCTTCTTCCAGCCGACGGAGGAGCAGAGCCGGATGCCGGAGCCCGAACTGGTCGAGTGGATCAAGAAGTTGGGCTCGTTCCCGGCCGAGATCTACGACAACCCCGAGATGCTCGCGCTCGTCGTGCCCGCCCTGCGTGCCGACCTCAGGGTCGCCGGGGACTACGAGGACGACGGCGCCGGCGTCACCTGCCCGCTCGCCTCCTACGGCGGCCGCAGCGACCCGCTGCAGGAGGCCCCGGACGCCATGACCCACTGGGCCGGACGCACCCCCGCCTACCTCGGCCACAACGAGTACGAGGGCGGCCACTTCTACATCGACACGCACGCCCAGGCCGTCACCGCGCACTTCGCGCACCGACTGCAGCGGACCGTGGCCAAGGCCGCGGGCTAGGGCGGACCCTGCGCCCGGAGACCGCGTCAGCGCCGTGTCAGCGGGGCGCGGGACAGTGACCCGATGACTGTGTTCCGGGTGCCGTCCCGCGCCCCGCAGTGCGTCGCGGACCCCCGCGGCCCGCAATCAACCAGCACGAAACGACCTAGGGAGGGTCGTCCATGACCACCGAAGCGGAACTGACCGGCAGCGCGGCCTCGGCCGCACCGCCACCGGACATCGAGGAGGCCGCCGGAGCACCCGCCTGGGGCGCGCTTCTGGTCGTGCTGGCCGGCCTGTTCATCACCAACCTCGACTTCTTCATCGTCAATGTGGCCATCCCCTCCCTGCAACAGGGGATGCACGCCACGTCGGCCGAGATCCAGCTGGTCGCCGCCACGTTCAACATCGGTCTGTCGGCCATGCTGATCACCGGCGGGCGGCTCGGCGACCTCTACGGCCGCCGGCGGATCTTCTCCATCGGCCTGGCCCTGTTCACGCTCGCCTCACTGGCCTGCGGCATCGCGCCGAACATGGGCGAGCTGATCGCGGCGCGCGCGGTGCAGGGCGCCGCGGCCGCGCTGGTCATCCCGCAGGTCCTCGGCATCCTGACCACGACGTACACGGGCAAGGCCCGGGTCGCCGCGTTCAACGCCTACGGCCTGACCCTCGGCGCCTCGGCCGTCTTCGGGCAGCTGATCGGCGGCCTGCTCATCAAGGCGGACGTGTTCGGCTGGGACTGGCGGACCATCTTCCTGATCAACGTGCCGATCGGCGCCGTCGTCCTGCTGCTGACTCCGAAGCTGGTGCCCGAGTCCCGGGCCGACGGTCACACGGGCCTCGACCTGACGGGTGTGGTCCTGGTGACCGCCGGGCTCACCGCCGTGGTGCTGCCGCTGGTCGAGGGCCGCGAGCAGGGCTGGCCCACCTGGACCTGGGAGTGCCTGGTGGCCGCCGTGCCGCTGCTGGCCGCCTTCTGGTACACCCAGCGCCGCAAGGCCGCCCGCGGCAGGTCGCCACTGGTCAACCCGAGCCTCTTCGAGGACCGCGCGTTCGGTGTGGGCGTGGTCTCCCTGCTGGTGTTCTTCGCCGCGATGGCCTCCTTCTTCCTGGTCCTCGCGCTGTATCTGCAGGAGGGCCGCGGCCAGTCCGCGCTGCGGTCCGGGCTGCTGTTCATCCCGCTCGGCCTCGGCTTCTTCGTCGGCTCGATGCAGGCGCCGAAGATCGCGGCCAAACTCGGCAAACAGGTACTGGCCCTGGGCGCCGTGCTGCTGGCGGCGGGTGACCTGGCGCTGGCCGAGACCGTGTGGCACCTGGACACCAGCGGTTCCGTGGCCTGGTGCATCCCGGCCATGGTGCTCGGCGGGATCGGCATGGGCTTCGTCGTCGCCCCGCTCACCTCACTGGTCCTGGAGGGGGTGGCCCCGCACCACGCGGCGGCCGCGTCCGGTGTCTTCTCCACCGCCCAGGAGATGGGCAACGCCATCGGCATCGCGGTGATCGGCGTGGTCTTCTTCAGCGTGGCCGGGCACCGGATCGACGCCCACTCCTACGCCCACGCCTTCGGCACCAGCCTGCTGGTGCAGGCCGGGTTCTGCGTCCTGGTGGCGGCGCTGGTGCAGCTGCTGCCGCGGGCTCGGCGGGCGGGTGAGGCAGGCGCGCCCGAGGCCGCCTGACCGACGGCCGAAAACAGTCCCCGACGGGGGCCGGCGAGAACTCGCCGGCCCCCGTTTCCGTGTTCCCGGAAGACCCTCACCTCCGAATGTTCAGAACGCAACCTTCCCTTTTTGCCAAGCGGAAACCAGTCATTTACTGGCTGAAAACGCGTCAGTAATCCATCAGATCCCTGTCAGGGCTGCTCATCAGGATGTCTCCAACGCTGGACACCCACTGGAAACCAGCCAACGGAGGGAAACCCCATGTCCGAATGCGAGCAGCAGCTGCCGGAGTGGCCGATGGCCCGTTCCTGCCCGTACGCGCCACCGGACGCCTACGCGGGCCTGCGCAAGGAGCCACCGGTGCGCGTGCGCATACGCGGCGGCGAGGCCTGGCTGGTCACCCGGCACGCGGACGTCCGCCAGGTGCTCAACGACAACCGCTTCAGCGCCGACGACCAGCAGCCCGGTTTCCCGATCCGGATCCAGCTGCCGCCGGAGCCCGGCGTGATGTCCTTCAACCGCATGGACGACCCCGAGCACGGCCGGCTGCGCCGGATGGCGATGACCGAGTTCACCGCCCGCCGCACCCGTGCCCTGCGCCCCGAGGTCGAACTCCTCGTCGGTCGGCTGCTGGACGAGCTGGAGCAGGGGCCGAACCCGGTCGACCTGGTGGAGAACTTCGCCGTCCGGCTGCCGTCGCTGGTGATCGCCCGCATGCTCGGCGTCCCGGAGGAGGACGAGGCGACGTTCACCGAGCAGAGCCGGGTCATCCTCTCCCAGGACGCGACGCCCGAGGAGACGTACGGCGCGTTCGTGGAGATGACCCGGTTCCTGGACCAGCTGGCCGCCCAGCGCACCGCCGACCCGAAGGACGACCTGATCAGCCGGCTGGTCACCCGCTATGTGGCGAGCGGCGAGCTGAGCCACCAGGAACTCGTCGCCATGGCCCGGTTCTTCCTGGTCGCCGGGCACGAGACCTCGGCCCACCAGATCAGCCTGAGCGTCCTCAGCCTGCTGCGCGATCCGGCCCAGCTGGCCGAACTCCGCGCCGACCCCGCCCTGTTCAAGCCGGCGGTGGAGGAACTCCTGCGCTACTGGTCCATCTCGCAGGACAACCAGGTGCGGGCCGCGGTGGCCGACGTCGAGCTGGGCGGGGCGCACATCCACAAGGGCGAGGGCGTGATCGTGGCGATCCCCGGCGCCAACCACGACGAGTCGGTCTACCCCGACCCGGGCCGCCTCGACATCCACCGCAACGCCTCCGGCCACCTCGCCTTCGGCTTCGGCGCGCATCTGTGCCCCGGTGCCTCGCTGGCCCGCATGGAGCTGGAGGTGTGCCTGAGCCTGCTCTTCGCGCGCTTCCCCGGGCTCCGCCTGGCCGTCCCCGTCGACGACGTGCGCTTCCGCGAGAACACCCTCGTGTACGGCCTGGAGGAACTCCCCGTCACCTGGTGACGGCCGCTCCATCCGGGTGACAGGAGGGCCGTGCCCCCACCACGGCCCCGCCCCCCACGCGGCCGCCCGCCCGCGGCCCACCCCGTCAGTCCGCGATCAGCATCGAGTCAGTCCTCCTTGGCAAAGTCATTACTCACCACCGACTCACACGGGCCCTTGCGGGGACCCGTGTCAGCGCTGTGTCAGCGCCGCGTCAGGGCACCGCGCGAAGGTGGCGTTCGGCGTCCGCGCACAACTCGGAGGTAAAGATTCCTCTTCCGTGCGCCTCCCGGGCCCCCTTCAACCGTGCCCCGTGCAGAAAGAGAGTCGGTGCCGAGGATCACCTTTGCCCCCCGATCACGGAGGACGAACATGTCACTCGCGGACCACACCGACATCCTGGACTGGCCCTTCGCCCGCACCGAGGACGGCAACCCGCCGCCCGAACTGGCCGAGTTGCGCCAGGCACCCCCCTGCGTGGTGCGCATCCCGGCGGGAGCAGCCCAGTCACGACTGGCCTGGCTGGTGACCCGGTACGCCGACGTGCGCCAGGCCCTGTCCGACCCGCGGCTGAGCGCCGACGAGACGTTACCCGGCGCCCCCGTGCGCATCCAGGTGCCGCCCGGGGGCAACCCCAGCTCGTTCCTTCGCCTGGACGACCCCGAGCACGCGCGGCTGCGTGGCATGATCCAGACCGAGTTCACCTACCGCCGCGTCAAGCGGCTGCGCGAGCCGGTCCAGCGGCTGGTGGACGAGCTGCTTGACGAACTGGCCGCCCAGCCCCAGCCGGCCGACCTGCACGCCGTCTTCTCCCGGGCACTGCCGACCCTCGTCATCGCGCGATTACTGGGTGTCCCGGAGGAGGACTCCCCGTTCTTCATCGAGAAGACCCGCCTCACCATCTCCCAGGAGGACCCGGCCGTCTCCCAGGCCGCGTTCGTCGAGATGTCCGAGTACCTCGCCAAGCTGGCGCTGCGCAAGCTCACCGACCCCGGGGACGACCTGATCAGCAGGCTCGCCGTCAACCACCACGCGACCGGCGCCCTCACCCTGGACGAACTCGTCGGCATCGCCCGCCTCGTACTGGTCGCGGGCCACGAGACCACCACCAACCAGATCGCCCTGAACGTCCTCGCCCTGCTGCGCGACGACGAGCTGCGGGCTCAGGTCGCCGCCGACGACGGCGCGCTGATCGGCAATTTCATCGAGGAATCTCTGCGTTACTGGTCGATCTCCCAGGACGCCATGGTCCGCCTCGCGATCGAGGACATGGAGCTGGGTGGCGTGGCGATCGAGAAGGGCGACGCCGTCGTCATCTCGGTGCCCGCCGCCAACCACGACGAGTCCGTCTTCGCCTGCCCGCACCGCATCGACCCGCACCGCGACACCAGCGGCCATCTGCAGTGGGGCTTCGGCCCGCACTACTGCCAGGGCGCCCCGCTGGCGCGGCTCGAGATGGAGCTGGCCCTGCGCTCCCTGCTGCGCCGCTTCCCGAACCTCCGCCTCGCGGCCGACCCGCGCACGCTGTTCCGCCGCGGCACCGTCTTCCACGGGGTGACCCATCTGCCCGTGACCTGGTGACCGGAGACATCCCCGGTGCACCGCACAACCCACAACGCACGATCAAGGAAACGGAGTCGTCATGACTTCTGAATTAACCCCCGACGTCGCGGTGGAGGGGCGCGAGCGCACGACCCCCGTGGACGCACCGGCTGCCGCCCCCTCCGCCGGTGCCCTCCTGGTGGTCCTCGTCGGGACGTTCATCACGGTGCTGGACTTCTTCATCGCCAACGTGGCCGTCCCCGCCATCAAGGCCGACCTCGACGCCACCGCCGCACAGGCCCAGATGATCGTCGTCGGCTACGGCGTGGCCTTCACCTCGGGCCTGATCACCGGCGGCCGGCTCGGCGACCTCTACGGCCGCCGGCGGATGTTCGCCCTCGGCATGGTGCTGTTCATGGTGGCCTCGGCCGCGTGCAGCTTCGCGCCCTCGGTGACCGTGCTCGTGGTGGCCCGGATCGCCCAGGGCGCGTCCGCCGCGCTGATGGTGCCGCAGGTGCTGGGGATCATCGGCACGGTGTACACGGGCGAGGCCCGCGACCGCGCCTTCAACGTCTACGGCCTGGTCATCGGACTCGCCGGAGTCTTCGGCCAGTTCATCGGCGGCGCGCTGATCTCGGTCGACGTGGCCGGCCTGAGCTGGCGCACGATCTTCCTGATCAACGTCCCGCTGTGCCTGCTCTCCCTCGCCTTCGTCCGCCGTACCATCCCCGAGTCCCGCGGCCAGGGCGGCACCCGGCTCGACCTGGCCGGCGCCCTGCTGGTCACGGCGGCCCTGGGCCTGCTGGTGTTCGCGCTGCTCGAAGGACAGGAGCGCGACTGGCCGGTGTGGGTGTGGGAGTCGCTCGCCGGTGCGGCCGTCCTGCTGGCCGTGACCGTCCGGCACCTGCGCCGCAGGTCCGCCGCCGGGCGCGGTCCGCTGATCGAGCCGGGGATGTTCCGCTCCCGGCTGTTCTCGGTCGGCCTGGTCGCGACGGTCGTCTACTTCCTCGCCATGGGCTCGTTCTTCTTCACCCTCGCCCTCTACCTGCAACTGGGCCGCGGCCTGACCCCGTTGCAGTCCGGGCTGATGTTCCTGGCGCTGGGCGCGGGCTACTTCGGCGCCTCCATCGTCTCGGCGCGGTTCGCCGCCTCGGTGACCGCCCGCCGGGTCGCCGTCGGCCCACTCGTCCTGGCCGCCGGCTTCACCGCGATCGCGCTGACGGCACGCGGCCTGGACATGAGCGGCCAGGTGCTGTGGCTGCTGCCCGTGCTGCTGGTCGCCGGCCTCGGCATGGGCCTGACCACCGGCCCGCTGACCAACCTGGTGCTGGGCGGCG
This sequence comes from Streptomyces sp. NPDC001450, assembly GCF_053597295.1. Taxonomy (NCBI): domain Bacteria; kingdom Bacillati; phylum Actinomycetota; class Actinomycetes; order Kitasatosporales; family Streptomycetaceae; genus Streptomyces; species Streptomyces sp. NPDC001450. The sequence continues at coordinate 38,041 of NZ_JBSFHY010000009.1, forward strand.
CGGTCCCCGAGCACGCGGCCGCCGCCTCGGGGCTGCTCAACACCGCTCAGGAGGGCGGGGCCGCCATCGGCGTGGCGGTCGCCGGCACGGTCTTCTTCCCCGCGCTCGCGGACGCCGGCGGCAAGGCCGACGCCTACCCGCACGCGTTCGCCGTCACCCTGGTCCCGCTCGTCTGCCTGGGCGTCCTCGCCTCGCTGCTGGTGCTCGCGGCCCCGGGCCGCGCCGCCCGCAAGTGAGCGCCCGGCGCCCCGACCGTACGAAGGAAGGAGGCAGGAAGGGATGCCGTACCTCACCACCCGGGACGGGACCCGGCTGCACTACAGCGACTGGGGCGACGGACGGCCCGTCGTCCTGCTCGGCGCGGCCATGGCGGACTCGCGCATGTGGGAGTTCCAGGCACCGTTCCTCGCCGGGAACGGGCTGCGCTGCATCACCTACGACCGGCGCGGCAGCGGCCGTTCGGACATCCCCTGGACCGGATACGACTACGACACCCTGGCCGGCGACCTCGCCGACCTGCTCGACCACCTCGACCTGAGGGACGTCGTGCTGGTCGGCTACGCGGTGGGCGGCGGGGAGTGCGTGCGCCACCTGTCCCGGTACGGCACCGCCCGGGTGGCCGGGCTGGCCCTGGTCGCCTCGACGACGCCGTTCCTGCTGCGCGCCCCGGACAACCCCGACGGACTGGAACCCGGGCTCCTCGACCAGGTGGAGCAGGCCATCCGGACCGACCGGGCCGCCTGGCTGGAGGCGCTGACCTGGCCGTTCTTCGCGGGACCGGAGCCGGACCCGGACAACCTGCCGCTCTCCGGGCAGCTCGCCGACTGGCTGATCGGCATGTGCCTGAACACCTCGCCGAGAGCCGGGATCGAGATCTACCGCACGCTGTTCACCACCGACCAGCGCGCGGAGACGGCCGCGGTCCCGGTGCCCACCCTGGTGATCCACGGGACCGCCGACCTGGCGGCGCCGTACCCGCTGTGCGGCCCGCGGACCGCCGAACTGATACCCGACAGCAGACTCATCACCTACGAGGGCGCGGCGCACGGCATGTTCGCGACCCACGCGGACCGGCTCAACGCCGACCTGCTGGCGTTCGTCAAGGAGTGACACCCGTCGCTCCCACCGCGTCCGGCCCCTGCGCAAGGGGCCGGACGTTCGCGTTCCCGCCCCTTCGTGCCGCGTCAGCGCCGTGTCAGCACTGTGACAGCGCCCCCCGGCAGAGTGGAGATCGCCGCGACGCCGGGCGCACAGCCGGCGGCCCGCGGGTGCCGTCCGACGAAGGAGTACGCCCCCCATGGCAGACACCGCAGCCCCGGCTCCCACCCGGGCCCTCGTCCTGGGCAACCCCGCTTCCGGCAGCCATTCGCCCGAACTGGTCGAGGAGGTGAGCCAGTTGTGCGCGTCCTGCCTGGAGCGCACCGAGGTGCACCTCACCACCGGACCGGGCGACGCCACCCTCGCCGTGCGCCGGGCGCTCCAGCGGCCCGCCGGGGCGCCCGACCTGATCGTCGTCATCGGCGGCGACGGGACCGTTCGCGAAGCCGTACAGGGCCTTGTGCCCGTCACCGGCGACGCCACCCTCGCGGTGGTGCCCGGCGGCACCGGCAACTCCGGCTACAAGATGCTGTGGGGCGAGCGGCCCTGGAGCGAGTCCCTGAAGGCGGTCCTGACCGACAACGGTGTCGGCGGCAGCGCCCGGCTTCGTCGCCTGGACCTGGCCCGCCTCGCCCAGACCCGCAACTACGTCTATCTGGGCGCCTGTTCGGGCGTGATCGCCGACGCGCTGATCACCGCCCGGGAGCTGCCCCTGACCGGACGGGAGCGCTATGCCCGCGCCTTCGCGGACACGGCCGACGGCTACCCGCCGTACCCGGGCCGGGTCACCGTCGACGGCCGGGTCGTGCACGAGGGCCCCACGGTCCTCGCCAACGTCGGCGGCGGCCGGTACCGCGGCGGCCGGTTCCAGGTGCTGCCCGACTCGCTGCTCGACGACGGACTGCTCGACGTCTGTGTCATCGGCGGCGGGATCGCCGCGGCCGACGTGCCCGAACTGACCCTGAACGCCGCGCACATGGACCACCCGGCGACCGTGTACGCACGCGGCCGCACGATCACCGTCGAGCGCACCGACGGCCTCCGGCTGCCGCTGGAGCACGACGGCGAGTACCAGCACGGCATCGGCGCCTCGGCCACCTTCGAGGTGCTCCCGGGAGCCCTCCCGGTCTGGGCGCCGGCCACCCCCTGAAGCCCGTACGAAGCCACCTGTCAGAAGAACAAGTCAAGCAAGTCACAGAGGAGAACGCCCGCATGAGCGACCTGACCACCACCGTCTCCCGTTACCTCGACATCTGGAACGAGGCGGACGCCGACAAGCGCGCCGCGGCCATCGCCGAGCTGTTCACCGCCGACGCCCCGTACATCGACCCGCTCGCGGCGGTCGAGGGCCACGAGGGCTTCGGGGCCGTGGTGGCCGGTGCCCGCGACCAGTTCAAGGGCCTCGCCTTCGAGCTGCACGGCGCCGTCGACGCCCACCACGGCCAGGCCCGCTTCCAGTGGGGCCTGGTGACCGAGCCGGGTGCCGAGCCGATCGCGATCGGCTTCGACGTGATCGTCACCGACGCCGACGGCAAGATCAAGGCGGTCTACGGCTTCCTCGACAAGGTCCCGGCCGCCTGAGCCACACCCCCAAGACCGCGGGAGCACCGGGGCGACGGTGCTCCCGCGGTTGCGTTCCCACCCGTGACGCACGCACGTCTTGGAAGGTAGCCGCCTCATGACCGCTGTCCTCGGGGAGAGCGTCGCCCGGGCCCTGTGCGCCGACTGGGCCGAGCAGGCAGAGACCCTGCCCCGGGCGGGCCGCGGCCGCGCGCCCGCCGACACCCCGTTGCGCGAACTCTCGCACTGGGCCGCCACCCTGCGCCCGCAGCACATCCCGTGCCGGGTGCTGAAACTCGCCGCGAGCCAGGTGCTGTCGCAGATCGCCTCCATCCGGGCCGGTCTCCAGCACCCCCTCGGCAGAAAGCTGGTGGCCGCCTTCGGCCACCCCATGCAGCGCGACCCGCGGCAGGCCGCCGGCGTCTTCGCCGCGCTCGGCTCCTGGCTGAACCTGGACGACACCGCGTACGCCGGGCACCTGTCCAACTCCACGGTCGCGGTGCCGCTCGCCTTCGCCTACGCCCGCCGGCTGGACGGGCTCTCGCTGCTCACCGCGGTGGTCGTGGCCAACGAGTGCGCGGCCCGCATCACCGCCTCCGCGACCCTCGGGCCGCTGCGCGGCCAGAGCGCCGTGCACACCCACCTGGCCGGCGCGGTCGCGGGCCGCCTGCACTGCGACCGGGCTTCCGCCTCCCTCTTCGAGAACTCCTTCGGGCTGGCCTTCGCGATGCCCAACTGGCCGCTGATGCGGGCCTTCCTCGCCAGTGACGCCCGGCTGTTCAACACCTTCACGCCGGTACGCACCGCGATGGACGCCTGCGACGCGGCGTACGCGGGGCTGCGCGGGGCGCCCGACATCATGGAGCACAGCGACGGCTTCCTGGCCCGGTTCGCGACCGTGCCGCTGCCGCAGGCGGTGGCGAAGGGGCTGGGCCGCCGCTGGCACACCGACACGCTGTCGTTCAAGATGCACCCCGGCGGGCCCGGCATCGACGCCGCCGTGGACTGCGCCGCCGAGATCCACCGGGAACTCGGCCCGGTCAGGCCCGAGGACGTGGCCGAGGTGGTCGTCGAGGCCTCCCTGTACACGCTGTTCGCGGGGGAGCGGGCCGCCCAGTACGTCACCGGGCCCGGCTCGCCGCTGGGCGCGCTGGTCCTGGACGTGCCCTATCCCGTGGCCACCACCCTGCTCACCGGCGAGTTCTCGGTGGACGACTTCTCCGCGCCGTATCTGGACGACCCCGACCGCTGGGCGCTGGCCAAGCGGATCCGGCTGGAGCACGACACGGAGATGACCCGCGAACTGTTCCTGTCCGACGCGCCGTTCGGCGAGGCCGTGCGGGAGGCGGGGGAGCTGGCCGTGCCGTGGCTGCGTGGCTTCGGCGGCGACGAACTCGTGGACCTGATCGGCGCGTTGCGGGCCGACGACCGGGACTTCTCCCGGTCCACCAAGGCCACCGGCGCGCGGGTCACCGTACGGCTGACGGACGGCCGTACGGTCTCCCGCACCCGGCTGATCCCGGTGGGCGCCGCCGGTCCGGAGACCCGGGCGGGCCACGCCGACCTGGTGCGGGAGAAGTTCCTGTCGCTCGGTGGCTCCCAGCAGGTGGCCGACACCGTCGACCGCCTGCACCGGATGCGCCCGCGGGCGGTGCGCCGCTGGATCGAGACGGCGTTCCTGGACTGAGAGCGCCGCCGGACGCCGCCGTCAGGCGCCGTGCGACATCGTCTCGTCCGTGCACACGAGGTGGATCTGCAGGTCGGCCGGGCCGGCCTCCCGCCCCAGCATGCCGTAGCCGAGGTCCCGCCGCGTCGTCTTGCGCACGGCGACGATCCAGCCGGTGGCGTGGTCGTTCGGCCGGTTCTCGAGGACGTCGGCCGGTACCTCGGAGAGCTTGGTGCCGGACTTGGCGGTGAGGACGTACCCACCGCTCTCGACGTGCTGCATCCCGGGGCAGAACACCTCGTGACGGCTGCCGTCGGCACCGCCGTGGATGACGGGCGCGGCCGTGTGCTGCGGGGGCTGCGGTTCCGCGGCGGCCGGTGCGGCGGCACAGCAGAGCAGGGTCAGGGCGCCAGCGGTCACGGCGAGGGGCGTGCGTGTTCCCGGCATGGTGAGACTCCTCGGAAGAGCGAAGGGGACGGGTTCGGCTCATTGGAGCCCGCCGCCTCTCGCCGGGCCGTGCCGGACACGCAGCGTTACCGCTCAACGGGGTAAAACGCTCAATCTTTCGAGCAGGCCGCCCTGAATCGCTACGTTGTGTGATTGAGTGAGGGCATTCCGTCACTCTACGTGGTCGCCCCATGCTGCCTCGTGCCGCCCGCGGCGCCCCGTGTTCCCACGAGGAGTCCCATGTCCCGCAGAGGGATCCCCCGCAGGGGGAGGTGGACGTTCGCGCTCGGCTGTGCCGCGCTCGTTCTGTCCGTCACCGCACCCGCAGCCCTGGGCTCGTCCCGTTCCGCCACGCACGACCTCGACCCCCGGCCGGGGCCGGTGCGCATCTCCCGCGAACAGGTCGCGAAGGAAGTCCGCCCCGAGGAGGTCAAGGCCCTCGGCCGGGCCCGCGCCGAGAACCTGGCCCGGGACCGCATCGGCCTGCGCGCCGTCGACCGCGGCTACCCGCAGCCGATGCGCAACCGCAGCCTGAAGGAGCACACCGACTCGCAGACGAAGACCAACGCGGCGTTCGACCCGTCGACGTCCGGGAAGTTCGCCCAGTACATCGACAGCCCGGACTACGGCGACCACGTCGCACTGCTCCCCACCGGCAAGGTCCTGCTGTTCTCCTTCGAGGCCGTCGAGGACAGCCCGAACAAGGAGACGGCGCCCACCGAGGTCATCGGCCGTGACAACGCAGGCCGCGCCTACGTCTGGACCCCACCCGAGAACGGCACGGGCACCGGCACCTTCAAGGCCGTACCACCGCCGGTCCTGAACATGGACGACGGCACGGACGAACCGCGCCCCGCCCCGATCTTCTGCGCCGGACACTCCTACCTGCCCAACGGCATGGTCGGCATCTTCGGCGGCAACCTCGGCGGCAATCACGGCACCGGCGCCCATCTCGCCCTGGTCTTCGACCCCTGGACCGAGACCTGGCACCAGCAGAAGGACATGGCCGAGGGCCGCTGGTACCCGTCGGTCGTCACCGGCGCCGACGGCCGGCAGTTCATCACCTCCGGCCACGGCGACATCGGCTGGGGCAAGCTCTCCCAGACGATCGAGCGCTTCCCGGCCAAGAACACCGCGGTGTCGTACGACCCGTCGACCACCCCGGCCAATCAGGCACTCGACAAGTGGCCGGTCAAGGCCGAGTACTCGACCGACTACCCGCACCTGTTCTCGCTGCGGGACGGCAGGATCTACGGCTTCGGGCGCACCTACAACGAGCAGTACGTCTTCGACCCGCAGACCGAGACCGAGCAGCCGCTGCGCGACCGCCCCGGCGGCGGCATGCGCAACTACGGCTCCGCGGTGGCCCTGCCGAACAAAACCCCCGGCAACGGGCCGGACTCCGTCCTGATCCTCGGCGGTGACCGCAACGACCCGAAGACGTACAAGTTCTCCGGCGGCCGCTGGGCCGAGGACAGCGCCCGCGCCTTCGGCCGCACCCAGGACGACACGCTGATCTTCCCCGACGGCCGGCTGTTCACCGTCAACGGCGGCTACGACATCCGCAACTACGGCAACGGCGACTACAACCCCAACGCCGACGACAAGTGGCGGCAGACCGAGATCCGCGGTGTCGACGGCACCTGGCGGGTCGGCCCCAGCCAGCGGCTGCCGCGCGGCTACCACTCCAACGCCGTCATCCTGCCCGACGGCCGCATCATGATCACCGGCGACGAGCTGCAGGAGATCGCCAACAACAAGGACATCAAGTCCGGGATGAACGGCACCATCGAGATCTACGAGCCGCCGTATCTCCACCAGGGCGGCCAACGGCCGACCCTGACGGACGTGACGAACCCCACCGTGGGCTACGACAGCAGCCTCCGGATCAGCACCGGCACGCCCGAACTGGCCGAGAAGGCCGTCCTGATGGCGCCCATCACCTCCACGCACTCGGTGGACACCAGCCAGCGCCGCATCGAGCTGCCCATCACCAGCAGTGCCGGCAACAAGCTCGTGCTGAAGACCCCGCCGTCGGTCAAGGACGCGCCGCCCGGCTACTACCTGCTGTTCCTGCTCGACGAGCGCGGGGTGCCCAGCATCGCCAAGTGGGTGCAGCTGCGGCCCGGCGCCTGACGCCCCCGTACCCCCTGTCACGTTCCCTGCCTCCGCAGGCCCGGGCGGCGCCGTCCACGCGCCGCCCGGGAACCCGGACCGTCCCCACCGTCCCCATCCAGCAGAGGAGTTCCATGACCACCCCGCTACCGCTGCGCGACAGCACCGAGATCCAGGGCGACATCCTCGCCGGGTTCAAGAAGGACCACATGACCCTGCTCTTCCTCCAGTTCGGCGACATGACCGCCGCCCGGAACTGGCTGGCGGAGCTGATCCCCTCCATCGCCACCACCGAGCAGGTCGCCCAGTTCAACCAGAAGTTCCACGACGCCCGCGTCAACTCCCAGGGCGACGACCCGAAGAACCTCAAGGCCACCTGGGTGGGCCTCAGCCTCACCTATCCGGGCATCCAGTTCCTCACCGGCAACGACAAGGTGTTCGACAAGGTGCCCACGGGCACCACCGTCCAGGCGTTCGTCCAGGGGCCCGCCGTCCGTGCCGAGGCGCTCGGCGACACGGGGTGCAACGATCCGAAGAGATGGATCTTCGGCTCCGAACAGAAGCCCCCCATCCACGCCGTGCTGACCATCGCGGCCGACCTCAAGGGCGACCACGACACCGAGGTCACCCGCCAGACGGAGGCCGCCTCTCGTGCCGGAGTCCTGATCGTCCACCCGCAGTCCGGCGCCACGCTGCCCGGCAAGCGCAAGGGCAAGGAGCACTTCGGCTTCAAGGACGGCGTCAGCGAGCCGTTCGTGGTGGGCTTCGACGACCCGGAGGAGGCCGAGGGCGCCCGGATGATCCCGGCCGGCCAGTTCGTCCTCGGCGCCGACCAGGAGACCCCTCTGCCCAAGGGCGTGCCCGACTGGATGAAGTACGGCTCCTTCCAGGTCGTACGACGACTCGGCCAGGACGTCCCCGGCTGGTGGGCGCAGGTCAACTCCGAGCTGGCGAAGCTGCGGGAAGCCAAGGTGGTGGACGAGAACACCAAGAGCGAGTGGCTCGGCGCCCGCCTGGTGGGCCGCTGGCGCTGCGGAGCCTCGATCGCGAAGTACCCCGACGCCGCGCCCCCGCCGGGCACCAAGCCCGACAACGATCTCAGCTTCAAGGACGACCCCCACGGCATCACCACCCCGCTCTTCTCCCACCTGCGCAAGACCGCTCCGCGTGACGGCCTGGTCGACGGGGGCGAGCTGGTCGACGAGAAGTTCATGGACCTACGCCGCATCATCCGGCGCGGCATCCCCTACGGCGCCCCCTTCGACCCCGCCAACGAGGACGGCGGCGGCCCCGACGAGTCCCGCGGTCTGCTCTTCGTCTGCTACCAGTCCGACCTGCGCCAGCAGTTCGAGTTCATCCAGACCGACTGGATCAACGACCCGAACTTCCCGCACGACCGCAAGCCCAAGCCCGGCCCGGACCCGATGGTCAGCGGCGCGCTCCCCGGAGTCACCACCGGCGAGATCGCCTTCGAGAGCCACTCCAACATCAACGGCGACCGGAAGACCACCATCCTGAGCTTCAAGCCGTTCGTGACCACCGAGGGCTCGGTCTACGCCTTCAGCCCCTCCCTCACCACCCTGCGCGGACTCAGCCGGGGCCGCCTGGAGGGCGCGACCTCCGCCGGCGGCAACCAGACGAAGCCCGGCACCGGCGGACAGCCCGGTCTGATGGACGAGATCCTGCCCTGGCCGGACGTCGAGGGCCGCTACTGGACCTTCTCCGGGCGCACCGTCCGCGTCGCCGGCACCGGCGGCCCCGAGCTGGAACAGCTGACCACGGGAAAGGACGACCGTACCGGGACGGTCATGGACCCGGGCATCGACCTGTCCTCCTGGCCCGCCCTGGCCGGCGTGGACCGGGTCGACGCGATCCTGCCCGTCCCGGACGAGCAAGGCCTCAACGGCGAGAGCAGCTACTGGCTGTTCCACACCAAGGGCGGCAACCAGGTCTACCGCCGCATCAACATCGCCCACGACGCCCGTCACACCAGCCGCAGGATCGGCGACGACCAGCCGCTGTCGCGCTGGAACTCCTTCGGCGGGGTCACCCGGGTCGACGCGGTGCTGCCGGTGCCCGACCAGCGCCGGACCGACGGGACCGACGGCAAGTCCTGGTACTGGCTCTTCCACACCACCCCACAGGGCCAGCGCTACCGACTGATCTCCATCGCCGACGGCGGTATGCACACCGACGTCATGGAGCGCACCGACCGCGAGCTGACCAAGTGGGTCTCGCTGCAGGGCGTCGGGAAGGCCGAGGGATTCCTCTTCGTCCCAGGCAGGTTCCGGGTGAGCGGCCAGACGTGGTGCTGGGTCTTCCACGAGCAGCAGTACCGGGTGATCTCCATCTCCGACGGTGCCGGTCACCCGGACACACTGGTCCGCGAGTCCCGCCCGAACACTCCGTGGTTCCGCAGAGGCTGAACTCCTACAGGCAGTGCAGGTGCCGTGCCCGCGGCAGTACGGCGCCGTGCGCCACGTACAGGCGTACGGCGTCGTACGCGCGGTAGCGGATCTGACCGTTCCGGTCCGGCTTGCCGGCCTGGACCATCTGGCGGTGCAGCAGCTCCTCCAGCAGGTCCACGGCGAGCCGCCGGGACGGTGTCACCCGGGTCGTCATCTCCTGAATGTCGAAGTCACCCTGGATACCGGCCAGTTGACGAAGGGCGGCCCGTAGCGGGGGCGGCAGCTGACGGAAGTACGCGGTCACGCTGGCGTGCAGGGACAGGTCCCCGATGCGCAGCGAACGCAGCCGTTCGCTCTCGTCCGCCAGCCGGTCCGCGAGGTCGCCGAGGGACCGGTGCGGGCGCGCCGTGAGCCACAGGCCGGCGATGTGCAGGGCCAGCGGCAGCCCCGCGCAGGACTCCACGATGCTCCGCGCCGCCTGCCGCTCGGCCCGGATACGGGCGGCGCCCACCAGGTCCGCCAGCATCCGGTCGGCGTCCTGCCGGTCCAGGGCGCCGATCCGGCGGTGGAACCCGTCGGGCAGCGCGGACAGTTCGCGCCGCGCGGCGACCAGGACCGCGCTCCTGCCGTCGTCCACGAGCAGCGGCCGTACCTGCGCCTCGCTGTCGACGTTGTCGAGGACCACCAGCACCCGCCGTCTGCTGAGCGCGTCCCGCAGCCGGGCGCGCGCCTCCTCCGGGTTCTTGGCGGCCGGAGCGCCGCCGAGGGAGCGCAGGATCCGGCGGACGAGCACGTCCGAGGCGAAGGAGAGGGAGGAGGCGCGGTGCAGGTCGACGAAGACCTGTCCGTCCGGGAACCGGCCGCGCACCTCGTGGGCGGCCCGCAGCACCAGCGAGGTCTTCCCGGCTCCGGGCGGTCCGACGACGACGGCGGGCCGTCCGTGACCGGGCTCGGTCCGGGCGACCTCGGCCGTCAGGTCCGCCATCAGCGCACCCCGCCCGACGAGCCGGTGGCGGGGCGCCGCGGGCAGTTCCGCCGGTACGGACACGTCCGGGGGAGCGGGCAGGGACCCGGTGCGGGGCAGCCGGAGTAACCGCCCGGCCTCGCGGGACGGGAGCCCGAGCGCCTCGGCGAGCAGCAGCAGTGACTGTCTGCGGGGACGGGCGGTGTGGCCGGTCTCCAGGTTGCGGATGGCCCGCACGCTCAGCCCCGACCGCTCGGCCAGTTCCCCCTGGGTGAGGCAGGCCGCCTCACGGGCCCGGACCAGCGCGCCGCCCAGGCTGTCCGGGGCGGCCACGGCGTGCAGCGGGCTCATCAGCGTGCCGGCCGGCGCAGGGCCGCGACGAACTTGTAGCGGGAGCCCCGGTACACCGAGCGCACCCACTCCACCGGTCTGCCCTCGGCGTCCCGGGAGTGCCGGGACAGCAGCAGCATGGGCAGGCCCACGTCGGTGGCGAGCAACTGGGCCTCGCGCGGGGTCGACAGCGAGGTCTCGATCGTCTCGTCGGCCTCGACGAGATGGACGCCGTACACCTCGGCGAGGGCCGTGTACAGCGACGGGTACGTGGCCAGCGACCGCCGCAGCCCGGGAAAGCGCCGCGCCGACAGATGGGTCGTCTCGATCGCCATGGGGTCGCCGCTGGCGAGCCGCAGCCGCTCGATGCGCAGGACGCGCTCGCCGACCTCGATGCCGAGGAGGCCGGACAGCTTGGCGTCCGCCGCGACCTCGCCGATGTCCAGCATCTGCGAGGCGGGCTCCAGGCCTTGGGCGCGCATGTCCTCGGTGTGCGAGGTGAGCTGGAGGGTCCGGTACAGCTTGGGCTGGGCGACGAAGGTGCCCTTGCCCTGGATGCGGTCGAGCCGGCCCTCCCCGACCAGCTCCTGCAGCGCCTGCCGGACGGTGGTGCGCGAGGTGCCGAGCCGGACGGCGAGCAGGCGCTCCGCGGGCATGGCCGAGCCTGGCTCGAGCGCCTGCGTCATCTCCAGCACCAGCTGCTTGATCCGGTAGTACTTCGGCACGCGCGCGGCGCGGCCGGGCGCCCCCGTGGGGCGCTGGGCGCTGCTGACGTCGGTGGCCATGCCTGCCTTCCCGGCTGTGTGGGTGGGCTCCCGTTATAGCGACCAACTGCCCTATGGTCTAGTCCAACCAGTACTGGAGGTCTAGTCCAGTAGGCGCGCCGCTGCCGGCCGGCGCAAAAGGGGACGGGTGCACTCCGGTGACTTTCTCGTAACGGCCGGATCGCCTTCCTGAACCACCCTTGACACCTCAAAAGGTCTAGGCCAAGCTCCACCGTACTGGTCTACACCATTAGTGACCAGGTCCCGAGCCCTACGTGCAACAGCGTCGTACGCAGGTCACCGCCGAGGGCGTGGGGGGATAAGTGGCATCCCTGAGGAGGGTGGCGTGAAGCGCAAGCTTGCTGCCGCGATCGTGATCGCGGGCATGATGGTCTCCGTCTCGGCGTGCGGCGGCGACGACGGCAACGACGACAGTGGCAAGAACGCGGGACCGGACAGCTTCAAGGGTCAGACCCTGACGGTCTGGACGATGGACGGCTCGGCTCCGCCGCAGTGGTCCAAGGACGTCCAGGCCGCCTTCGAGAAGAAGACCGGCGCGAAGCTGAAGTTCGAGATCCAGAAGTGGGACGGGATCCAGCAGAAGATCACCACCGCCCTCTCCGAGTCCACCCCGCCGGACGTGATCGAGGTCGGCAACACCCAGACCCCGGCCTACGCGGCCACCGGCGGCCTCGCCGAACTGAGCGACCTCAAGCAGCAGATCGGCTCGGACTGGACCCCGTCGGTCTCCCAGTCCTCCGTGTACGACGGCAAGCAGTACGCCGCGCCCTGGTACTTCGCCAACCGTGTCGTCATCTACAACAAGAAGATCTGGGCCAAGGCCGGCATCAAGGACACCCCGAAGACCCGGGACGAGTTCTTCAAGGACCTGGACACCATCGGCAAGAAGACCGACGCCGAGCCGCTCTACATGCCGGGCCAGAACTGGTACTTCTTCGACGGCCTGACCATCGGCCAGGGCGCCGACCTGGTGAAGAAGGACGGCGACAAGTACGTCTCCAACCTGAGCGACCCGAAGGTCGCCGCGGCCATGGAGGTCTACAAGAAGTACGCCTCCTACTCCAAGGCCCCCAAGGACAAGGACGAGGCCACCCCGCAGCAGGCCCAGGTGTTCGCCAAGGGCAAGAGCGGCGCCTTCATCGGCATGGGCTGGGAGGCCGGCACCGCGATCCAGGCCAACAAGGCCATCGAGAAGGACCTCGGCTACTTCACCATCCCGGGCGCCACGGCCGACAAGCCCGAGGGCGTCTTCCTCGGCGGCTCCAACCTCGCCGTCGCCCAGGGCAGCAAGAAGCAGGCCCTGGCCAAGGAGTTCCTGAAGATCGCCCTGTCCGACCAGTTCGAGGGCGAGCTGGCCAAGCTCAACGGCGTCATCCCGAACAAGCAGTCCCTGGAGACCAACCTCAAGGGCAACGCCGTCGCCGAGGCCGCCGCGCCCGGCGCCTCGGTCGGTGGCACCACCCCGCTGATCCCCGAGTGGGCCGCGGTGGAGAACACCCCTAACCCGATCAAGTCCTACATGACCGCGGTGCTGAACGGTAAGTCCCCGGCGGACGCCGCCAAGCAGGTCGAGGGCGAGATCAACAAGCGCCTGGCCCAGCAGAACTGATGACCCGCGCCGGGGGCGTCGGCGGACGCCCCCGGCTCAGTCGTTCGTACGGCCGGCAAGGCCGGTACCGCCACGGAAGAGATGGCAACTCATGTCAGTGCAGACCGAAGGCACGGACACGGGCGGGGAGCCCGCTGTCCGCAAGGCCCGGATACCAGGGTCGCCGAGGAGCGAGGACCGCGGCTCCGGGTCGCCGTCCCGCCGCGGTGCCGCCGCCCCCTATCTGCTCCTGCTGCCCGCGCTGCTGGCCACACTGATCCTGCTCGGCTGGCCCCTGGTGAAGAACGGCATGCTGTCGTTCCAGAACCTCAACCCGCGGCAGCTCATCCAGCACCTCACCGAGTGGAACGGCGGCGACAACTACAAAGAGGTCCTGAGCGGTTCGGACTTCTGGAAGGTCGTCGAGCGCTCGGTCGTCTTCACCGCCGCCAACGTGGTCCTGATCATGCTGCTCGGCACCCTGATCGGACTGCTGCTGGCCCGGCTCGGCAAGAAGGTGCGGCTGCTGCTCATGCTGGGCCTCGTCCTCGCCTGGGCCATGCCCGTGATCGCGGCCACCACCGTCTACCAGTGGCTGTTCGCCCAGCGCTTCGGCGTCGTCAACTGGTGCCTGGACAAGCTCGGCTGGCACTCCATGGCCGACTACAACTGGTTCGGCTCCCAGTTCTCCACCTTCTCCGTGATCACGCTGATCATCGTCTGGCAGTCGATCCCGTTCGTGGCGATCAACCTGTACGCCGCCACCACCACGATCCCCAGGGAGCTGTACGAGGCCGCGTCCCTGGACGGCGCCGGAGCCTGGAAGAGCTTCACCTCGGTGACCTTCCCGTTCCTGCGGCCCTTCCTGTACGCCACGACATTCCTCGAAGTCATCTGGGTCTTCAAGGCGTTCCCGCAGATCTTCGCGATCAACGAGGGCGGCCCCGACCGCCTCACCGAGACCCTGCCGGTCTACGCCTTCGTCGAGGGCGTCGGCAACCAGCACTTCGGCGTCGGCGCGGCGATCTCCTTCCTGACCATCCTGGTGCTGCTCGCTCTCACCTCGTACTACCTGCGCATGGTGCTCAAGCAAGAGGAGGACGAGCTGTGAAGCGCTCCGTCTTCGGCCGCATCTGGCCCAACGCGACCGCCGTCATCCTCTTCGTCGGCTTCGCGTTCCCCGTCTACTGGATGTTCGCGACGGCCTTCAAGCCGACCGGCGACATCATCTCCGAGAACCCGGTGTGGTTCCCGACGAACCTCACGGTCGGTCACTTCGCCAAGGCCGTGGACGCCGACCACTTCTGGACCCTGGTCCTCAACTCCGTGACCGTCACGGTCAGTGCGGTGCTGCTGTCGCTCGTCATCGCCCTGTTCGCCGCCTTCGCGCTCGCCCGGATGCGGTTCAAGGGCCGGCGCGGGTTCATCGTGACCTTCATGCTGGCGCAGATGGCGCCCTGGGAGGTCATGGTCATCGCCATCTACATGCTGGTCCGCGACAACGACATGCTCGACAGCCTGGTCCCGCTCACCGTCTTCTACGCGATCATGGTGCTGCCGCTGACCATCCTGACGCTGCGCGGATACGTATCTGCTGTGCCGAAGGATCTCGAGGAGTCGGCGATGGTCGACGGCTGCACCCGCACCCAGGCCTTCATCAAGGTCATCTTCCCGCTGCTGGCGCCCGGCCTGATGGCCACCTCGCTCTTCGGCTTCATCACCGCCTGGAACGAGTTCCCGCTGGTCCTGATCCTCAACAAGGACATCGAGAAGCAGACCCTGCCGCTCTGGCTCTCCCAGTTCCAGACCGCCTTCGGCGACGACTGGGGCGCCACGATGGCCGCCTCGTCCCTGTTCGCGCTGCCCATCCTGATCCTCTTCATCTTCCTGCAACGCAAGGCCGTCAGCGGTCTGACCGACGGCGCCGTGAAGGGATGACACCGCCGATGACAACGCTCCCCACTACCGCATCCGACAGCGGCTCCGCCGCGGGCGACACCCTCGCCCGGGACGCCCTCGCGGTGCTGCAGCCGGGATTCGACGGCACCACCGCGCCGGACTGGGTGCGCCGCCGCCTCGGCGAAGGCCTCGCCTCCGTCGCCCTGTTCGGCCGCAACGTCGTCACCGAGGAGCAGGTCACCGCTCTGACCGCCGAACTGCGCGCCGAGCGGGACGACCTGCTGGTGGCCATCGACGAGGAGAGCGGCGACGTCACCCGCCTGGACGTGCGTACCGGCTCTTCCTTCCCCGGCAACCACGCCCTCGGCGCCGTCGACGACCCCGGCCTCACCCGGGGCGTGGCCCGCGAGCTGGGCCGGCGGCTGGCCGCCTGCGGCGTCAACTTCGACTGGGCGCCGTCCGCCGACGTCAACGCCAACCCCGACAACCCCGTCATCGGCGTGCGCTCCTTCGGCGCGGACACCGCGCTGGTGGCCCGGCACACCGCCGCCTGGGTCGAGGGCCTGCAGTCCACCGGCGTCGCCGCGTGCACCAAGCACTTCCCGGGGCACGGGGACACCAACGTCGACTCCCACCACGCCGTACCGCGCATCGATGTCGACGCGGAGACGCTGTACGCGCGTGAACTGCCGCCGTTCCGCGCCGCCGTCGCGGCCGGCACCCGGGCCGTGATGAGCGCGCACATCCTCGTCCCCGCCCTCGACCCGGAGCGCCCCGGCACCCTGTCCCGCCGTATCCTCACCGAGCTGCTGCGCGGCGAACTCGGCTACCAGGGACTGATCGTCACGGACGGCATGGAGATGCGTGCCATCTCCGGGACGTACGGCCTGGAGCACGGCGTGGTCCTCGCGATCGCGGCGGGCGCGGACGCGATCTGCGTCGGCGGCGGCCTGTGCGACGAGGCGACCGTGCTCAAACTGCGGGACGCGCTCGTGGCCGCCGTGCGCTCGGGCGAACTGCCCGAGGAGCGGCTGGCCGACGCGGCCGCCCGGGTACGGGAGCTGGCGCGGTGGACGGCCGAGACCAAGAAGGACGCCGAAACCGTCGTACCGGAACCGGAGATCGGGCTCTTCGCGGCCCGCCGAGCTCTGACGGTGGCCCGTCACGGCTCGGCCGCGCCGGTCACCGAGCCTGTCCACGTCGCCCAGTTCAACCCGGCCCCGAACATCGCCGTGGGCGACGAGACCCCCTGGGGCGTGGCCGCCGAGCTGCTGCGGCTGCTGCCGGGCAGTACGGCCGGCTCCTTCAGCGGACCCGACGCGGGCCACGAGGCCCTCACGGCCGCGGCCGGGCGCCGGGTCGTCGCCGTGGTCCGCGACGAGCACCGGCACGCCTGGATGGGCTCCGCCCTCGACACGCTGCTCGCCGCCCGGCCGGACACCGTCGTGGTCGAGATGGGCGTACCGCAGGCCCCGCCGCGCGGCGCCCTGCACATCGCCACCCACGGCGCGGCCCGCGTCTGCGGGATCGCGGCGGCGGAGGCGGTCGTCGCGGGCTGAACCTTCCCTTCACCCGCTCGGGCCGACACCGGAAGTCTCTCCGGTGTCGGCCTTTGCTTTGCTCAACCAGCGGCATCTGGGCGGCAGTTGGGCGGCACTTTGACGGGGGTACCGGCCGGTAATCGTTGACACCCACAATTGGTCTAGTCCAGCTTGAGGGGGCGCAACAGTTCGATCACCACGGAGTGACGGCATGCACAAGCCCACCCCCTACCTCCACCGCGCGGCGTCCGGCCGCCCCTACTTCAGCGCGGACGGCGAGACGTACCTCGCCCCGACCCCCCTGCGCGACCTCGACAAGTCCCGGCCGCTGCGGGTGCTGTCCGAGGAGGACCTCGCCTTCTGGCAGACGTACGGCTATGTCGTCGTCCGGGAGGCCATCACCCCCGGCGAGGCGAAGAGCCTGGCCGAATTCGCCTGGGACTTCCAGGGCCTCGACCCCGACCGCCCCGAAACCTGGTACGAGGAACCGGAGTTCCGCTCCGAACTCGACCAGCACCTGTTCATCTACGGCTTCGTGGAGGCGTACCACCACCAGCTGATCTGGGACAGCCGCCAGGCACAGCGCGTCTACGACGCCTTCGTGGACGTGTGGGACTGCGAGGAGCTGTGGGTCACCCTGGACCGGCTCAACCTCAACCCGCCCAACGTCCGCACCCGTTCGCGCTCCCTGATCGAGCCGACCGACGAGGGCTTCGACATCGAGCTGCACTGGGACGTCGACACCACCCTCGCGGTCCTGCCGCAGCGGGTCCAGGGCATCATCGCCCTCAATGACACCCGGCCCGAACTCGGCGGCTTCCAGTGCGCGCCGGAGCTGTTCCGCCGCTTCGAGGAGTGGCGCATCGCCCAGCCGGCCGGCCGCGACCCGATCCGGCCCGCCGTCGACCGCGCCGAGTTCCCCGTGGTCCGCCCCGACCTCCAGGCCGGCGACCTGCTCATCTTCAACGGGCTGCTGGCCCACGGCGTGGCACCGAACCTCTCCGACAACGCTGTCCGGGCCGTCCAGTACCTGTCGATGATGCCCGCCCTGGAGGAGCACACGGAGCTGCGGAGGTCGCGCGTCGAGTCCTGGCGCACCCTCGCCACCCCCGACTGGAACGCCACCCTGCTCGGCGACGCGCGCAGGCCGGAGGCCCTCCGCTACGGACCGGCCGAACTGGACGACCTGGGACGGAAGTTGCTGGGCCTCGACTCCTGGGCGGCACGGTGAACCGGATCTGCCTGTGCCTGCCCACCAACCGGGCCTGCTCCGCCACCATCACCGCGATCCACCGGGAAGCCGCCTACGCCGCCGAGCAGTTCGACGCGGACGTCCAGCTCCTCATCCTCGACTCCTGCGACGACCGCACCCGCGCCGAGCACGCCCGCGTCGCGGCGGCGCTGCCCCCGGCGGCGAACGTCACCGTGCACCACCTCGGCGAGGACCCGCAGCGCGACTTCCTGCGCCGCGTGATCCGGCGGGCCGGCCTGCCCGACCCGGACGGGATGCTCGGCCTCCTGCTCCCCACCGGCGTCTCCTACGGCTCCTGCACCGACCGCGCCTTCCTGCTGGCCACCGCCCTCGGCTGCCACTCGGTGCACCGCAGGGACTCCGACAGCACCTACCAACTCCTGGACGGAGAGCCGGCCTTCCCCGTCCACCACGAACTCCCGTGGCTGGGCAGGCCCGCCGCGCAGGCCTCGGCCTCCGTCACCCGCACGGATCTCGACCCGGCCCACGCGGAGCGTCCGGTGTCGCTGGCCGGTGCCTCCTTCATCGGTGAACTCTCCGTCGACATAGCCGAGATACGGCGCCTCGACGAGGGCGTCTACCACGACGTGGTCGGCCTGTGGGCGCCCGCCGACTCGTCGCCGGAGGACCGGCGGCAGCTGGTCGAGGAGTCCTTCACCGGTGCGGGGACAGTCCCCTTCACCGTCGACCACTCCACGCTGACCCTCGTGGACCCGATGCGGGTCGACATGTGCAACATCGCCTTCCACCGCGACGTGTACGAACGGATCCCGCTGCCCCCGGCCACCGACACCATCGGCAGCGACTACTTCCTCATCCACCTCGTCCACGACGCCACGCTCCCCGGCATCCTGCACAACCGGCACATCGAGAACTTCTACACCCCCGAACGCCGTACCGACGCGGGCTTCCCGGCCTACCAGACCCGGTTCGTGAAGTTCCTGCTGTCGATGCACTACTTCCACCACGTCTACGACCGGATGACCGCCGAGGGCGCCCGGCTCCTCGACGACCGGCAGCACGTACGGGCCGACCGGATCGTGGAGTTCCTGCGCGAGAGCACCGCCCTGGACCGTGCCGAGAACGTGTGGCGCCTGGACCGCGTCGACACCGCCTACCGCAAACTGGGCGGCCGCTACGAGCAGTTCGCCGATCAACTGGCCGAGCGCCGCGCGCAGCTGCTCACCGAGGCCTGCCGGGACATCGAGGACTTCGCCCTGCTGACCGAGGCCTGGCCGTACCTGGTCGAGGCGGCCGGACACGAGGGCTGGTGAGCGTGGAGATCAGCGCGCGGCTGGCCGCCGCACTGGCCGCCGCCCCGGCGGACCGCATCGTCTACGACCTCGACGGCATCGAGGCCCAGTACGACCGGCTGCTGGCCGAGCTGCCCGGCGTCCAGGTCCGTTTCGCCCTGAAGGCCTGCCCCGTGGACGAGGTGCTGCGGTGCCTCGCGGACCGGGGCGCCGGCTTCGACGCGGCCGGTCCCGCCGAAATCGCCCAGGCCCTGCAGACCGGCGTGCCCGTGGACCGGATCCACTACGGCAACACCGTCAAGTCCGACACGGACATCGCCGCGGCCCACCGGCTCGGCGTCCGCACCTTCGCCACCGACAGCGTGCAGGACGTGCGGGCGATCGCCGAACACGCACCCGGGGCCCGGGTGTTCTGCCGCCTCGCCACCAGCGGGGACGGCGCCCTGTGGGGCCTGAGCCGCAAGTTCGGCTGTTCGGCCGGGAACGCCGTCGAGGTCCTCACCACGGCTCGCGCGTCCGGACTCGTCCCGGCTGGCCTGTCCGTGCACGTCGGTTCGCAGCAGCTGACCGGCGAGGCCTGGCAGCAGGCCCTCGACTCGATCGCCGAGGTGCTGGTGACGCTGGAGGGACTGGGGATCGTACCGGACCACGTCAACCTCGGCGGCGGCCTGCCCGCGCTCGGCTACCTCGACCGCCACGGCAACCCCCTCGACCCGCCCCTGGACAAGATCTTCACCGTGATCCGCGAGGGCATGGAGCGCCTGAGCGGCCTCACCGCAGCCCCGCTCGGCTTCGTCCTGGAGCCGGGGCGGCATCTGGTGGCCGACCACGGGGCGGTCCGCGCGCACGTGTACCGGCTGACCGGGCGAGCGCAGCCGGACGGGACGCACGCCCGCTGGCTGTACCTGAGCGTCGGAAAGTTCAACGGCCTCTATGAGATGGACCAGTTGAGCTACCGGCTGGTCTTTCCCGCCCAGGCCGCCCAGGCCGCTGAGGACGACGGCGAGGACGACGGCGAGTACGTCTCCGCCGTCGTCGCGGGCCCGACCTGCGACAGCGACGACGCCTACGGCGGAGGCCGGCACCCGGTGCGCGTCCCGCACTCCCTCGCCTCCGGCGACCCGGTCTGGATCCTGTCCGCCGGCGCCTACGCCACCAGCTACACGACCCAGGGCTTCAACGGCATCCGCCCGCTGCCGTGCGTGTGCACCCGCGCCCCGGAAGGACACCACTGAGATGAGAGACCTCGTACGGGGCATCACCGAGGCCGACTGGCCCCAGGTCGCCGCCCTGGAAGCCGGGGCGTACGCGGACACCGCGCTGACCGAGGGCGAGGCCGCGCTGCGGTCCCGGGCCGCGGCGGGCACCTGCTTCGTCCTGGACCTCGACGGCCGGGTCGAGGGCTACGTCCTGGCCCTGCCGTACCCGATGTTCCGCTACCCGGACCTGACCCGGCCGGAGCGCGTGGCCCACCACTCGGCCAACCTCCACCTGCACGACCTCGTCATCAGCGCGCCCCTGCGGCGCAGAGGGCTGGGCCGTCGGCTGGTGCGCCACCTGACGGACGCGGCCGGCGCCCGCGGCTTCCGGACCATGTCGCTGATCGCGGTCGGCGGCAAGGAGCCCTTCTGGCGGGCCAACGGCTACCGGGCGCACCGCGAGGCCCGGCTGCCGTCGAGCTACGGCAGCGACGCGGTGTACATGTCGGCCCGGCTGGCCGCGTACCGGGAGGCGAGCTGATGGAGAACTCCGACTTCCGCCGTGCCAAGTGGGCGATCGCGGCGCTGTTCTGCTTCCTCGGGTTCCAGTACGCCACCTGGGCCGCCCGGCTGCCCGCCCTGAAGACCAGGCTGGACCTGGGCCCAGGGGAACTCGGGCTGCTGCTGATGGCCTGCGGCGCGGGCGCGGCGGCCTCCTTCCCGCTCGTCGCCGTCCTGATGCGCAGGCTCGGCTCCCGGCGGCTGTCCCTCGCCTCCGCCCTGTGCCTGGTGGCGCTGCTGGCGGCCCTCTCGGTGGTGCCGAACTATCCGCTCGCCCTGCTGGTCATCTGCGGTGACGGTGTCGCCGTCGGCTGTCTGAACGTCGCCATGAACGCCCAGGGCGCCGCCTTGGAGACCGCGTACGGCCGCACCGCCATGTCCCAGCTGCACGCCACGTTCAGCGCGGGCCTGCTCGCCGCCGCCCTGCTGGCCTCCGGCATCACCAGCGTCACGGTGTCCGTTCCGGCCCACTTCGCGGTGGCCGCGGCGCTGTTGCTGCTCCTGCTGGGCTACGCGCGCCCGGGCCTCCTCCCGCACCCGGAATCCGGGCCCGCGGACCCGGAGACGGCACCGAAGCAGCGGACACGCCTGACCCTGCCGTCCGGAAAGACCCTGCTGATGGGCTGCGCCATGGCGTTCGGCACCATCACAGAGGGCGCCATGAACGACTGGTCGACGCTCTACCTGAGGGACGTCGTCAAGGCCTCCTCGACGGTGGCGCCGCTGGGCATCGCGGTCGTCTCGGTCATGATGCTGCTCGCCCGGGTGCGCGCCGACCGCTGGCGCAGCCGCTGGGGCGACGGACGCGTGGTACGCACCGGCAGCGCCGTGGCCGGCCTCGGCCTGGCCCTGGCCCTGCCGGCCGGCGGGGTGGTGCCCACCCTGCTCGGGTTCGCCTGCGTCGGCCTCGGCGCGGCCGCCGTGACGCCATGCGTGTACGTCGCCGCCGCCGAACGCGGCTCGGGCGCGCTGTCCCTGGTCGCCGCGATGGGGACGACCGGACTGCTGGCCGGGCCCGCCGTGATCGGCTTCGTCGCGGGCGCAGGCGGCCTGACCCTGGGTATGGCCACGGTCGCCGCCTCGGCGCTGATCGTCACCCTGGCCGCCACCCGCATCCCCTGGCGGGACCGGGCCCCGGTGCCGGCCGGTTGACGTACCGGGTGACGTACCGGGGTACCGGACGGGGTGCCGGAACCGGCTCCGGCACCCCGTCGGCGTCGCGTCGAGGCTATCGGCGGAACGCACGGATGAACGTGTCGACCGTGTGGACCGTGTGGAAACCACAGGCGGACGCGATGCGTTCGCCCACCGCATGGCCACCGCGCCTGCCGCCTGGGGCGACCTCAGCACGGTCGACGTCGTGGAGCAGATGCGCTCCTTCTACCGGCAGCGACTGGCCGTTCGTGGAGGAGGAGATCCCCTACTACAACGGCTTCCTCGACACGCACGACATGACGTCCGAGCAGCGCGACGGCATCAACTTCGCCAACGCCCAGGCGCTGTTCCCGGGCCGGATCAAACGGGAAAGGGCCCGGCCTGCGGAAGCAGGCCGGGTTCGGAGTGACGAAGTGGCTCTATGCGTCCGGGAGCTCCGCCCGAACCGGCTTGATGACCTCGTCCGTCAGCCACTGGGCCACGCCCTGCGGGTAGCCGCGCGGCAGGCTCAGGACGATGTGGTCGAGGCCGGCGTGGATGAGTTCGAGCACCTGCCGACGGGAGGTCTCGATGTCGTCGTAGGACATGACGACCTGGACGGACCTGCTGATCTCGGACGGGTCCCGCCCGATGGCCGCGCAATGCTCGTCCAGCACACGGGAGCGTTCGGTGATGTAGTCGATCGGGTTGTGCGGCGGGCCGGGGATGTTCCAGATGTCGGCGTGCTCCGCCACGAGCCGCAGCGTCTTGTTGCCCCAGCCGCCGATGAGCAGCGGCGGACCCGACGGCTGAACGGGCTTGGGCTCGTTCCGGTTGCCCTTCAGCGTGTAGTGGCGGCCCTCGAAGTCGAACTCCTTCTCGGTCCACATCCGCTTCAGGATCGTGACGGTCTCCTCCAGCCGCTCGATGCCCTCACGAGGCGGCACCAGGGTGAGCCCGTACGCCTCGTACTCGGCGACGGCCGGGTTGTCACCGGCGATGCCGCCGGCGCCCGCGGGCTGGTGCGTCCCGCCCACGCCGAGGCCCATCACCAGCCGGCCCCGGGACACCACGTCGACGGTGGTGGCGATCTTGCCGAGCACCGCCGGCTGGCGGATGCGGTTGCTGGTGACCAGAAGCCCGAGCCGCAGGCGCCGCGTCTGCGCGGCCAGCGCGGCCAGAAGCGTCCAGCCCTCGTAGATCTTGCCGTCCTTCGGGCCGGCCAGGGGAAGCATGTGGTCCCACAGCCAGGCGTGCTCGATCTCGGGTATCTCGTCCGCCTCGAGCCACACCCGCAGGATGTCGTCGTAATCGACATGCATGGGGGTGGTCTTGAGGCCGAAGCTCACTCGTCTGGGCTCACTCATCTGCAGGTGCGTCTTTCATGTCAGGGAGGGGGGGGCGGCAACTGTGGTGCGGTGTAACACAGTTGCCGCGCTTCCTGGTTGCTCGACCGATCACTTCCGGCCGGGATGAATCCATGGGGCCGCGCGCTGCTGGATCCAGGCGGGAACGCCCCGCTCGTGGGCGATCCCCTCTGAGGACTGCCAGAGGTCGTTGATCAGATCCTTGATTACCCGTTGATGCAGCCGGAAGTCCCAGGAAAGTCCCGAGACAGTCCACCGGCGCACAGCCACGTTTCGGCTGCTTGTTGCGAACATCTGCCAGGCCTGTCGCCAGACACACCCGCTCAGGCGAGCAGGCGGTGCAAGAAGGGGCTGGGAGTGCCATGCCAGAAGATGTCCAGGCTGTCGCGCGCCCGGGTAGCCGCCACGAAGAGCAGGGATCGCGCCCGCTGGAGTTCCCTGCGGTGGCGGGCGGGATCCGTATGGCGCAGCTGGCGGACCTGCTCGCGGGGGATCAGGCCGTCGCTGACCCCAGCGATGATCATGCGCTGGTACTCCAGCCCCTTGAACCGGAACATGGTTCCGATGTGGACTCCGGACTCGCCCCGAGCGCCGTCGGCTCCGATCTCCATGGCTCGGATGCCGTGCTCCGCCAGTGTGGTCGCCAGTTCGCTCGCCATCTGGTTGGTGGGTACGCAGACGGCGATCTGTTCGTGCGCGATCCGCTCGTCCGGGTGGGCGTCCCAGTCCACGATGTGCGCGGCGATCGCCTCGCGCTCCGCCTGCCAGTCGGCGCACGGGTGCATGCCGGGCGCGCCACCGCTGAGCACGGAGCGGTATCCGGCCAAAGTCTCCGAACTCCCGTCGAGGTCGTCGTACGACTCCTCGCCCAGCACTTCCAGCGCGGATCGCAGGATCTGGCGCGTCGTGCGGTAGCTGAGGCTGAGCTTCGCGGACCGGCCGCGAATGTTGATGCCCAGGCTTCCTAGGGTCACCTGATTCTTGTAAATGCGCTGATGGGTGTCGCCGACCAGGAACAGGTCGTCGGAGTCACGGGCCGTCATGGCGCGGAGCATCTTCCAATGGGCTGGACGCAAGTCCTGCGCCTCGTCGACCACGATGTGGCGATACCGGTAGCGCAGCCATCCGCCCGAGCCGTCCTGGAGGTGGATGTTGTCCGGGCCGCCGGCTCCCTCCCGCTGCTGTTCGATGGCGCGGATGCGCTGCTCGCGCCCTATTTCCAGGCGGGCGGCGCGCTCGGCGACCTGGTCCCACGTCTGGCGCCCCAGCCGGTCGAGGCGCTGTGTGAAGCGTTCCGCGAGTTGCCAGACGGCGGCCCGTTCCGACCGGCCGATGTTCTTGCCGCGTCCGGCCCGTCGGGCCCGGAAGTAGTCGGTGCGGGTGCCGACGGCCTGTCCGAGGATCACCTGCGTCCACTCGTCGTGCAGGAACTCCGCGTCCCAGCAGTTCTCGCCGAGTTCGTCGAGCATGGCACGCCATTCCCGTACGGCCTGGCTGTCGTCGATGGTCTGTTTGCGGCTGCCGGGCTCGGCCTCCCGCACGACGCGCAGAGCCAGCTGGTCGACATGGCCGACCTCGACCCGGGACAGCAGCGGCTCGCCGCCCAGTTCCAGGAGACGGGACCGCAGGTCGGCTGCGAGGTTCTTGTTGTAGGTGGTCAGCAGGACCGGCTAGGTGTGACCAGTGGCAGCTGGGACACCAGGTGGCGGACACGGTGCAGGGCAACGATGGGCTTGCCGGTGCCCGGGCCGCCGCCGACCCGGGCGGGCCCGGAGCTGAGTGGTCTGACCGCGCCTGAAAGCGTCTTGGCTCGGCCACCATGTGCGGCACTCGGCATTACGACGTTCTGCGGCACTCGACGCGACTCCGCGTAGACCGGTCCGATCGGGAGCACGCCGGTCGAGGCCCCAAATCCCAGAAAAGTCTCAGAGGCGACGTCGCGCAGCCTCCCGACCCGAATTCGTCCTGGTCAGGAGGCGCGAGGCGACGTTCCTTCGAAGGATGCTCAGATGTCCCGGAAGATCTCGATCTGCGCCCCGATCGAGTTCAGGCGCTCCGCGAGGTCCTCGTAACCCCGGTTGATGACGTACACGTTGCGCAGGACCGACGTGCCCTCGGCCGCCATCATCGCCAACAGGACGACCACGGCGGGGCGCAGGGCGGGCGGGCACATCATTTCCGCGGCGCGCCAGCGGGTCGGGCCCTCGACCAGGACCCGGTGCGGGTCCAGCAACTGCAGACGGCCGCCGAGGCGGTTGAGGTCGGTCAGGTAGATCGCGCGGTTGTCGTAGACCCAGTCGTGGATCAGCGTCTTCCCCTGCGCGACCGCCGCGATGGCCGCGAAGAACGGGACGTTGTCGATGTTCAGGCCCGGGAAGGGCATGGGGTGGATCTTGTCGATGGGCGCCTCCAGTTTGGAGGGGCGGACCGTGAGGTCCACCAGGCGCGTACGGCCGTTGTCCGCGAAGTACTCGGGGCTGCGGTCGTGGTCGAGGCCCATCTCCTCCAGGACCGCCAGCTCGATCTCCAGGAACTCGATGGGGACGCGGCGGACGGTCAGTTCCGACTCCGTGACGACCGCGGCGGCCAGCAGGCTCATCGCCTCGACCGGGTCCTCGGAGGGGGAGTAGTCGACGTCGACGTCGATGTTCGGCACGCCGTGGACGGTGAGCGTGGTGGTGCCGATGCCCTCGACCTTGACTCCCAGCGCCTCCAGGAAGAAGCAGAGGTCCTGGACCATGTAGTTGGAGGAGGCGTTGCGGATGACCGTCACGCCGTCGTGCCGGGCGGCGGCCAGCAGCGCGTTCTCGGTCACGGTGTCGCCGCGCTCGGTCAGCACGATCGGGCGGTCGGGGCGGACCGTGCGGTCGACCTGCGCGTGGTACTGACCCTCGGTGGCGGCGATGTCCAGACCGAACCGGCGCAGCGCGATCATGTGCGGCTCGATGGTCCGCGTGCCGAGGTCGCAACCACCGGCGTACGGCAGCTTGAAGGCGTCCATGCGGTGCAGCAGCGGGCCCAGGAACATGATGATCGAGCGGGTGCGTACGGCCGCCTCCGCGTCGATCGCCGCCATCTCCAGCTCGGCCGGCGGCACCAGTTCCAGGTCGACCCCGTCGTTGATCCAGCGGGTGCGCACGCCGATGGAGTTGAGCACCTCCAGCAGGCGGTACACCTCCTCGATCCGGGCCACCCGGCGCAGCACCGTGCGCCCCTTGTTCAGCAGCGAGGCGCACAGCAGGGCGACGCACGCGTTCTTGCTGGTCTTCACGTCGATGGCGCCGGAGAGCCGACGGCCGCCGACCACACGCAGGTGCATCGGACCCGCATAGCCCAGGGACACGATCTCGCTGTCGAGGGCCTCACCGATGCGGGCGATCATCTCAAGGCTGATGTTCTGGTTCCCGCGCTCGATGCGGTTGACCGCGCTCTGACTGGTGCCGAGCGCCTCCGCGAGCTGCGTCTGTGTCCAGCCACGGTGTTGCCGGGCGTCACGGATGAGCTTGCCGATGCGTACGAGGTAGTCGTCTGCCATGAGGTTGAGGTTATCTCAGATATGAGATGGCGCCTGTTGGGGGGTCCATTCGGGTGACGGGACGTCAGTGACCAGCGCAGATGCGGGTGATGTGGGACGATATGGGGGGTTCGTCCGGTACTTGTCCAATGTTCTGGTTTCTCTCGTAATCACACGGATGCAGCGCAAATCCTCGCGTACTCCCGGGCGAAGAACAGTGGCGGCTCGAAGCGGACCGCCGGCACGGGGTCCGTCGCGTGCACCGGTACGGCGGGCGCGACGACGTGACGAACCCGCTCGACGCCGCCGTGCTCGTCGCGCACCTCCAGCACTCCCGGCTCCGGGCAGTGCCACGCGAACTCCGTGACGTCCTCCCCCAGGGCGTTGGCCACCGTGCCGGTACCCCGCCCGTCGTCGAGGAGCGCCAGCCCGGACGCCTCCATCACTCCGTAGGCGAAGGGGGAGCTGTCCCAGTGGCCGATCAGTGCGGTATCGAGAGGCATGTGGCGATCTTCGCCCATCGTCCTGTGGCCGACGCCACCGAAAAACGGCAGGCCGGGCCCGGCCGGAACATGACCAGCCAGCCCTCATGTACTAGAGTTATCTCGACATCGAGATATCTGCCGAGGCGCACCGCAGCCGCCACTCCAGTAAGGGTTACCTAACTTAGCCTTACCTTGGCGGATCGGCCAAGACGGCGTGGCGGCAGGATTGCGGTGGTACGCGCACATCAATGAAGGAGACTGTCGTGTCGGCGAACAGCTTCGACGCCCGCAGCACGCTGCAGGTGGGCGACGAGTCGTACGAGATCTTCCGGCTGGACAAGGTGGAGGGCTCCGCTCGCCTGCCGTACAGCCTCAAGATCCTGCTGGAGAACCTGCTCCGCACGGAGGACGGCGCGAACATCACCGCCGACCACATCCGCGCCCTCGGCAACTGGGACTCGCAGGCCCAGCCCTCGCAGGAGATCCAGTTCACGCCGGCCCGCGTGATCATGCAGGACTTCACCGGCGTTCCCTGTGTCGTGGACCTCGCGACCATGCGTGAGGCCGTGAAGGAGCTGGGCGGCGACCCGGCGAAGATCAATCCGCTGGCGCCGGCCGAGCTGGTCATCGACCACTCCGTCATCGCCGACAAGTTCGGCACGAACGACGCCTTCAAGCAGAACGTCGAGCTGGAGTACGGCCGCAACAAGGAGCGCTACCAGTTCCTGCGCTGGGGCCAGACCGCCTTCGACGAGTTCAAGGTCGTCCCGCCGGGCACCGGCATCGTCCACCAGGTCAACATCGAGCACCTCGCGCGTACCGTCATGGTCCGAGGCGGGCAGGCCTACCCCGACACCCTCGTCGGCACCGACTCGCACACCACCATGGTCAACGGCCTCGGTGTGCTGGGCTGGGGCGTCGGCGGCATCGAGGCCGAGGCCGCCATGCTCGGCCAGCCGGTCTCCATGCTCATCCCGCGCGTCGTCGGCTTCAAGCTGACCGGCGAGCTGCCCGCCGGCACCACCGCCACCGACCTGGTGCTGACCATCACCGAGATGCTCCGCAAGCACGGCGTGGTCGGCAAGTTCGTCGAGTTCTACGGCGAGGGCGTGGCCGCCACCTCCCTCGCGAACCGTGCCACCATCGGCAACATGTCGCCGGAGTTCGGCTCCACCGCCGCGATCTTCCCGATCGACGACGAGACCCTGAAGTACCTGCGTCTGACCGGCCGCAGCGACCAGCAGGTCGCGCTCGTCGAGGCGTACGCCAAGGAGCAGGGCCTCTGGCTGGACCCGAAGGCCGAGCCGGACTTCTCCGAGAAGCTCGAGCTGGACCTGTCGACGGTCGTCCCGTCGATCGCCGGCCCGAAGCGCCCGCAGGACCGCATCGTCCTCGCCAACGCCGCCGAGCAGTTCAAGCGCGACGTCCTCAACTACGTCTCCACCGCCGACGAGGCGGGCGAGGAGTCCTTCCCGGCCTCCGACGCCCCGGCCGTCCACCCGAACGGTGCCCCGTCCAACCCGGTCCAGGTCACCGCCCCCGACGGCACGACCTACACCCTCGACCACGGTGCGGTGACGGTCGCGGCCATCACCTCCTGCACCAACACCTCGAACCCGTACGTCATGGTCGCCGCCGCGCTGGTGGCCAAGAAGGCGGTCGAGAAGGGCCTGACCCGCAAGCCGTGGGTCAAGACCACCCTCGCCCCGGGCTCGAAGGTCGTCACCGACTACTTCGACAAGGCGGGCCTCACCCCGTACCTCGACAAGGTCGGCTTCAACCTCGTCGGTTACGGCTGCACCACCTGCATCGGCAACTCCGGCCCGCTGCCGGAGGAGGTCTCCAAGGCCGTCAACGACCACGACCTCGCGGTCACCTCGGTCCTCTCCGGCAACCGGAACTTCGAGGGCCGGATCAACCCCGACGTCAAGATGAACTACCTGGCCTCCCCGCCGCTGGTCGTCGCGTACGCCCTCGCGGGCTCCATGAAGGTGGACATCACCAAGGACGCCCTCGGCACCGACCAGGACGGCAACCCGGTCTACCTGACCGACATCTGGCCGACCGAGGCCGAGGTCAACGACGTCGTGGCGAACGCCATCGGCGAGGACATGTTCAACAAGTCCTACCAGGACGTCTTCGCGGGCGACGCCCAGTGGCAGTCCCTGCCGATCCCGACCGGCAACACCTTCGAGTGGGACCCGCAGTCGACCTACGTGCGCAAGCCCCCGTACTTCGAGGGCATGACGATGGAGACCACCCCGGTCACCGACATCGCCGGTGCCCGTGTGCTCGCCAAGCTGGGGGACTCGGTCACCACCGACCACATCTCCCCGGCCGGCGCCATCAAGGCCGACACCCCGGCGGGCAAGTACCTCACCGAGCACGGTGTCGAGCGTCGTGACTTCAACAGCTACGGCTCGCGCCGCGGCAACCACGAGGTCATGATCCGCGGTACGTTCGCCAACATCCGCCTGCGCAACCAGATCGCGCCGGGCACCGAGGGCGGCTACACCCGCGACTTCACGCAGGCCGACGCGCCGGTGTCGTTCATCTACGACGCCTCCCGCAACTACATCGAGCAGGGCATCCCGCTGGTCGTCCTGGCCGGCAAGGAGTACGGCTCCGGCTCGTCCCGTGACTGGGCCGCCAAGGGCACCGCGCTCCTCGGCGTCAAGGCCGTCATCGCCGAGTCGTACGAGCGGATCCACCGCTCGAACCTCATCGGCATGGGCGTGCTCCCGCTCCAGTTCCCGGAGGGCGCCTCCGCCGAGTCCCTCGGTCTGACCGGCGAGGAGACCTTCTCCTTCACCGGCGTCGAGGAGCTCAACAACGGCACCACGCCGCGCACGGTCAAGGTCACCACCGACACCGGTGTCGAGTTCGACGCGGTCGTCCGCATCGACACCCCCGGTGAGGCCGACTACTACCGCAACGGCGGCATCATGCAGTACGTGCTGCGCAGCCTGATCCGCAAGTAGGCGACAGCGCACGGCGGTACAGGGCCGCATCCCCGGTGACGGGGGTGCGGCCCTTCGCCGTGTGCGAGCCGGGTACGGCGAAGGTCATCACCCACCCTCAGACGGAACACAGGCTTCCCCCAGCGAACCGGGACAGGATCGGTACATGAGCAGCCGCCGCCCCTGGGCCCGCTCGCTGCGCACACGCCTGCTGGTCCTCATCACCGTCGCCCTCGTGGGCGTGTGCGCCGCGCTCGCCCTCACCACCGTCCTCGCCCAGCGCGCCTATCTCATGGGCACCCTGGACGACCGGGTGAACGACGCCGCCGAACGCAGCGTGGGCGGGGCCGCACTCCACCCCGAACTCCCCGCCGACCTCGCCTTCCTCGGCGAGGGCGGCCACACCGAGGGGCTGCTCGCCGCCCGGCCGGATGCCGCCGGGCACCTCGTCTCCGCCGCGGTCGTCACCCGGGACGCGGCCCCGCGCACCCTCACCCCCGCCCAGCGCGCCGCCCTCGCCGGCATCCGGGCCGACGGCTCGGCGCACACCCGGACGGTGCCCGGACTCGGCACCTACCGGGTCACCACGCTCGACGCGAGCGGCATCCGCGTCCTCACCGGCCTGCCCATGGACGACGTCCGGGCCACACTCGGCCGGCTGGTCGAGATCGAGGCGATCGTCGGGGCCGCCTGGCTCGCGCTCGCCGGCGGCATCTGCGCGGTCGTCATCCGCAGGCAGCTGCGCCCGCTCGACCGGGTCGCCGCCACCGCCGTCGAGGTCTC
This sequence comes from Streptomyces sp. NPDC001450, assembly GCF_053597295.1. Lineage (NCBI taxonomy): Bacteria > Bacillati > Actinomycetota > Actinomycetes > Kitasatosporales > Streptomycetaceae > Streptomyces > Streptomyces sp. NPDC001450. The sequence continues at coordinate 68,950 of NZ_JBSFHY010000009.1, forward strand.
CCGGGTCCCGCTCGGCCACGGCCACGTCACCGCGCTGCCCCGGGTGCCCGAACGCGACACCGACCCCGGCAGCGAGGCCGGCCAGGTCGGCGCCGCCCTCAACCGGATGATCGACCACGTCGAGGCCTCGCTCGCCGAGCGCCGGCGCGGCGAGGAACGCATGCGCCGCTTCGTCGCCGACGCCAGCCACGAACTGCGCACCCCGCTCACCTCCATCGCCGGGTACGCGGAGCTGATGAACCGTGTCGCCCCCGACCTGGCCTGGCGCCGCGTCCTCACCGAGTCGGCCCGCATGACGGACCTGGTCGAGGACCTGCTGCTGCTCGCCCGCCTCGACGAGGGACACCCCCTGCAGACCGCCGAGGTGGACCTCGCCGCCGTCGTCGCCGAGGCCGTCCGGGACGCCCGGGCGGCCGGCGCCGATCACGTCTGGCAGCTCGACCTCAGGCCGGACACCCCGGCGTCCGTCACCGGGGACGCGGCCAGGCTGCACCAGGTGGTGGCCCACCTGCTGGCCAACGCGCGCACGCACACCCCGCCCGGTACGACGGTCACCGCCACCGTCGAGTCCACCGCCGGCCGCCACCTGATCCGCGTCCGCGACGACGGCCCCGGAATCCCGCCCGACCTGCTCCCGACCGTCTTCGAACGCTTCACCCGGGCCGACACCTCACGCTCCCGGGCGCCCGGATCCCGGGGTGGTTCGGGCCTCGGGCTCGCGATCGCCGCGGGGATCACCGCGGCGCACGGCGGCGGCATCAGCGTGACCAGCGCCCCGGGCCGGACCGAGTTCACGATCGAACTCCCCGCGACCGCTCGGCAGCTCTGCCGCAAGCCCCTCACTCCGCAAGGAGCCCCGTGAGGTCCGGCAGCGCCACCTCGGCCCAGATCACCTTGCCCTGCGGTGTGTACCGGGTGCCCCAGCGCTCGGTCATCTGCGAGACCAGGAACAGACCCCGGCCGCCCTCGTCGGTCGTCGCGGCGTAGCGCAGATGCGGCGAGGTGCTGCTGCCGTCGGACACCTCGCAGACCAGTGTGCGGTCACGGATCAGCCGGACATGGATCGGCTCGGAGCCGTAGCGGATGGCATTGGTGATCAGCTCGCTCAGCACCAGTTCCATGCCGAAGCCCAGCTCGGCCAGGCCCCACTCCTCCAGCTTCTCGGACACGGCGCCGCGCATCCCCGAGACGGCGGCCGGGTCGCGCGGCACGTCCCAGTCGGCCACGTTCTCGGGCGGCAGCGCCCGGGTGCGCGCGATGAGCAGGGCGACGTCGTCCTTGGGCCGCTCGGGCAGCAGCTCGTCCAGCACCGCCTGGCAGCTCTCCTCCGGCGTCCGGTCGGGGTGCCCCGCCAGCGCCTGGCGCAGCAGCTCCATGCCCACGTCCAGGTCGCGCCTGCGGTCCTCGATGAGCCCGTCGGTGTAGAGCACGAGCTGGGTGCCCTCGGCCAGCTCCAGCTCGGCGGTCCGGAACGGCATGCCGCCGAGGCCCAGCGGCGGCCCGCCCGGCAGCTCGGGGAAGGTGACGCTGCCGTCGGGGTGGACCAGCGCGGGCGCCAGGTGCCCCGCACGCGACATGACACAGCGGCGCGTCACCGGGTCGTAGATCGCGTACAGACAGGTGGCGCCGACGATCTCCCCGGCCGGCTCCGCACACGACGACTCGTCCTGGTCGATGCGGCCCACCAGGTCGTCCAGATGGCTGAGCAGCTCGTCGGGCGGCAGGTCGAGCGTGGAGAAGTTGTGCACCGCGGTCCGCAGCCGGCCCATCGTCGCGGCCGCGTGCAGACCGTGCCCGACCACGTCTCCGACGGCCAGTGCCACCCGGCTCCCCGGCAGAGGGATCACATCGAACCAGTCGCCGCTCACACCCGAATGGGCGGGGAGGTACCGGTAGCCGACCTCCAGGGCGCTCTGCTCGGGCAGGGCCCGCGGCAGCAGGCTGCGCTGGAGGGTGACCGCCAGGGCGTGCTCGCGGGTGTACCGGCGGGCGTTGTCGATGCTGACGGCGGCCCGGGCCACCAGCTCCTCGGCGAGCGACAGCTCCTCCTCGTCGAAGGCGTCCTGCTTGGACCGCCAGAAGTTGACCACGCCCAGCACGACACCGCCGGCCTTGATCGGGGCGGCGATGAGCGAGTGGATGCCGAAGTCGATGATCTGCCGGGCCCGTCTCGGGTCCTGTGCCTGCCAGCCCGGTGCGGCCGACAGGTCGGTCACCAGCTCGGAGTGGCCGGCGCCGTAGCCGCGCGCCTGCGGGGTGGAGGGCAGGAAGTCGATCAGCCGGCCCTTCTCGTAGAGCGGGTGGTCGTCCCGGACGCCGTTCACGGCGACGCGCCGCATGGCCGTCGCGGTGGGGGCCGGCTCCTCTCCGTGCAGCACGGCGTCGGCCACGTCCACGGTGACGAAGTCGGCGAAGCGCGGGACGGCGAGCTGCGCCAGCTCTTCGGCCGTACGGACCACGTCGAGGGTGGTGCCGACGCCCAGTCCCGCGTCGTACAGCAGCTCGAGCCGCTCCCGGGCGGCCTCCGCCCTGCCGGACACCGCCTGCAGCTCGGTGGAGTCGCGGAGCGTCACCACGGTGCCCCTGGGGCCTCCCGCGCGGTCCGTCGGCCGCTGGTTGACCGCCAGCAGCCGTCCCCCGGCGAAGTGCACCTCGTCGGTGGCCTCGCGCCCGGAGACCAGCAGCTCCGTCATCTCCGGGTCGAGGACCGACAGCTCGCGCACGTCCCGCCCCTCGGCCTCGGGGGGCAGCTCCAGCAGCCGCCTGGCCTCGTCGTTGGCCAGCAGCAGCAGCCCGTCGTCAGCGACGATCAGCACGCCTTCCCGCACCGAGTGCAGCACCGTGTCGTGGTGCTCGTACATGCGGGTCATCTCGGCAGGAGCCAGGCTGTGGGTCTGCCGCCGCAGCCGCCTGCCCACCAGTGCCGTTCCACCGGTCGACACCACGAGCGCTCCGGCCCCGGCGGCCAGGATGATCGGCAGCTGCCGGTTCACCTCGCTGGTCACGTTCTTGACCTTCAGCCCGGCGGAGACGAGGGCGACCACCTTGCCGTTCTTGTCCTTGATCGGCACGGTCGCCTGGACCTCGTGGCCGAGCGGGCCGTGCACGCTCTCGGTGTAGACCTTCCCGGCCAGCGACGGTCCGATCTGGCCCACGAACCGATGGCCGATCTTGCTCGGCAGGGGGTGGGTGTAGCGGATCCCCTTGGTGTCCATGACCACGATGAAGTCGACGCCCGCGCTCTTGCGCCCCGCCTCGGTGAGCGGCTGGAGCACCTTCGACGGTTCGGGGGTCTGCAGGGCCTGGAGGACGCCAGGAGAGTGCGCGAAGGTCTGCGCGACGGCGATGGACCGCCGCTTGGCCTCCGTGCTGGTGTCACGTTCCGACTGCAGGACAAGGGCGATGACGGCGCAGACCACAAGCACCACCACCAGCGCCACCTGAAGGACGAAGACCTGCCCGGCGACGCTACGGGGGCTCTTGCCGCTCATCGCACGTCTTGAGAGGTGCCTGAATCGGGCCAAAAGGTCCCACATGCGATATTTCTAGCACCGGCCTTTCCGGGTGACTACGGCTGGTCCGAGCGATGGACATCACATCCCGGCCGGTACGCCGGTCCGTGTGCCACAGCGCCGGCGGCAGGCGTTTACACCTGGCGCCGTGCGCGCTAGCTTCACGCACAGGGTGGGAGCGCTCCCAAAGGTCCCGAGGGCCCCGGCGCGGCCCGGGTGGACCGGAACCCGCCCGGATCGCGCGGGCGCTCCCGCCCTGCCTTCCTACGGTACGACGGAGACCGCACCCGAGGCAGAAGTGTCATGTCTGCGAAAATCGGCACGGGCCTCCCATGGCGTTCGCGATCACCACACCCGGCCCGTGGCGGAGCCATTCTCCCGACCCTTCCGGCCCTGCTCACCGCCCTCCCCGGCCTCGGTCCGATCCTGGTTCCCGGTGCTCCGCTCGGACGGCGCCGGCCGCACCCGCCGCTTCGTGCAGGACGGCAAGCTGTGCAGCGGCGGCACCCCCGGCTTCACCGGCTTCGGCCTGGTCCGCGACGACTGGCCGGTGACCCGTCTGACCGCGGGCGCGTAGCGCTCGGACAGCACGGGGGCCGGCCTCCGGGACGGCAACGCCACCTGCACCGGACAGGACGTGATGGTCCACAGCGCCGACTGGAACGGCTCGCTGAGTCCGGGGCGGAGCGCGGCCTTCGGCTACGCCGTCCAGGGCTCCGGCGGTGAGGACTCCGCACCCCTTCCCTGTCAGGTCGGTTGAGTCGCTCTGGGCGGACCCGGTGGCCGTGCACACCGGGTCCGCGAGCCGGGCAGGCGAGGGGGTGAGTCCCTGCCCGGGTGGTGCTGGCTTGTGGCGGCGAGGCCTTGGGCGGGCCTCTGCCGTGCGGGGCGCGACAACGTTGTCGAATGGTCTGTACATGACTTTACCGCCTCAACCGACAACGATGTCAAGCCACTTGGGGTAGCCCGACCGGGTGATCCCGGCGCGCGCCTGGCGGGGCGTACGCGGTCTTCCGTGCTACGGGTGGCGCACGTTAGTGTCCCTGCGGCTTGTGCGACCTGTGGTGCGCGACCCATCCGTCAGGAGGAAGGGCCGCGCCATGCGATTCCGTCCCACGTCCCTGCTGCTGGCCGCGGTGCTCGCGACCGGCGGTGCCACCCCCGCCCTCGCGGCGACCGCAGCTCCCCCCGGCCTGGTCAAGGACCCGACCCCGTACGTCGATCCGCTGATCGGCACCAGGAACGGCGGCAACGTCTTCCCGGGCGCCGTCGTGCCGTTCGGCATGTTCTCCTTCAGCCCGGAGAACACCAGAGGCAACGCCACCGGCACCGCCGCACCCGGCGGCTACCAGTACGACGCCACCCGCATCCGCGGCTTCAGCCTGACCCACATGTCCGGCACCGGCTGCGCGGGCGGCAGCGGCGACATCCCGCTCTTCCCGTACGCGGGCGAGGTCACGTCCTCCCCGGCGAGCGACACCAAGGACGCCCTCTACGCCGCGGACTTCCGTCACGCCGACGAGACCGCCGAGCCCGGCCACTACAAGGTGGGCCTCGCCTCGGGCGTCACCGCCGACCTCACCGCGACCACCCGCACCGGCTCGGCCCGCTTCACCTACCCGGCCGACAAGCCCGCCTCGCTGCTCGTGCGCACCGCCAACTCCGAGGTGGGCTCGGCGGATTCGAAGGTCACCGTCGACCCGGCGACCCGCACCGTCTCCGGCTCCGTCACCTCCGGGAACTTCTGCGGCTACCTCGACCCGGAGGGCCGGCGCTCCTACTACACCCTGTACTTCACCGCCCGCTTCGACCGGGCCTTCACGGCCACCGGTACCTGGCAGGACGACAAGCTGAGCCCCGGCTCACGGGAGGCCTCCGGCGGCACGGGCGGCTTCTCGCACGGCGGCCGGCCGGTCGCGGGCAAGGGCGCCGGAGCGTACGTGCAGTTCGCGCCCGGCACCGGACCGGTGAACGTCAAGGTCGGCATCTCCTACGTCAGCCAGGCGGGCGCCGAGGCGAACCTCGCCGCGGAGAACCCGCAGGGCCGCTCCTTCGACGCCGTCGCGGACGCGGCGCGGCGCGCCTGGCGCGACCGGCTGGACGCGGTCCGCGTCGGCGGCGGCACCGACGCCGAGCGCACCACCTTCTACACGGCGCTGTACCACTGCCTGCTGCATCCGAACGTCATCAGTGACGCCGACCGCAGATACCGCGGTGCGGACGGCCGGCCGCACACCGTCGACCGTCGCCATCACGCGCAGTACGGCACCTTCTCCGGCTGGGACGTCTACCGCGACCAGGTGCAGCTGCTCACCCTCCTCGACCCGCGCACCGGCTCCGACATCGCCCAGTCGCTGTACGAACTCGCCGGGCAGAACGGCGGGGTCTGGGACCGCTGGCTGCACGGCGCGAGCGGCACCCACGTCATGAACGGCGACCCCTCGCCCACCGCACTGGCCGGCATCCACGCCTTCGGCGGCACCGGCTTCGACCTCAAGGGTGCCCTGGACTCGCTGGTCAAGGCGGCGACCGTACCCACGCGGCAGGACCTGTCCGCGGCCGGCAAGCCGGTGCTGTCGGTGGGCCAGCGCCCGTCGCTCGACAAGTACCTCAAGCTGCACTACATGCCGAGCGTCTCCAACGCCTGGGGCGGCGCCGCGGAGACCCTGGAGATGTCCACCGCGGACTTCTCCCTCGCCCAACTCGCCTCGGCGGCAGGAGAGAAGGACACGGCGGCCGCCTTCGCCCGCCGCGCCCAGTGGTGGCAGAACAACTTCGACATCGCGGCCGGCCCGAGCGGCGGCTACGTCGCCAACCGCAAGGCCGACGGCAGCTGGGTCACCGGCTTCACGCCCGACACCGGCAACGGCTTCGTGGAGGGCACGGCCGCCCAGTACACCTGGATGGTCCAGCACAACCCGGCGGGCCTGTTCGCGGCGATGGGCGGCACGGACAAGGCGCTGGCCCGGCTCGACGACTTCTTCCACACCAGCGACGGCGGCTGGGCCTTCACCGGCCAGGGCGGCACCAAGTCCGAGCTGGACAACGAGCCCTCCGTCAACGTGCCCTACCTGTACGACTACGCGGGCGCCCCCTACAAGACGCAGGAGACCGTCCGCGCGGCGATGCGGCAGCTCTGGTCGACCGAGCCGGGTGGCATCCCCGGCAACGACGACCTCGGCGCGATGTCGTCCTGGTACGTCTTCTCCGCGCTCGGCATGTACCCGCAGGTGCCCTCCCGGGCCGAACTCGTCCTCGCCTCACCGCTGTTCGAGCGCATCGAGATCGACCGCCCGCAGGGCAACGACATCTCCGTGCACGCGACCGGGGCGGCGGCCGACGCGCCGTACGTCCAGTCCCTGAAGGTCGACGGACGGGCCGGCGACCGGCCATGGCTGCCCGCCTCCTTCGTGCGCGACGGCGGCCGTCTCGACTACACCCTCGCCACCACCCCGAACCGCACCTGGGGCGCGGCCTGCCCGCCGCCGTCCTTCCGGGAGGGCGAGCAGCCGTACCAGATCGGCGTCGGCCCCACCGCCGCCACGGTCGCACCCGGTGACCGCACGAAGATCGGCATCCGCGCGCTGGCGCTCGGCGGCGGCACCGGCCCGGAGGTGCGCTTCCGGGTCGAAACCCCCTCCGGTGTCACGGCCACGCCCGCCGAGGGCACGGTCACCGACGGCTCCCAGGAGATCACCCTCACCGCGGCCGACGACGCCACCCAGGGCTTCTACGCCGTCAAGGTCACGGTGACCTCGGGCGACACCTCCTACGGGCAGCCGGTCTCCCTCACCGTGGCCGCACCGGGCACCCTGCTCGCCGCCTACAACAACACCGGCGTCTCCGACGACGAGGGCGAGCACGACGAGGCCGACTACGACGGCGGCGGCTGGAGCTACTCCCGTCAGGCCCTCGCCGCGGCCGGCCTCGCTCCGGGCGGGCAGGGCACGGTCGACGGCCTGACCTTCACCTGGCCGGGCTCGCCCGCGGGCCGCCCCGACAACGCCTCGGCCACCGGCCAGACCGTCGAACTCGCCAAGCCCGCGAGCAAGTTGTCCTTCATCGGCAGCGCGGTCAACGGCAACCAGCAGGCCAAGGCGACCGTGACCTACACCGACGGCACCACCGACACCGTCGACCTCTCCTTCACGGACTGGACCGTCGGCGGCGGGGGCGGCACCGTCCAGTACGGCAACGAGGTCGTCGCCAAGACCGCGTACCGCAACGTCGCGGGCGCCGACAAGGACCCGGTGACGACGTACGTCTTCGCCACCAAGCCGTTCGCGGCGCCGGCCGGCAGGACCGTCAGGAGTGTCCGGCTGCCGGAGAACACGGACCTGCACGTGTTCACCCTCGCCACCGGCTGAGCGCACACGCCAGGGGGCGGACCCGAGCGGGCCCGCCCCCTTTGCCGTGCCGTGGTCAGGCCAGCAGTTCCACCTCCGCCAGCGTCGACTCGCCGTCGAGGACCAGGCGGTACTTCGCGTACGAGCCCGGTGCGGCGACGGTGAACGCCCGGGTCTGGCGGTCCCAGGTGAACGACTCGCCAGAACGGTGGTCCAGGGTCTTCCAGGTCGTGCCGTCCGTGGAGCCCTGCAGGGTCCAGCCGGCCGGCGCCTTGGTGTGGTCGGCCGACGAGGTCAGGGTGTACTGGACGGCCCGGGTGGCGGCGCCGACCGGCAGGTCCACCGAGGTGACCGTGGCGCTCGTCGCCGACGTGTTGTCGAACAGGGCGCCGTCACCCTCGAGCACGTCCGCGCGGGGCGTCGGCACCTTGTCGTCCTGGGTGATGGAGACCGGCGCCGCGTTCCTGCCCGTGCCCCAGGTCGAGGGCTTGGACCCCATGAAGAACTCCAGCACCCCGCCCTTGGCCAGCAGCGAGTGGGGGAGCGAAGTCGACGTCCAGGGACGGCCGTTGACCTTCACGCCCTGCACGTACACGTTCTGCGCGCTGTTGCGCGGCGCCCTGATCACCAGGTCCCGGCCGTTCTCCAGGTGCACGGTCGCCTTCGTGAACAGCGGGGAGCCGATGGCGTACTCGCCGCTGCCCATGACCAGCGGGTAGAAGCCCAGCGACGAGAAGAGGTACCAGGCCGACTGCTCGCCGTTGTCCTCGTCGCCGTGGTAGCCCTGCCCGATCTCGCTGCCGGTGTAGAGCCGGGACAGTGCCTCGCGGACGTACGCCTGCGCCTTCCAGGGTTCGGCGGCCGCGTCGTACATGTAGATCACGTGGTGCGCGACCTGGTTGGAGTGGCCGTACATGCCCATCCGGACGTCCCGGGCCTCGGTCATCTCGTGGATGACACCGCCGTAGGAGCCGACGAAGTCCGGCGAGGCGGTCTCGGGGGTGGCGAAGTACTCGTCGAGCTTGTCCGCGAGGCCGTTGCGGCCGCCGTACAGGTTGGCCAGGCCCCGGCTGTCCTGCGGGGCGGTGAAGGCGTAGCCCCAGCCGTTGGTCTCCGTGTAGTCGTAGCCCCACACGCGCGGGTCGTACTTCGCGGAGTCCACGCGCCAGGCCCCCTTGGCGTCACGGCCCTGGAAGAAGCCCGCCTTGGAGTCGAAGAGGTTCACGTAGTCCCGGGCGCGGTTGAGGAAGTACCGCGACTCCTCCTGGTAGCGCTTCTCGCCGGTCTGCCTGTAGAGGGCCTCGCCCATCTTCGCGATGCCGTAGTCGTTGACGTAGCCCTCCATCGCCCACGACAGGCCCTCGTGCGTGTCGGTGCTGGTGTAGCCGAGGAACGGCGAGGTGCTCATGCCCTTGCGGCCCACGCCCGAGGAGGGCGGAACGACCGTCGCGTTCTTGACCGCCGCGTCGTACGCCGCCTTCGCGTCGAAGGCCACGCCCTTGACGTACGCGTCGGCGAACGCCACGTCCGAGGAGGTGCCGGTCATCAGGTCCGCGTAACCGGGGGAGGACCAGCGCGAGGTCCAGCCGCCGTCCTTGTACTGCTGCACGAACCCGTCGACCATCTCACCCGCCTGGGACGGCGTCAGGAAGGAGTAGGCCGGCCAGGTGGTCCGATAGGTGTCCCAGAAGCCGTTGTTGACGTACACCTTGCCGTCGACGATCTTCGCACCGGTGTGCGTCGGGGTGTCCGGGCCCGGCATGGGGGAGAAGGGCGAGGCGTACTGGTCCTTGCCGCCGACCTTCTCGAAGCCGGAGTTCGGGTACAGGTACAGCCGGTACATGCTGGAGTACAGCGTGGTCAGCTGGTCCGGGGTCGCCCCCTCCACCTCGACCTTGCCGAGCAGCCCGTCCCAGGTCCGCTGGGCCTGCTTCTTCACCGTGTCGAAGGACGTGCCGTCCGGGATCTCCTGGCGCAGGTTCTCCTTCGCCTGGTCGACGCTGATCAGGGAGGTGGCCAGACGCAGCGTGACCGTGCGGTCGGCACCCGCGTCGAAGCGCAGAAAGCCCTTGACCCCGCTGGAGCCGCCGTCCGTCACCGGCTTGTCGAAGACGCCGTACACGAACAGCCGGGTGGCACCCGTCGAGAGGCCCGACTTCACGTCCGAGTAGCCGGTGACGATCCCGTGTTCCCTGTCCAGGGTCAGGCCCGCCTGCTCGGTGACGTTGTCGAACAGCACGCTCGCGTCGTCGCCGGGGTAGGTGAAGCGCAGCACGGCCGCGTGGTCGGTCGGCGTCATCTCCGCCTTCAGGCCGTTCTCGAACCTGACGCCGTAGTAGTAGGGCCGCGCGGTCTCGTTCTCGTGCCGGAAGGCCAGCTCCCGTGTCCCGGGGTCGGTTTCCGGGGTGCCGGACACGGCGGACGGCATCAGCTGGAAGGTCTGCCGGTCGCCCATCCACGGGCTCGGTTCATGGCTCGCGCTGAACGCCTGGATCGTCGGCAGGTTGTCGTCGTTGTTCGCGCGTGCGTACTCGTACAGCCAGCTCAGCGAGGACGCGTTGGTCACCGGCGTCCAGAAGTTGAAGCCGTGGGGGAGGGCCGTGGCCGGGAAGTCGTTGCCGCGCGAGAAGCTGCCGCTGGAGTTGGTGCCACGGGTGGTCAGCGCGTAGTCCGACAGATGCGCCTTGGGCTTCTCGGGAGCCACCGGCCTGAGCGCCACGTCGTCTATCCAGCCCCGGAACTTCGCCGGGCCGTTCGGGGAGTCGTACGCCACCAGGATCCGGTCGACGGTCTTGCCGGCCGCCACCGAGCCGATCCGCGAGAGCACGTTGTTCCACTGGTTGACGTACAGCACCTTCGCCGCGCCCTGCCCGCGCGGCGACAGCGGGAAGCCGTGCTGGTCCCGCGCGCCCAGGCCGCTCAGCCAGGTGCCGTCGGTGAAGGCCAGGTCCACGGAGACGTTCGTGGCGTCGTAGTCGCGGTCGCCGTCGGCCATCGACGGGAAGATGCGGTACGACAGCTGGGTGTCGGCGCCGACCTTCACGTTCACGTCGAAGACCTTGTTGTACGAGTACGCCCGGCCGGCCGCCGTGTGCCGCCCGGCGTAGCGCAGGGCCCGCTTGCCGGTGAAGCCGGCCCGCGCCTTGGCCGTGGGCGAGCCGCTCGGGCCCTTGTCGACCAGCGACAGCATGTCCTGCGGCACCGGGCCGCCCCCGCCGCCGGTCGAGAACTGCATGTCGGCGATCTGCAGGATGTCCGGGGCGCCGTTGTTCCGCGTCACGTCCAGCCGGAAGAACTGGTACTCGCCCGGCTCGGCCAGGTCGTACGACTTCGTCTGGAAGCGCTCCGAGAAGGACTCGCCGGAGCGGGTGTCGATCGGCTTCCAGTCCTTGCCGTCCGTCGAGCCCCTGAGCGTCCAGTCCCTCGGGTCGCGCTCGTCGAAGTCGTTGGCGGAGGTGAGCGCGTACGTCACCAGCTTGACGGGCTTGTCCAGGTCGAACTCGACCCAGCCGGTGGGCTGGAAGGTCAGCCACTTGGTGCCGGGCTCGCCGTCGACGAGATTCTCCTTCACCTCGCCCGCGCCCTCGTTCTCGCCGCTGGCCCGGACCTCGGTCACATGGTCGGTGACATTGCCCGGAATGCCCGTGCTGTAGCCGCCGTCCACGCCCGAGGAGCGCTTGCTCCCGTCCGGCGCCGTGTCGACGGTGTTCAGCCAGTCGGGCGCCGGGTCACCGGCCTCGAACGAGGATGCGAACTCCTGGTCGGCGGCCGCGGTCCTGGCCGGCTGGGCGACCGCGGCGCCCTGCGCGCCGACGGCCATGACAAAGGCGGCCGTGAGGACGACCGCCGGACCGTATCTGTGCCGAGTTCTCCGCTGCATCTACGGATTCCCCTCCTGCGCCCCGCTCTGGACAACGTTGTCAACATCGATGCGCAGGAACCAGTAGGTGGTCAAGTGGCCCTTGATGTCAAGGGTGTTGGGTGTAGCGTTCAGGGGCCCGTGTCGCCTGTTTTTCCGCCGCGGCACCCACAGGTCGCTCATATTTCCGAGAGGTCTCAACTCGGAAAAGACCCACCGCCAACCTTGCATTCGATCTTGCTCCGCTGGCGGGAAGTGGACTATACCTGTCGGCGTTTCCCGCATGACCCTGCACTACCCGACAGCGGTGCCGGGGAGGATCCGGTTCACCGCCTGAGTCCTGGAGAAGGCGAGGACTTGAGCATGGGATCCACTGCGCACCACGGTGGCGAAGGCGTCGGCCGCCGCGATCTGATCAAGCGTTCGGCCGCGCTCGGTCTGGTGGCGGCCCCCGGAATGGGTCTGCTGTCCGCCTGCGCGAGCAGCGGCGGCGGCGGCCAGGACAAGGCGAAGGCGGGCAAGAAGACCGCGAAGAACCCGCTCGGCGTCAACGAGACGGCGAAGATGGAATTCGTCCTCTTCGACGGCGGCTTCGGCAAGGAGTACGCCCAGGACGCCGTGAAGATCTACCAGAAGGACTTCCCCAAGGCGACGGTGAAGTTCTCCGCCACCCAGAAGATCCAGTCCACCCTGCAGCCCCGCTTCAACCAGGGCAACCCGCCGGACCTCATCGACAACTCCGGCGCCGAGCAGATGGACATGGGCGTCCTCGTCGGCAAGAACCAGCTGGCGGACCTCACCCCGCTGCTGGACGCGCCGTCGTACGACGACCCGGGCAAGAAGGTCCGCGACACGCTGCGCCCCGGCATCGTGGAGATGGGCCAGTTCGACGGCAAGCCGGTCTGGATCCTGTACTACGCCTACACGGTCTACGGCGTCTGGTACTCGCAGAAGGCGCTGGACTCCCTGGACGCGGAGTACCCCGAGACCTGGGACCAGATGCTCGCCGTGTGCGAGAAGGCCAAGAAGAAGGGCATGGCGGGCTGGACGTACGCGGGCAAGTACCCGTACTACATCCCCTTCTCGCTGTACCCGATGATCGGCAAGGTCGGCGGCCGCGAGGTACTCGACGCCATCGACAACCTGGAGCCGAACGCCTGGAAGCACCCGGCCGTCAAGGCGTGTTTCGAGGCCTACTACGAGCTCTACAAGAAGGGCTACATCCTCAAGGGCACCCCGGGCCTGGACCACATCCAGTCGCAGACCGCCTGGGCCAAGGGCAAGGCGCTGTTCATCCCGAACGGCTCCTGGGTGGAGAACGAGTCGGCCAACGTCATCCCGGCCGACTTCAACCTCGCCGTCTCCGCGCCCACCGGCATCGACAGCTCGGACAAGATGCCGTTCGGCACCATCTGGGCCTCCGGCGGTGAGCCCTTCGTCGTGCCGGCCAAGGCGGCCAACGCCGAGGGCGGCATGGAGCAGCTGCGCATCATGCTCTCCGAGGCGTCCTCGAAGAACTTCACCGCCAAGGTGAAGTCGCTGACCGCGTACAACGGCGGCACCAGCGGCATCAGCCTCACCCCGGGTCTGAAGTCGGGTGTGGCGGCGCTGGACAAGGCCGGCTCCAACGTGGTGAACCCGCGGCTGCAGGACTGGTACGTGCAGCTGCAGAAGGAGAAGATCGGTGTGGCCGGTCTCGGCGAGATGATGGCCGGCCGACTCACCCCGGCCGAGGCCATCAAGAAGATCCAGGGATTTGCCGACGAGGCCGCCAAGGACACCTCGATCAAGCACTACAAGCACCAGTAACCAGCACCTTTACCGCACCGGAGTGGCGATGCAGCACGGCAAGTACCGGTTCATCGTGGGGTTTCTGGCACTGCCCCTGGGACTGTACGCGCTATTCGTGGTGTGGCCGTTCATCCAGTCCATCTACTACTCGTTCACGGACTGGACCGGCCTCAGCCCCGAATTCAAGATGGTCGGCTTCGACAACTACAAGAGGATGTTCAACGACGACATCTTCTGGAAGTCGTTGCAGCACAGTCTGCTCTTCGCCCTGGTGCTGCCACTGGTGACACTCGGTCTGGCGCTGTTCTTCGCCTTCATGATCAATGTGGGCGGACGACGGAGAAGGGGCGGCCCCGTGATCTCCGGGGTCCGGGGCTCGTCCTTCTACAAGATCGTCTACTTCTTCCCGCAGGTCCTGTCGATCGCGATCGTGTCGTTGCTGTTCGCCTTCGCGTACAACCCGGACAGCGGTGCGATCAACTCACTCCTGCGCGGCATCGGCCTCGACAGCGTCCAGCCGTTGTGGCTCGGCGACCCGAGCCTCGCACTGTGGTGCGTGATGGCGGTGCTCGTGTGGTCCACGGTCGGCTTCTTCGTGGTCCTGTTCTCGGCGGGCATGGCGTCGATCCCGGCCGAGCTGTACGAGGCGGCCCTGCTGGACGGCGCGAGCCGCGCCACCACGTTCTTCCGCGTCACCCTGCCGCTGCTGTGGGACACGGTGCAGTCCGGCTGGGTCTACATGGGCATCCTCGCGCTCGGCGCCGAGTCGTTCGCGGTCGTACAGATCATGACGACCGGGCCGGGCGGTCCCGACTACTCGACCACCGTGATGGTCCTGTACGTGTACCAGAAGGCGTTCCGGGACGGTCAGGCCGCCTACGCCACCACCATCGGCGTCGCCCTGCTCGTCGTCACGCTCGCGTTCGCCGCGATCGTGATGCGGCTGGGCCGTCGCGAGCGGCTGGAGTACTGAAGCGATGAAGACGACCGAGACCTCCGCTCCGCTGCCGGCCGAGTCCGGTGCGACCGTCTCCAAGGTCGACGTGCCGTCGGCGAGGCCCTCAGCCGAGAAGAAAGAGGGCACCGTCCTCAACGTCTTCTCCCACGGCATGCTGATCCTGTGGGCGATCATGGTGGTCATGCCGCTGCTGTGGGCGGTGATGACGTCCTTCAAGGACGACAGCTCCATCTTCGGCTCGCCCTGGTCCCTGCCGGACAAGCTGCACTTCGACAACTGGTCGCGGGCCTGGACCCAGGCCAACATGAGCGACTACTTCCTGAACACCATCCTGGTGGTCGGAGGCTCGCTGATCGGCACCCTGGTCCTCGGCTCGATGGCGGCCTACGTCCTGGCCCGCTTCGACTTCCCCGGCAACCGCTTCATCTACTTCCTGTTCATCGGCGGCATGAGCTTCCCGATCATGCTGGCGCTGGTCCCGCTGTTCTACGTCGTGAACAACATGGGCCTGCTGAACACGATCCACGGCCTGATCCTGGTCTACATCGCGTACTCGCTGCCGTTCACGGTGTTCTTCCTGACCGCGTTCTTCCGCACCCTGCCCACCTCGGTGGCGGAAGCGGCCTTCGTGGACGGCGCCTCGCACACCCGTACGTTCTTCCAGATCATGCTGCCGATGGCCAAGCCGGGCCTGATCAGCGTGGGCATCTTCAACTTCCTGGGCCAGTGGAACCAGTACATGCTCCCGACGGTCCTCAACACCGACCCCGACAAGCGCGTCCTCACCCAGGGCCTGGTCCAGCTGGCGGTCAGCCAGGGCTACAAGGGCGACTGGTCCGGCCTCTTCGCGGGCCTGGTGATGGCGATGCTCCCGGTCCTCGCCGCGTACATCATCTTCCAACGCCAGGTGGTCGCGGGCCTGACGGCGGGCGCGCTGAAGTAGGAAACATCCTCACGAGCGAGCCCAGCTCAGCTGGGCCGCGCTCAGCGGGGGACTGAAGCCTTCCGGAAACATCAGCATGCGCGGGTCCGGCCACACGTTCTCGGGCCCGTGCTCCTCGCAGTGCAGCGCGATCAGGTGGTCCCCTTCCCCGCAGGCCTCGTGCAGGTACGGCCGCCCGTGCGACCGGCAGACGTACCAGACCCTCACACAGTCGTCCTCGTCGCCCGGCTCGTAGAACCCGGGATCACGAACGATCACGGTCACCGGTCCCTGCCGGTTGAACCGGGGGATGGGCCGCGGATCGCACCACGACAGCCGAGCGGGAAGCACCCACCCATCCTGCCGCACACCCGGCCCACCCGGGCCACCGCTTCACCCCCGGCCCTCGAGGCTCGGCCTCTCACCCCCCGGTGGCCGTCGCCCGCTGCCGCGCCGTGCGGACCGGAGCCGGCGGGGTCCCCGCGGCCGGGTAACTTCGCAGCCGCGATTCGTGCGCAGTCCTCCGGGTCTCCGGTCACACCACAGTCGCCCCCGGATTCCGCGGCCGAACGACCCGCCGGTTCCCCTACGGCTTCCGAGTGGTGTGCCTCGCACCCCGTCCCGCGGCCCCGTCCAAGTGGCCTCCCGCCCTGCTCAGGGTGGCATTCACAGGCCCGTGAGGTGTCCGGGGCGGACCACGGAAGTGACAGCGATTTCCGTCAAGTACTTGACTGCGGTAACCCATACAGCCGAGCTTGGAGTTCATAACTTGTAAGTGGCCCGGTTCCGCAGATGTGACCTGGGCCACGGGCGGCGCAGGGGCCGCCCGGCCGATGGCGGGAGTGGATGGGTCGATGGAGACTCCGGGGTCGCAGTCGTCGCTGCACCGAGCCAACCTGGAACGAGTCGTACGGGCAGTGCGGCTGGCCGGGTCGCTCACGCAGGCGGAGATCGCACGGACGACCGGCCTGTCCGCGGCGACGGTCTCCAACATCGTGCGGGAGCTGAAGGACGGCGGGACGGTAGAGGTCACGCCCACGTCGGCGGGCGGGCGAAGGGCCCGCAGCGTGTCGCTGAGCGGCGACGCCGGCATCGTGATCGGCGTCGACTTCGGGCACACACACCTGCGCGTCGCGATCGGGAACCTCGCGCACCAGGTACTGGCCGAGGAGTCCGAGCCGCTGGACGTCGACGCCTCCGCCACCCAGGGTTTCGACCGGGCGGAAGAGCTGGTCAATCGCCTGATCGCGGCAACCGGCGTCGACCGGTCCAAGGTGGCGGGTGTGGGGCTGGGTGTGCCCGGCCCGATCGACGTCGAGTCGGGGACGCTGGGGTCCACCGCGATCCTGCCCGGCTGGGGCGGCACCAAGCCCGCCGAGGAGATGCGCGAGCGCCTCGGCGTGCCCGTGTACGTGGACAACGACGCCAACCTCGGCGCCCTGGGCGAGCTGGTCTGGGGCAGCGGCAAGGGCGTGCGTGATCTTGCCTACATCAAGGTGGCGAGCGGTGTCGGCGCCGGTCTGGTGATCAACGGCAAGATCTATCGCGGCCCGGGCGGCACCGCAGGCGAAATCGGACATATTACACTCGACGAATCCGGTCCGGTCTGCCGTTGCGGCAACCGCGGCTGCCTGGAGACCTTCGCGGCCGCGCGCTACGTGCTCCCGCTGCTCCAGCCCAGTCACGGCACCGATCTGACGATGGAAGGCGTCGTACGGCTGGCCAGGGACGGAGACCCGGGCTGCCGTCGGGTGATCGCCGACGTCGGCCGCCACATCGGCAGTGGAGTGGCCAATCTCTGCAACCTTCTGAACCCGAGCCGGGTGGTCCTGGGCGGTGATCTCGCCGAGGCCGGAGAGCTCGTTCTCGGGCCCATCAGGGAGTCTGTCGGCCGCTATGCCATCCCTAGTGCGGCGCGCCAACTGTCCGTTCTCCCGGGGGCACTTGGGGGCCGTGCGGAGGTGCTCGGAGCGCTCGCTCTCGCGCTCAGCGAGATGGGTGATTCGACCCTTTTGGACGGCTCTGCGGTCGGCTCACTGTCCGCGGCCGCGCCTGCCTTCACTTAGAGAACGGATGGCACCGTTGCCATCTCGTTAAGGATTTACTTCTTGACGTCGCACGTGTGGCCGAGTTGACTTCCAGCCACCTCGGCCGCAACGACGCGGCCTCGTCAGGGAGGTTTCAAAGAGTGAACATGCGTATGCGTCGTGCGGCCTTCGCCGTTGCTGCTGGTGCCATGGCCGTCTCGCTGGCCGCCTGTGGCAGCGCCAAGGAGTCCAAGGGCAGCGACAGCTCTTCCTCGGCGTCCGCCAAGAAGGGCGACAACATCAAGGTCGGTCTCCTGCTTCCGGAGAACAAGACCGCCCGTTACGAGAAGTTCGACAAGCCGCTGATCGAGAAGAAGATCATGGAGCTGACGAACAACAAGGCGGACTTCCAGTACAACAACGCCCGCCAGGACGCGAACCTGCAGGCGCAGCAGGTCGACACCATGATCACCAACAAGGTGGACGTCCTGATCGTGGACGCGGTGGACGCCAAGGCCATCCAGAACTCCGTCCAGAAGGCCGTGGACGCCGGCATCAAGGTCGTCGCGTACGACCGCCTCGCCGAGGGCCCGATCAGCGCCTACACCTCGTTCGACAACGAGGAGGTCGGCAAGACCCAGGGTGAGGCCCTGCTGAAGGCGCTGGGCAGCAAGGCCACCAAGTCCTCCAAGATCGTCATGGTCAACGGCTCGGTGACCGACCCGAACGCCGCCATGTTCAAGAAGGGCGCGCACTCCGTCCTCGACGGCAAGGTCACCATCGCCAAGGAGTACGACACCAAGGAGTGGTCGCCGGACAACGCCAACTCCGAGATGGAGTCGGCGATCTCCGCGGTCGGCAAGGGCAAGATCGCGGGTGTCTACTCCGCGAACGACGGCATGGCCGGCGGTATCATCACCGCCCTGAAGGCCGCGGGCCTCTCCGTCCCGGTCACCGGCCAGGACGCCGAGCTGGCCGGTGTGCAGCGCATCGTCGCCGGTGAGCAGTACATGAGCGTCTACAAGCCGTACGCCCCCGAGGCCGACGCCGCCGCCGAGATGGCCGTCGCGCTCGCCCAGGGCAAGTCGCTCGACTCGGTCGCCAAGGACAAGGTCTCCTCCGGCTCCGCCAAGGACGTCCCGTCGGTCCTGGTCCCGGTCACCTCGCTGACCAAGGACAACATCAAGGACACCGTCATCAAGGACGGCGTCTACACGGCCGCCGACATCTGCACGGGCAAGTACAAGTCCGCCTGCGGCAAGCTCGGCATCAACTAAGCAGTCCCAAGTCCCTTCCCGGTCATGGGCGTTCGCTCCCCGAACGCCCGTCCGGGACCGGACGGACTGCCCCAGGCTCCTCCGGCGCCCCGCGCATCAGACAGCCCCGCAAGCTCGGTGCGGGGCGCCGGACGGAAATCCCCCAAACTTCTGCACAACCTCCCGCCGGGTCAGGCGGCGAAGGAGATGGTTCACGTGTCCGCTACGCCCGTGTTGGCGTTGCGCGGGGTCTCCAAGCGGTTCGGTGCCGTTCAGGCGCTCACCGACGTAGAGCTTGAGGTCCACGCCGGTGAGGTGGTCGCCCTCGTGGGCGACAACGGCGCCGGAAAGTCCACGCTGGTCAAGACGATCGCCGGCGTGCACCCCATCGATGAGGGCGCCATCGAATGGGACGGCAAGCCTGTTTCGATCAGCAGGCCGCACGACGCCCAGGCCCTGGGCATCGCGACGGTGTACCAGGACCTCGCGCTGTGCGACAACATCGACGTCGTCGGCAACCTGTTCCTCGGCCGCGAGCTGCGGAAGTGGGGCGTCCTCGACGAGGTCGAGATGGAGCGCCGCGCCCGCGAGCTGCTCACCACGCTCTCGATCCGCATCCCGAGCGTCCGCATCCCGATCGCCTCGCTCTCCGGCGGTCAGCGCCAGACCGTGGCCATCGCCCGTTCGATGCTCGGCGACCCCAAGCTGGTCATCCTGGACGAGCCCACCGCCGCCCTCGGTGTCGAGCAGACCGCCCAGGTCCTCGACCTCGTGGAGCGCCTGCGCGAGCGCGGTCACGCCGTCATCCTCATCAGCCACAACATGGCGGACGTGAAGGCGGTGGCCGACAAGGTCGCCGTCCTGCGCCTCGGCCGCAACAACGGCGTCTTCGAGGTCAAGTCGACCTCGCAGGAGGCGATCATCTCCGCCATCACCGGCGCCACCGACAACGCCGTGACCCGCCGTGCGGCGCGCACGTCCGGGGAGGTTTCCAAGTGAGCATCGACAAGACCTCCGCGAACATGGACAAGACCCCCGGCGCGGACGCGCCCGTCGTGAACCCCGAGGCCGCGGCCGCCGCGGTCACCGCGGTCGACCCGCGCCTGCTGGTGCGCGAGCAGGGCCTGCTCGGCTACTGGACCGAGTTCAAGCGCAAGATGAAGGCCGGCGAGCTGGGTTCCCTCCCGGTCGTCCTGGGCCTCGCGATCATCTGCGTCATCTTCCAGGTCCTGAACTCCGAGTTCCTCTCCGCGCAGAACATCAGCAACATCACGGTCACGATGGTCGGCACGGGCATGATCTCCGTGGGCATCGTCTTCGTGCTGCTGCTCGGCGAGATCGACCTGTCGGTCGGCTCGGTCAGCGGCGCGGCCAGCGCCCTCGCGGCCGTCCTCACGGTCAACCAGGGCTGGCCCGAGTGGCTCGCCGTGCTCGTCGCCGTCGCCGTCGGTGCCGCCATCGGTTCGCTGCACGGCTTCTTCTTCGCGGTGCTCGGCGCGCCCGCCTTCGCCGTGACCCTGGCCGGTCTGCTGTTCTGGCTGGGCTTCATGCTCAAGGTGCTGGGCGAGGACGGCACGATCAACCTCGACAGCGACGGTCTGATCGGCAAGCTGACCACGTACACCTTCACGGACGTGGCCGCCGCCTACGGGCTCGCGATCGTCGTGGTCGCCCTGTTCTTCATCAGCTCCTTCCTGGGCAACCGCCGCCGGGAGGCCGCGGGCGTCCCGTCCCGGCCGCTCAGCGACACGGTCCTGCGCACGGCCCTGCTGGCCGTGGTCTCCTTCGCCGGTGCCTACATGTACAACCAGTACAAGGGCCTGCCGCTGGCCACCGTGATCTTCCTCGCGTTCCTGATCGCCACCGACTTCCTCCTGCGGCGCACCGCCTACGGCCGCAAGATCTTCGCGCTCGGTGGCAGCGTCGAGGCCTCGCGGCGTGCGGGTATCAACGTCACCGCGGTGCGGATCTCCGTGTTCGCCATCTCCGGCGGGTTCGCGGCGATCGGTGGCCTCTTCCTGGCCTCGAAGATCGCCTCCGCCAACCAGAGCGCGGGCACCGGTGACCTGCTGATGAACGCGATCGCCGCGGCCGTCATCGGCGGTACGTCGCTCTTCGGTGGGCGTGGCCGTACGTGGAACGCCCTGCTGGGTGTGCTGGTGATCGTGTCGATCCAGTACGGTCTCCAGCTGGAGTCCATCGCGGAGCCGGTGAAGTACATGATCACCGCCGCGGTTCTGCTGACCACCGTGGTCATCGACTCCATCACCCGGAAGACACAGAAGACCGCGGGTCGCGCGTAGCGCCCCTTAGGGTTGGACCAGTTGCCCGGTGCCTCAAAGGTGCCGGGCACTGTCGTGTCCTACAAAGCCGGAACATTAGACTCGTCAGGCCCGGCAACAGCTCGATCAGCTCTACTTGCAAGGAGGCACGGGTGCCGCTGCTGACCCGCATCAGGGGACCGCGCGATCTGGACCGGCTCAGCCTGGAGGAGCTGGACCAGCTGGCAGAGGAGATCCGGACCTTCCTCGTCGACGCCGTCGCCAAGACAGGCGGCCACCTCGGCCCCAACCTGGGCGTGGTCGAGCTCACCATCGCCCTGCACCGCGTCTTCGAGTCCCCGAAGGACAAGGTGCTGTGGGACACGGGCCACCAGTCCTACGTGCACAAGCTGCTCACCGGCCGGCAGGACTTCTCCCGGCTGAAGATGAAGGGCGGCCTGTCCGGCTACCCCGCGCAGGCCGAGTCCGAGCACGACGTCATCGAGAACAGCCACGCGTCCACCGTGCTCGGCTGGGCCGACGGCATCGCCAAGGCCAACCAGCTGAAGAAGCGGGACAGCCACGTCGTCGCCGTGATCGGTGACGGGGCGCTGACCGGCGGCATGGCCTGGGAGGCGCTGAACAACATCGCCGAGGCCAAGGACCGTCCGCTCGTCATCGTCGTCAACGACAACGAGCGCTCCTACGCCCCGACCATCGGCGGGCTCGCCAACCACCTGGCCACCCTGCGCACGACCGACGGCTACGAGCGCTTCCTGGCCCGGACGAAGGACATCCTCGACCGCACCCCGGTCGTCGGGAAGCCGCTGTACGAGACCCTCCACGGCGCCAAGAAGGGACTGAAGGACTTCATCGCCCCGCAGGGCATGTTCGAGGACCTGGGTCTGAAGTACGTCGGTCCCATCGACGGACACGACATCGAGGCGCTGGAATCCGCGCTGGCGCGGGCCAAGCGGTTCGGCGGGCCGGTCATCGTGCACTGCCTGACCGAGAAGGGCCGCGGCTACCAGCCCGCCCTCCAGGACGAGGCCGACCGCTTCCACGCCGTCGGCAAGATCCACCCGGACACCGGCCTGCCGATCGCGTCCTCCGGCGCCGACTGGACCTCGGTGTTCGGTGAGGAGATGGTCAGGCTCGGCGAGGAGCGCGAGGACATCGTCGCCATCACCGCGGCCATGCTCCAGCCGGTCGGCCTGGACCGGTTCGCCAAGCGATTCCCCGAACGCGTGTACGACGTCGGGATCGCGGAGCAGCACGGCGCCGTCTCCGCGGCCGGCCTGGCCCACGCCGGTGTGCATCCGGTGTTCGCCGTCTACGCCACCTTCCTCAACCGCGCCTTCGACCAGGTCCTGATGGACGTGGCCCTGCACAAGTGCGGGGTGACCTTCGTGCTGGACCGGGCCGGCGTCACGGGCACCGACGGCGCCTCCCACAACGGCATGTGGGACATGTCGATCCTGCAGGTCGTGCCGGGGCTCCGGCTGGCCGCCCCGCGCGACGCCGACCAGGTGCGGGCGCAGCTGCGCGAGGCCGTCGCCGTCGAGGACGCGCCGACCGTGGTGCGCTTCTCCAAGGGCGCCGTGGGCCCCGCCGTACCGGCCGTGGGCCGCGTCGGCGGCATGGACGTGCTGCGCGAGCCGGGCACCGAACGCCCGGACGTGCTGCTGGTCTCCGTGGGTGCCCTCGCCCCGATGTGCCTGGAGATCGCCGACCTGCTCGACAAGCAGGGCATCTCCACCACGGTCGTCGACCCGCGCTGGGTCAAGCCCGTCGACGAGGCGATGGCCCCGCTCGCCGAGCGGCACCGGGTCGTCGTCACCGTCGAGGACAACAGCCGCGTCGGTGGTGTGGGCTCCGCGATCGCCCAGGCCCTCAGGGACGCGGGCGTGGACATGCCGCTGCGCGACTTCGGTATTCCGCCGCGCTTCCTCGACCACGCCTCCCGCGCCGAGGTCATGGCCGAGATCGGGCTGACCGCGCCCGACATCGCCCGCCAGGTCACCGGGCTGGTCGCCAAGCTGGACGGCCGGTTCGACCGCACGGCCGACGTGGTCGACTCCGTGGAACCCGCGCGCGACTAGGCACTTCCGGGAAAGCCCCGTATGGCCGGTTTCGCCCCCTTTCCAGGTGGCGGAGCCGGCCCTTTTGCGTGAACCTGCCTGTGCCGGGGCATACGCATCCCCAGCCCTCTCGATCATGTCGAGGACGACGAGCGCGTGGGAGGTAGGCCCCGTGAGCAGCAGCCTCTTCCGGACGAAGAAGGTCGAGCAGTCCATCCTCGACACCGAGGAGCCGGAGCACGCGCTCAAGAAGTCCCTGACCGCGCTGGACCTGACCGTCTTCGGTGTCGGTGTCATCATCGGCACCGGCATCTTCGTCCTCACCGGCAAGGTCGCCAGGGAGACCGCCGGCCCCGCGGTCTCCCTGGGCTTCGTGGTGGCCGGCGTCGTCTGTGCCCTCGCCGCCCTGTGCTACGCGGAGTTCGCCTCCACGGTCCCGGTCGCCGGTTCGGCGTACACCTTCTCGTACGCCTCCATCGGTGAACTGCCCGCCTGGATCATCGGCTGGGACCTGGTCCTGGAGTTCGCGCTCGGTACCGCGGTGGTCGCCGTCGGCTGGTCCGGCTACATGCGGTCGCTGCTGGACAACGCGGGCTGGCATCTGCCCGACTACCTAGCCGGCCGGGACGGGGCCCACGGCTTCGGCTTCGACATCCTCGCCGCCGCGCTGGTCCTGGTGCTCACCGCCATCCTCGTCATCGGCATGAAGCTGTCCGCGCGGGTCACGGAGGTCGTCGTGGCCATCAAGGTGACGGTCGTCCTGATCGTGATCATCGCCGGTGCCTTCTTCGTCAACAGTGACAACTACAAGCCGTTCATCCCCAAGGCCCAGGCGGTGGAGGCCGGGGGCAACCTCAAGGCGCCGCTCATCCAGCTGATCGCCGGCTGGGCGCCGTCCAACTTCGGGGTGATGGGCATCTTCACCGCCGCCTCCGTGGTCTTCTTCGCCTTCATCGGCTTCGACGTCGTGGCCACCGCCGCCGAGGAGACCAAGAACCCGCAGCGGGACATGCCGCGCGGCATCCTCGGCTCCCTGTTCATCTGCACTGCGCTGTACGTGGCGGTGTCCATCGTCGTCACCGGCATGCAGCACTACACCAACCTCTCCGTGGACGCCCCGCTCGCCGACGCCTTCAAGGCCAACGGCCACCCCTGGTACGCGGGCGCGATCAGCTTCGGCGCCGTCGTCGGCCTGACCACGGTCTGCATGATCCTGCTGCTCGGCCAGACCCGGGTCTTCTTCGCGATGAGCCGTGACGGCCTGCTGCCCCGCTTCTTCTCGATCGTCCACCCGCGCTTCCGCACCCCGCACCGGCCGACGATCCTGCTCGGTGTGCTCATCGCCGTCATCGCGGGCTTCACCAGCCTGAGCGAACTGGCGGAACTGGTGAACATCGGCACGCTGTTCGCCTTCGTCGTCGTCGCGATCGGCGTGGTCATCCTCCGCCGCACCCGCCCGGATCTGCACCGGTCCTTCCGCACCCCGTGGGTGCCGTTCATCCCGATCCTGTCCGTCGCCGCCACGCTGTGGCTGATGCTGAACCTGCCCGCCGAGACCTGGCTCCGGTTCGCCATCTGGATGGTCATCGGCTTCCTCGTCTACTTCCTCTACGGCCGCTCGCACAGCCGCCTCGGACGGCACGAGGAGCCCACCGTCGGCCAGGTCATGCGCCCACCGGACGGAAACACCAAGTAACCGACCCGGTCTCTGACCCGGCCCCGTATGTCCTGCTTCGATGGGAACTGTCGGGCCGGATAACGTGCTCCCCATGCTTGCCGCCCCGCTCGCCCCCGCACGGCCCGTGACGACCCGGACGGCGTACTGGGCGCGGCTGCTGCCCGCCCTCGCGGCCCTGGCCTGCGTCACCCGCGCCCCCTCCTTCGTCCGGCCGGTGTGGAACCCGGACGAGGGCTATCTCGCCGTACAGGCCAGCCTCCTCGCCCACGGCGGGCACCTGTACGAGACGGTCGTGGACCGCAAACCTCCGCTGCTGCCCTGGCTGTACGAGGCCGCCTTCGCGGTCTGCGGCTCCGGCTCCCTCGCCCCGGTCCGGGTGCTGGCGGTCCTCGCGCAGACGCTCACCGCCGTCCTGCTCGCCTCCCTGGCCCGGCGCCGCTGGGGCGATGCCGCGGGCCGTACCGCGGGGGTGTTGTACCTGCTGGTGTCCGTCGGCCTCAACCCCGAGGACGCGCAGGCCGCCACCTTCGAGGTGTTCATACTGCCCGCCACGGCGGCCGCCCTGTGGTGCGCGGACCGCGGCCGCTGGGGCGCGGCCGGGGCCGCCGTCGCCTGCGCCTTCCTCACCAAGCAGACCGGCGGCGCGGTGCTGCTGCCGGTGGCCTGGCTGCTGCACCGCGCCGGCACCCCGGGCCCGGGTGCGCTGCGGCTCGGGGCCGGCTTCGCCGTACCGGTGCTGTGCGCGGCCCTGGTCACGGACCCCGCCGGGTTCCTGTTCTGGACGGTCACCGGCTCCGCCGCCTACGCCTCCTTCGCCGGGTCCGATCTCCACGTCCTCGGCCGCGGCCTGGCCAACACCGCGCTCCTGGCCGTGGCCTGCGCGGGCCTGATCCCGCCGGTCGTACGATCCCTGCGCACCGCCCGCACCGGCGCGGCCGACCTGTGGCTGTGGCTGGCCTCCTCGGCCGTCGCCGTCACCCTCGGCTTCCACTTCTTCGGCCACTACTACCTGCAACTCACCCCGCCCGTGGCCCTGCTGGCCACGGCCGCGCTGCGGGCGTCGTCCCGCGAACGGCTGTCGGCCGCCGTCCTCACCTCGGCCTGCTGCTGCGCCGTGTTCCTCGCCTGGGGCCTGCTCGCGCCACGCCACGAACTCATCCACGCCCAGCGCCTCGCGGCCGCCCTCGCCCAGCGCACCGCACCCGCCGACCGTGTCCTCGTGTGGGGCATGCACCCGGAGACGTACTGGCTGGCCCGCCGGACCCCCGCCACCCGCTACCTCACCGCGGGCCTGCTCACCAACTACAGCGGTGGCCGCGACGGCCTCCAGGTCGGCGAGAAGTACGCGGTCGAGGGCGCCTGGCCCGTCTTCCGGGCGGAGCTGGCCGCACACGCCCCCGCCCTCGTCGTCGACGACTCGCGCGGCAAGCCGTACGCACCCGACCGCGTGCCGAGCCTGCGCCGGGTGCTGGACGCGCGCTACGAGGAGGTGGGGACGGTGGACGGGGCGGTGCTCTATGCCCGGATTCCGCGTGGCTGAGGGGGAGTTGGCCGCGGTGCCGGGCGGGTCGGCTGTTATGCTCGCAGCAGCGATTTGAACACGTTCAATTCAGGGGGGATCTCTCATGTCCGCACCGACCGCGCCCGGCCACAAGGACTCACCCGCCGTCGCCCTGGGCCCCACCTCACTCGCCCTCGGGGCCGTCGCGGCCACCGGCGCCTGGCCCTCCCTCATGCTGGCCGTACTGCCGTGGTCGTTCATCGCGGCACCCCTGGCCGTCACCTTCGGCCTCGCAGGCATCCACTACGCCCGCCGGGGCATCGGCCGCATGTGGACCGCCGTCGCCGGAACCACCCTCGGAGCCGTCGGCGTGGCCGGCATCCTCACCCTGATCGTGGCGCTGGCCGCGTGGTAGGGCGGCCCCCCACGCTCAGCCGAGGACCGCGCGCGGCCCGGCCACGTCCGCGCCCAGCTCGGTCACCCGGCGCCGCAGTTCACGGTCGGCCGTGACCACGAGACGGGCCCGGTCGGGGTGTTCGGCGGCCAGCTCCACGATCCGGTCGTCCCCGCTCCCGGGCGCCTTTGCGACCCGCACCCCCGGCACCGACTCCACCCCACGCGCGGCGCCCTCGACCACGAGCACCAGCTCCACGGCGCCCTCATGACCCGGCAGCCCCTCACGGGCCAGCCGGTCCCGCAGCCGCTCGGCCGCGCCCCTGCGGTCCCGCCACCAGCCGTCGGGCCGCGACCCGACGACGTTCGCGCCGTCGACGATCACGAGCAGCGGGCCGTCCGGGTCCGGGGAGCCGTGGGGGTCGTCCATGGGGCAAGGGTCCCACGCCGCCCGTGCGGGGGCGGGCCCCGGCCTGCGGCCACGGCCGCTTAGAGTGAACCGGTGAACGGCGACTGGCTCATGCGCGGCCGCGACGGCCGGCTCAGTGTCTACCAGCTGTCGGGCGACGCCGTCCTGTGCCGGGCGGAGCGCGGCCCGGACGGCCCCTGGACCGACCCACGCAAGGTGGGCGGCGACCAGAGACTCCACCCCGTCCTCGCCGTCGGCCAGGGCGCCGACGGTTACGCCCACCTGGTCTCCTGGCGGCCCACCACCAAGGGCGAGTCGGGCCTGGTGCACTCCACCCACTTCCGCCCGCACCTCGCGGCCCTCGACTGGAACCCGATCGGCCACCCGGACAAGAAGGGCGACCGCACCGGCACCCCCGCCGTCGCCGTGGACGCGCAGGGCCGTGCCCATGTCTTCGTACGCAACAAGGACGGCGGGGTGAGTCTGCTCGCGCAGAAGGAGAAGGGCGGATGGGACCCCTGGCGGGACCTGAAGGGCCGTGAGGTCCAGGAGGGCCTGGCGGCGGTGACGGGGGAGTCCGGCAGGGTCGAGCTGTACGCGGCCGCCCCGGGAGCCGTCCTGTACTGGCGTCAGGAGGAGCCGGGCGCCCAGCCGGTGCTCCAGGAGGCCCTGGAGACGGCGGTGCGCCCCGGCACCCTGCACGCCCTGGCCACGTCCCCCGACAGCACGACCGTCTACTACACCGACGAGTCGGGCGACCTGTGGGCCTGGCGCCCCGGTACCAAGCCGGTCCCCCTCCTTGCCGCGGCGGGCTCCGGCCCGGTCACGGCGGTCCGCTGCGAGCTCGACGGCCACGACTGCACGCTGCTGGCCCAGCGTTCGGCGAGTGGCCGGGTCGCCTTCGCCGCCTACCCGACCGAACTGGAGTCGGCGGGCGCGTGGTGGACGGAGTCGGGTCCGCAACTGCCGGTGGACGCGCTGGTGTCCCTGGCCGTGGACGAGGAGGACCGGGTGGTGGCGGCAACGTTGTCCCCGTCGACCGGCCAACTCCTGCTGACCGGACGGAAGGACGAACCCGGGCTGGCGCTACAGGCGTGGCGGCCGCTCTGACCACGCGGAAGGGCCCCGCCGAAGCGGGGCCCTTCGTCATGTCACCGGGTGTTACGCGGGAACGCTCGCCACGCCGGGAGCGAGGAACTTCTTGCCGTTCACGCGCTCCGAGACGCCCTCACGGTCCAGGTACGGCGTGATGCCGCCCAGGTGGAAGGGCCAGCCGGCGCCCGTGATGAGGCAGAGGTCGATGTCCTGTGCCTCGGCGACGACGCCCTCGTCGAGCATGAGCCCGATCTCCTGCGCCACCGCGTCGAGCACGCGCTCGCGCACCTGCTCCTCGGTCAGGACGGAGTCGCCCTGCTGCAGCAGCGCCGCGACCTCGGGGTCCAGCTCCGGCTTGCCGCTGTCGTAGACGTAGAAGCCGCGCTTGCCCGCCTTGACGACGGCCGCGAGGTTCGGGGAGACCGTGAAGCGGTCCGGGAAGGCCCGGTTGAGGGTCTCCGAGACGTGCAGACCGATCGCGGGGCCGACCAGCTCCAGCAGCACCAGCGGGGACATCGGCAGACCGAGCGGCTCGACGGCCTTCTCGGCGACCTCGACCGGGGTGCCCTCGTCGATGACGTTCTGGATCTCGCCCATGAAGCGGGTCAGGATGCGGTTCACGACGAACGCCGGGGCGTCCTTGACCAGAACCGCGGTCTTCTTCAGCTTCTTGGCGACGCCGAAGGCGGTGGCCAGCGAGGCGTCGTCCGTCTTCTCGCCGCGGACGATCTCCAGCAGCGGCAGGACCGCGACCGGGTTGAAGAAGTGGAAGCCGACGACCCGCTCGGGGTGCTGCAGCTTCGACGCCATCTCCGTGACCGACAGCGAGGAGGTGTTGGTGGCGAGGATCGCGTGCGCCGGGGCGACCGCCTCGACCTCCGCGAACACCTGCTGCTTGACGCCGATCTCCTCGAAGACCGCCTCGATGACGAAGTCGGCGTCCGAGAAGCCCTCGGCCTTGTCCAGGACACCGGTCACCAGCGCCTTGAGGCGGTTGGCCTTGTCCTGGTTGATCCGGCCCTTGCCGAGCAGCTTGTCGATCTCGGCGTGGACGTAGCCCACACCCTTGTCGACGCGCTCCTGGTCGATGTCGGTCAGGACGACCGGCACCTCCAGGCGGCGCAGGAAGAGCAGCGCGAGCTGGCTGGCCATCAGACCGGCGCCGACGACGCCGACCTTGGTGACCGGGCGGGCCAGGTTCTTGTCCGGGGCGCCCGCGGGACGCTTGCCGCGCTTCTGCACCAGGTTGAACGCGTAGATGCCGGAGCGCAGTTCGCCGCCCATGATCAGGTCGGCGAGGGCGACGTCCTCGGCGTCGTAACCCTGCTGCAGGTCGCCGTTCTTGGCGGCCGCGATGATGTCCAGGGCGCGGTAGGCGGCCGGAGCGGCCCCGTGCACCTTGGAGTCCGCGACGAAGCGGCCCTTGGCGACGGCCTGGTCCCAGGCCTCGCCGCGGTCGATCACCGGACGCTCGACCTCGATGTCGCCCTTGAGGACGTTCGCGGTCCAGATCAGCGACTGCTCCAGGAAGTCGGCGCCTTCGAAGATCGCGTCCGCGATGCCGAGGTCGAAGACCTGCTGGCCCTTGAGCTGCTTGTTCTGGTTGAGGCTGTTCTCGATGATCACCGAGACGGCCTTGTCGGCGCCGATCAGGTTCGGCAGGATCGTGCAGCCGCCCCAGCCCGGGACCAGGCCCAGGAAGACCTCGGGGAGGGAGAACGCCGGGATCGCCTTGGAGACGGTCCGGTAGGAGCAGTGCAGGCCGACCTCGACGCCGCCGCCCATCGCCGCACCGTTGTAGTACGCGAAGGTCGGGACCGCGAGGGCCGCGAGACGCTTGAAGACCTCGTGGCCGCCCTTGCCGATGGCCAGCGCGTCCTCGTGCTTCTTCAGCAGCTCGACACCCTTGAGGTCGGCGCCGACCGCGAAGATGAACGGCTTGCCGGTGACACCGACACCGACGATGGTGCCCTCGGCCGCCTCCTTCTCGACCTGGTCGATGGCGGTGTTGAGGTTCGCCAGCGAGGCCGGGCCGAAGGTGGTCGGCTTGGTGTGGTCCAGGCCGTTGTCCAGCGTGATGAGCGCGAAGCGCCCGGCGCCGAACGGGAGGTCGAGGTGGCGTACGTGCGCCGACGTCACGACCTCGTCGGGGAACAGCTCGGCCGCACCCTTCAAAAGCTCAGCGGTGGTGCTCACTTGTCCCCCTCGAAGTGCGGGTTCTCCCAGATGACCGTCGCGCCCATGCCGAAGCCGACGCACATGGTGGTCAGGCCGTAGCGGACGTTCGGCTGCTCCTCGAACTGGCGGGCCAGCTGCGTCATCAGACGGACGCCGGAGGAGGCCAGCGGGTGGCCGAAGGCGATGGCGCCGCCGTACTGGTTGACGCGCGCGTCGTCGTCGGCGATGCCGTAGTGGTCGAGGAAGGCCAGCACCTGGACGGCGAAGGCCTCGTTGATCTCGAACAGGCCGATGTCGGAGATGGACAGCCCCGCCTGGGCGAGGGCCTTCTCCGTCGCCGGGATCGGGCCGTAGCCCATGACCTCGGGCTCGACGCCCGCGAAGGCGTAGGAGACGAGGCGCATCTTGACCGGCAGGTTGTTCTCGCGGGCGAAGTCCTCGCTCGCGATGATCGACGCGGTGGCGCCGTCGTTCAGACCGGCCGCGTTACCGGCGGTGACCCGGCCGTGGACGCGGAACGGCGTCTTGAGGCCCTGCAGGTTCTCCAGGGTCGTGCCCGGACGCATCGGCTCGTCGGCGGTGACCAGACCCCAGCCGGTCTCGCCGGCCTCCGGGTTGGTGCGGCGCACCGAGATCGGCACCAGGTCCTGCTGGATCTTGCCGTTGGCGTACGCCTTGGCGGCCTTCTCCTGCGAGCGCACCGCGTACTCGTCGGCACGCAGCTTGCTGATCTGCGGGTAGCGGTCGTGCAGGTTCTCGGCGGTCATGCCCATGAACAGGGCGGACTCGTCGACCAGCTTCTCGCTGACGAAGCGCGGGTTCGGGTCCACACCCTCGCCCATCGGGTGGCGGCCCATGTGCTCGACACCACCGGCGATGACGGCGTCGTAGGCGCCGAACGCGATCGAACCGGCGGTGGTCGTCACGGCGGTCAGGGCGCCGGCGCACATGCGGTCGATCGAGTAGCCCGGGACGGACTGCGGCAGACCCGCCAGGATGCCGGCCGTACGACCGAGGGTCAGGCCCTGGTCGCCGATCTGCGTGGTCGCGGCGATGGCGACCTCGTCGATCTTCTTGGGGTCCAGCCCGGGGTTGCGGCGCAGCAGCTCCCGGATCGCCTTCACGACGAGGTCGTCGGCGCGGGTCTCGTGGTAGATGCCCTTCGGGCCCGCCTTGCCGAACGGGGTGCGGACGCCGTCTACGAAGACGACGTCCCTGACGGTACGAGGCACGATGGCTCTCCTCCAGGTGCGGGATGGCACTGCTGCGATGCGCTGAGCGCGCGCTCAGGCCCCATGCTACTTATGAGTAACGTAGCTGCCCAGTCCCGGCGGCGGGAGCGGCGAACGTCACATCCCCGGTGGTGCCGTCGAGCCCCTCGGGGTCAGTACCGGCGTGGGCACCGGATGCGACCCCGGGCCCTCTCCCGTGATCGCCCCGAAGCCGTGCACTTCATGGCTCATCGCCTACAACGACTCCCAGGATCTTGGCGTGATCTCGACGTCCCTGTTCCGCTTCCGCGGCCCGTACGGCGCTATTGGGAGATCATCTCGGCGGGAGCGGTGCTCATGATCCTGCCCACCCTGATCGTCTCCCTTGCGCTGCAGCGGTCATCTGCAACGGCTTCAAACGAGGAGCGACCAGGTGGGCGGCTCAGACCCCCTTGACCGACAGTGCGGCCACCAGCACCGCCGTCACCTGCTCCACCTGCCAGGCGCGCGCACCGTACCCGGCCAGCGCGTCCTCGACGGACCCGGCGTCCACCACCTTCGGCGGCGCCCAGCAGATCCTGCGCACCGTGTCCGGGGAGACCAGGTTCTCCTGGGGCATGTTGAGCTGCTCGGCCAGGGCGGACACTCCGGCCCGTGCCGCGGACAGCCGGGCCGCGGCAGCGGGGTCCTTGTCGGCCCAGGCCCGCGGCGGTGGCGGCCCGGCGACCGGCTGCCCGGGCTGCGGCAGCGCGGAGTCCGGCAGGGCCTTGGCCCGGTCGACCGCCGCCTGCCACTGCTCCAGCTGTCGCCGCCCCACCCGGTGCCCGAACCCGTTCAGCGCGGCCAGCGCGTGCACATTGCCCGGCACAGAGAGCGCGGCCTCCACGATGGCCGCGTCCGACAGCACCTTGCCCGGCGAAACATCCCGTCGCTGGGCGATCCGGTCCCGGGTCTGCCACAGCTCCCGCACGACGGCAAGCTGCCGTCGCCGCCGCACCTTGTGCATGCCGGACGTACGGCGCCAGGGGTCCTTGCGGGGCTCGGCGGGCGGAGCGGCCGCGATCGCGTCGAACTCCTGGCGCGCCCAGTCCAGCTTGCCCTGCCGGTCCAGCTCCTTCTCCAGGGCGTCCCGCAGGTCCACGAGGAGTTCCACGTCCAGGGCGGCATAGCGCAGCCACGGCTCGGGCAGCGGCCGGGTGGACCAGTCGACGGCGGAGTGCCCCTTCTCCAGGACGAAGCCGAGGACGCCCTCGACCATGGCGCCGAGGCCGACCCGCGGGAACCCGGCGAGCCGGCCGGCCAGCTCGGTGTCGAAGAGGACGCTCGGCAGCATGCCTATCTCGCGCAGGCAGGGCAGGTCCTGGGTGGCGGCGTGCAGCACCCACTCGACGCCGGACAGCGCCTCGCCGAGACCGGACAGGTCGGGACAGGCGACGGGGTCGACCAGCGCGGTGCCGGCGCCCTCGCGGCGCAGCTGCACCAGATAGGCCCGCTGGCCGTAGCGGTAGCCGGAGGCGCGCTCGGCGTCGACGGCGACGGGGCCGGAGCCGGCGGCGAAGGCGGCGATCACCTCGGCGAGGACGTTCTCGTCGGTGATCACCGGCGGAATGCCCTCGCGAGGTTCGAGAAGTGGCGTCGGCGCCCCCGTCACAGAAGATCCGGCGTCGTCCGGAGGGGTACCTCCGGTGGTGCGCAGGGCACTGTCTGCTGCGGTCTCTTGGGCGTCGGTCACCTGTCAAGAGTATCCGTGTGTGGACAGCGCCCGTCGACGGAACGTTCCGCCGACGGGCGCCGGAGGGTCGTAAACCAGTCAGGCCGGTGAAACTCACGGTTCACATGAGTGAACCCAGGGTTCCGCCGTGCGACTTGGCGGCGGTGCCGGTCAGGGGCTCAAAGGGCTTAGGGGCAGGGGCTCAGTGGATGATTCCGGTGCGCAGGGCCACGGCGACCATTCCGGCCCGGTCGCCCGTGCCGAGCTTGCGCGCGATGCGGGCGAGGTGGCTCTTCACGGTCAGGGCGGACAGGCCCATCGAGACGCCGATGGCCTTGTTCGACTGGCCTTCCGCGACCAGTCGCAGCACCTCGACCTCGCGTCCGGACAGCTCGCGGTAGCCGCCCGGGTGGCTCGGAGCACCCGGGGGGCGGCGGTGCATCCGGGCGGCGGCACCGAGGGGAGCGGCGCCGGGTCGGGTGGGGAGCCCGATGTTCGTCCGGGTGCCGGTGACGACGTAGCCCTTGACCCCGCCGGCCAGGGCGTTGCGGACGGCGCCGATGTCGTCGGCGGCGGAGAGCGCCAGCCCGTTGGGCCAGCCGGCGGCGCGGGTCTCGGACAGCAGGGTCAGGCCGGAGCCGTCGGGCAGGTGGACGTCGGCGACGCAGATGTCGCGGGGGTTGCCGATGCGGGGACGAGCCTCCGCGATGGACGAGGCCTCGATGACATCGCGGACACCGAGCGCCCACAGATGGCGGGTGACGGTGGAGCGGACGCGGGGGTCGGCCACGACCACCATGGCGGTCGGCTTGTTCGGGCGGTAGGCGACCAGGCTTGCGGGCTGCTCGAGGAGAACGGACACCAGGCCTCCTGGGGTGGGGGGGCGGGGCCGGCTTGTGGGGATGAAGCCGGGACGAACCGTGCTTTCAAGGTCACAGTCGTCTTCGGCAGTAAACGCGTCCGCCTTTAGAGAATGATCACGATCTAGTGAGTAACAATCCGTGCAATTCGGACACGCGATCGATCATCCGAAGATCGAGTCGGTTCGGGCTGGTGCGATTCGAGTGCGGAAAGTGGCCGTATCGACAAAGAGATGGTCAACAAGGGGTCTCTGAGGATTACGGAGGTCTGTGAGCAGTACGCCGATACGGCCGGCGATCAGGTCACCGGGACTGCGGACCCCTGCGCTGCGGCAGGGTCACCACCGAGGCGTCGCCCGGTCCGGCCGGGGGCAGTCCGCCGACCTGGGCCAGCAGATCGCACCAGGAGGCCAGGTGGCCGGCGGTGTCCGGCACTCCGCCGAGGCCCTCGCGGGGCGTCCAGGAGGCCCGGATCTCGATCTGCGAGGCGGCGGGGCGCTCGGCCAGGCCGCCGAAGTAGTGCGAGCTGGCGCGCGTGACGGTGCCGCTCGGCTCGCCGTACGTCAACCCGCGCGCCTGCAGCGCACCGGTCAGCCACGACCAGCACACCTCCGGCAGCAGCGGATCGGCCGCCATCTCCGGCTCCAGCTCCGCGCGCACCAGCGTCACCAGCCGGAACGTGCCGTGCCAGGCGTCATGCCCGGCCGGGTCGTGCAGCAGCACAAGCCGGCCGTCGGCCAGCTCCTGCTCGCCGTCGACCACGACGGCCTCCACCGCGTACGCGTACGGCGCCAGCCGCTGTGGTGCGGGCGTCGGCTCCACCTCGACCTGCGGCCTCAGGCGCGCGGCCCGCAGCGCCTCGACCGCGGCCCGGAACGCCGGTGGCCCCGCCGTGCCCGCATGCCCCTCCGCCTCCGCGTTCCCCTTCGCGTCGTCCATTCCGCCAGCGCCGTCCGACAGTCGTCCCTGAGCCGCAGCCATGCGGGGAAGAGTAAGGGGAACCGGGGCTTTGTGCAGGGCAACACACCCCGCACCCGATGTTGCCGTGGCCACGTGCGTTCCGCTCACCGGCCTCGTGCGAGACTTGCCCCGTGACCGCCAACGACGCCTCCACGGGCAAGCAGCCGACAGCCACGTACGACAGTGCCTTCCTGAAGGCGTGCAGGCGCGAGCCCGTGCCGCACACCCCCGTGTGGTTCATGCGTCAGGCCGGCCGCTCCCTGCCCGAGTACCGCAAGGTACGCGAGGGCATCCCCATGCTCGAGTCGTGCATGCGGCCCGAGCTGGTCACCGAGATCACACTCCAGCCCGTGCGCCGCCACAACGTGGACGCGGCGATCTACTTCAGCGACATCGTCGTCCCGCTCAAGGCGATCGGCCTCGACCTCGACATCAAGCCCGGCATCGGTCCGGTCGTCGAGCAGCCGATCCGCACCCGCGCCGACCTCGCCCGGCTGCGCGACCTCACCCCCGAGGACGTCTCCTACGTCACCGAGGCGATCGGCCTGCTCGCCCGTGAGCTGGGCTCGACCCCGCTGATCGGTTTCGCCGGCGCGCCTTTCACCCTCGCGAGCTACCTGGTCGAGGGCGGTCCGTCGCGCACGTACGAGAACGCCAAGGCGATGATGTACGGCGACCCCGAGCTGTGGGCCGACCTGCTGGACCGCCTGGCCGACATCACGGCTGCCTTCCTGAAGGTGCAGATCGAGGCGGGTGCCTCGGCCGTCCAGCTCTTCGACTCCTGGGTCGGCGCGCTGGCCCCGGCCGACTACGTGAAGTCCGTGATGCCCGCCTCGGCGAAGGTGTTCGAGGCCGTCGCCGGGTACGGCGTCCCGCGCATCCACTTCGGTGTCGGCACCGGTGAGCTGCTGAAGCTCATGGGCGAGGCCGGTGCGGACGTCGTCGGCGTCGACTGGCGCGTCCCGCTGGACGAGGCCGTCCGCCGCGTCGGCCCCGGCAAGGCGCTGCAGGGCAACCTGGACCCGACCGTCCTGTTCACCGACAAGGACACCGTCGAGGCCCGGGCCCGCGAGGTGCTGGACGCGGCCGCCGGTCTCGAGGGGCACGTCTTCAACCTCGGCCACGGCGTGCTGCCCAACACCGACCCGGACGCGCTGACCCGGCTCGTGGACTACGTCCACACGGCGAGCGTCCGCTGAGCGGACCCGCTCGGAGGGGACCCGATCACCACACCTGACGGGGCCGGGCCTGCCTGCCGAACAGCAGGCGGGGCGGCTCCGGCGGGGGCGGGGTGCCGGGCTTGAGCGGCCAGGCCAGCAGCATGCCGGCCGCGAAGCCGACCACATGGGCCGCGTAGGCCACCGTTCCGGCGCCGGAGACGCCGTGCCCGGAGGAGTACACCGCCTGCAGGGCGAACCAGAAGCCCAGCACCAGCCAGGCGGGCAGCCTGAGCGGCAGGAAGACCAGGAACGGGACGAGGACCCACACCCTCGCCCTCGGATACAGCACCAGATAGGCGCCGAGGACTCCGGCGATCGCCCCGGACGCGCCGATCAGCGGGTCGCCGGAGCTGTCGTTGAGCAGCGCGAAGCCGTAACCGGCCGCGTAGCCGCAGACGACGTAGAAGAGGAAGTAGCGGATGTGGCCCATCCGGTCCTCGACGTTGTTGCCGAAGATCAGCAGGAAGAGCATGTTGCCCAGCAGGTGCAGCCAGCTTCCGTGCAGGAACATCGCGGTGAACACGGACAGGGGTGGGGACTTGTGGTAGCGGGCCGGTCCCACCACACAGCCCGGGCCGTGCGGGCCCACGCCCACGTCGCCCGTCGGGACCAGCTGCGGCAGCTGATGGTGGATCAACTCCCGGGGGACCGCCGCGTAGTGGTCCATGAACGCCTGCAGATGGCACAGCTGCGCCAGATCGCTGCCGCCCGCCACGGAGCCGGCTATGCCGGGCATGGTGAGGAAGACGAGGACGTTCGCGGCGATGAGCGCGTACGTCACATAGGGCGTGCGGCGTGCCGGGTTCACGTCATGGACGGGGATGACCACACAGAAGTACTGCCCGCCATGCGACCCGCGAATCGGTGAACGCGGCCGGGCGGGCTTGCGTATCTGTTCTCAACCGACGTGAGGACAGGCGATGGAAGCTCCGCAGGTTTCGGCGATGCATGCTCTGCCAGATGGTGAGGCCGAGCTGTCTTTGGTGGTACGGCTCCCCTGGGAGGACGTTGCGCGACTCGGTCAGGAGGCTGGGCGGCTGGCCTCGCAGATGCAGCGGCCTGTGACGCTGGACGAGGCGGTGAGCTATCGGCTGCGGTCGACTCGGCCGTCCGCCTCCCATGCGAAGCCTCCGGCCGAGCAGCCTGCGGCTGTGACGTCGGCTACGGGTGTCACTTCATTGCCGCGGATCAGTGGGACTGCTTAGGAGCGTCGCGGGGCGCGGGTGAGTTGTGGCTGGTCGCGGCCACGCGGCGGAGCCGCATATCGGCCCAGCCCCGCGCCCCCTGGGCCGGTCACCTTGCCCGTACTTTCGACGCAGCCTTTCGTGCGGCTACCAGAACGGGGTCCCATACCGGTGAGAACGGTGGGGCGTAGCCCAGGTCCAGGGCTGTCATCTGTTCCACCGTCATGCCCGCGGTGAGGGCCACCGCCGCGATGTCGACCCGCTTGGCCGCGCCCTCTCTGCCGACGATCTGGACGCCGAGCAGGCGGCCGGTGCGGCGTTCGGCGAGCATCTTGACCGTCATGGGGGAGGCGCCGGGGTAGTAGCCGGCGCGGCTGGTCGACTCGATGGTGACGGTCTCGAACTGCAGGCCCACGCGGTGGGCGTCCTTCTCGCGCAGGCCGGTGCGGGCGATCTCCAGGTCGCAGACCTTGCTGACGGCCGTGCCGACCACGCCCGGGAAGGTGGCGTAACCGCCGCCGGCGTTGGTGCCGATGACCTGGCCGTGCTTGTTGGCGTGAGTGCCGAGCGGGACGTACTGCTCCTGCCCCGAGACCAGGTTCAGCACCTCGACGCAGTCGCCGCCCGCCCAGATCTCCTCGTGGCCGCGCACACGCATCGCCAGGTCGGTGAGCAGGCCGCCGTGGGTGCCGAGGGGGAGGCCCGCCGCCCGGGCGAGCGCGGTCTCGGGGCGTACACCGATGCCGAGGACGACGACGTCGGCGGGGTACTCGGCGTCCTCCGTGGCCACCGCGCGGACCCGGCCTCCCCCAAGCTCTCGGCTTCGCTCGAGCAGGGAGGTGCCCCCATCGCCGGTGAGCAGCTTGGTGACCTCGGCGTCGTTCACCATGGTGATGCCGAGGCCCTCCATGGCCCGGTGCACCAGGCGGCCCATGTCCGGGTCGAGCGTGGACATCGGCTCGCTGCCCCGGTTGACGACGGTCACCTCGTAGCCGCGGTTGATCAGCGCCTCGGCCATCTCCACGCCGATGTATCCGGCGCCGACGACGACCGCGCGCCGGCCGCGCGTGCGGGCCAGCGAGTCCAGCAGCGCCTGGCCGTCGTCGAGCGTCTGCACGCCGTGCACGCCCGGGGCGTCGGCGCCGGGCATGTCCGGACGGATCGGGCGGGCGCCGGTCGCGATCACGAGTTTGTCGTACGACACCCAGGACTCGTCCCCGCGATCGACGTCCCGCGCGCGTACACGGCGTCCCGCGACGTCGATCTCCGTGACCTCCGTCCGCATCCGCAGGTCGATGTCCCGCACGCGATGCTCCTCCGGTGAGCGCGCGATCAGCCGGTCCCGCTCGGGCACGTCACCGCCGACCCAGTACGGGATCCCGCACGCCGAGAAGGAGGAGAAGTGGCCGCGTTCGAAGGCCACGATCTCCAGTTCGTCCGGCCCCCGCATCCGGCGCGCCTGCGACGCCGCGGACATCCCCGCGGCGTCGCCGCCGATCACGACCAGCCGTTCCCTGCCGCCCCGCCCGCTACTCATGCTCATGCGAACACGCTACGGGGCGAGATCATTTCAGTCCTGGCCGGGCGTGCCGGAAGGGTCCGGCACGGGGCGGGCCCGGGGCAGCGGGACGGCGGTCGTCGTCGCGGGTGCGGGCTGGGCGTGGCGCGACAGGCGGGGGCGTACGACGCGCAGCCACAGCAGCGCCAGCAGTGCCGCGAGTGCGGCGAACGGCAGGACCGCGCCGAGGGTCAGGGCGATCCAGCGCAGCATCGTGACGAACACGTGCCAGCCGCCCGACAGGGCGTCCACGAAGCCGGGCGTGGCGTCCTCGGCGGCCTTCTTCACGGGCGTCTCGGACAGGGCCAGGGTGATGGTCGCGAAGCTGGTGCGGTCCTTCAGGGACGCCTGCTGTGCGAGCAGCGCCTCCAGGTCCGCCTCCCGGCTGCTCAGCTCCCCTTCCAGGGTGACGACGTCGCTCAGCTTGGTCGCCCTGTCCATCAGTTCGCGGATCCGGGCCACGCTCGCCCGCTGCGACCTGATCCGGCTGTCCACGTCCACGACCTGGTCGGTGACGTCCACCGCCTTCGCCGTGCGCTCGACCAGCTTGCCGGAGCCTTGCAGATCGGCGAGGACCTCGTCGTACTTCTGGGTGGGCACGCGCAGCACGACCCGGGTCCGCTCGCGGCCCTCGGCGTCCCGGCCGGTGCTCTCCCTGCCGACGTAGCCGCCCGCGCTCTCGGCGGTCGTACGGGCCTCCTCCAGGGCCTTGGGCACGTCCTTGACCTCGACGGTCAGGGAGGCGGTGCGGATGATGGCGCTCGGGGTAGGCCTGGGCGCTCTCGGGGCCGGCCCGGAGTCCTGCGCCTTGGCATCGGCGGCGCCCGCCTGTGGTGCCGACCTGCCCCCGGCGGACTTCGCGTCGCCCGAGTCGTTCGCGCCGCTGCACCCGGCGAGCGCGAGCGAGCCGGCGAGCAGGACCCCGGCCAGGACCTGGACGGAACGTGCGGAGCGTGGTGTGCGCATGGGCGGTACCCCCGATGACGGTGACCTGTGACGCTCCTTGGACGCCGGGGCCGGGCCGGACGTTTGGGGTATGCGGTCGCGATGTGGTCACGGTCACGACTCGGCAGGGCCACATGGCCCTGGCACGAGTGCCAATGGCGTCTGAGAGGGTGGACCCATGAGCGGACCACCTACGGGCACGGAGCGTGTCGTCGTCATCGGAGCCGGTATCGCCGGGCTGGCCGCCGCCCACCGGCTGCTGGAGCGCGGGCTGCGCGTGACCGTCCTCGAGGCATCCGGCCGGGTCGGCGGCAAGCTGCTGCCGGGCGAGATCGCGGGCGTCCGGGTGGACCTGGGCGCCGAGTCGATGCTCGCCCGCCGCCCCGAGGCGGTGGCCCTCGCCCGCGAGGTGGGCCTCGCCGACCGGCTCCAGCCGCCGGCCACCGCGACCGCCTCGATCTGGACGCGCGGCGCCCTGCGCCCGATGCCCAAGGGCCATGTGATGGGCGTCCCCGGCACGGCGAACGCCCTGGCCGGTGTCCTGTCCGACGAGGGCCTGGCCCGCATCGAGCGCGACGCCCAACTGCCCCGCACGGAGCTCGGTGACGACGTGGCCGTGGGGGAGTACGTGGCGGCGCGGCTCGGCCACGAGGTCGTCGACCGCCTGGTCGAGCCCCTGCTCGGCGGGGTGTACGCGGGCGACGCGTACCGCATCTCGATGCGCTCGGCCGTCCCGCAGCTCTTCCAGGCCGCCCGCACCCACGACTCGCTCACGGCCGCCGTCCGCGACATCCAGGCCAAGGCCGCCGCCAACCAGCAGGCCGGGCCCGTGTTCATGGGCATCGAGGGCGGGGTGGGCACGCTGCCGCTCGCGGTCGCCGAGGCGGTGCGGGCGCGGGGCGGGGAGATCCTCACCGGCGCTACGGTGACGGAGCTGAGAAGGGTGGCCGAGCCGGGTGGTCCCGACACCTCGGGGCGCGCGGGCGCCGTCGGCTCGCCGCCGGCGCAGCCCCCTGCGGCGGCGCGGCCGCACACGGTCTGGCGCGTGGTCGCCGGCGACCGTGTCCTGCATGCCGACGCCGTGATCGTCGCCGTCCCCGCACCCGTCGCGGCCGGCCTCCTGCGCGCCGAGTCCCCCGAGGCCGCCGCCGAACTCGCCGCCGTCGAGTACGCCTCCATGGCCCTGATCACCCTCGCCTACCGCCGAGCCGACCTCGCCCTCCCCGAGGGCAGCGGCTTCCTGGTGCCGCCCGTCGACGGCCGCACCATCAAGGCGTCGACCTTCGCCTCCCAGAAGTGGGGCTGGATCGCGGACGAGGACCCCGACGTGGTGGTGCTGCGCACCTCCGTGGGGCGCTACGGCGAGACGGAGATCCTCCAGCGCGAGGACGCCGACCTGGTCGGCGTCTCCCGGCACGACCTGCGCGAGGCGACCGGCCTGGACGCCGTACCGCTGCGGACCCGGGTGACCCGCTGGACCGACGGTCTGCCCCAGTACCCGGTGGGCCACCACGCGCGCGTGGCCCGCATCCGCGAGCACGTCGCCAAGCTGCCGGGCCTCGCGGTGTGCGGCGCGCAGTACGACGGCGTCGGCATCCCGGCGTGCATCGCGAGCGCGTACGCGGCGGTGGACCAGCTGGGTGGCGACCTGAGCGGGGTCCGGGAGCTGACGGCCAACCCGGTGCAGAGCCTGCACGGCGGAGCGGGAGAATAGGGACCATGAGTGACGACGCCCCCACCACCGAGTCCGGCAGGATCCCGAACAAGGGCAAGCTGGCCAAGGACCTCAACGAGGTCATCCGCTACACCCTCTGGTCGGTCTTCAAGCTGAAGGACGTACTGCCCGAGGACCGTGCGGGTTACGCCGACGAGGTCCAGGAGCTGTT
Organism: Streptomyces sp. NPDC001450; assembly: GCF_053597295.1. Lineage (NCBI taxonomy): Bacteria > Bacillati > Actinomycetota > Actinomycetes > Kitasatosporales > Streptomycetaceae > Streptomyces > Streptomyces sp. NPDC001450. Next base: position 110,752 of record NZ_JBSFHY010000009.1, read on the forward strand.
CGACCAGCTCGCGGCCAAGGACGTGACGATCCGCGGCACCTACGACGTCTCCGGCCTGCGCGCCGACGCCGACCTCATGATCTGGTGGCACGCCGAGACCAGCGACCAGCTGCAGGAGGCGTACAACCTCTTCCGCCGCACCAAGCTCGGCCGCGCACTGGAGCCGGTCTGGTCGAACATGGCGCTGCACCGCCCCGCCGAGTTCAACCGCTCGCACATCCCGGCGTTCCTCGCCGACGAGACGCCCCGCAACTACGTGAGCGTCTACCCGTTCGTGCGTTCCTACGACTGGTACCTGCTGGCGGACGAGGACCGCCGCCGCATGCTCGCCGACCACGGCAAGATGGCCCGCGGCTACCCGGACGTGCGCGCCAACACGGTCGCCTCGTTCTCGCTCGGCGACTACGAGTGGATCCTCGCATTCGAGGCCGACGAGCTGTACCGCATCGTCGACCTCATGCGCCACCTGCGCGCCTCGGAGGCCCGCATGCACGTCCGCGAAGAGGTCCCGTTCTTCACGGGACGCCGCAAGTCCGTGGCTGAGCTGGTCGCCGGGCTCGCCTAGACGGCCTTGCCCTTCAGGGAGTCCCGCAGGGACTTCCTGGGGGCGTTGTCCGCGGGGGCCTCGGGCTTCGGCTCCGGGCGCGGTGCGCAGGCCGTGTGCCGCCCCGGGAGCCGGCCCTCCAGCAGGTAGGCGTCCAGGTGCGCGTTGACGCACCGGTTGGGGCCGCCCCCGATCCCGTGGGTGCCCGCGTCCCGCTCGGTCACCAGCACCGAGCCGGCCAGCCGCCGGTTCATCTCCAGCGCGCCCGCGTACGGCGTGGCCGCGTCCCGCTCGGCGGCCAGGATCAGCACCGGCGGCAGCTCACCGGGTCCGGTGCGCACGTCCAGCGGCTGCTGCCGGGGCGCCGGCCAGTAGGCGCAGGGCAGGTTCGTCCACGCGTTGTCCCAGGTCTCGAACGGTGCCGCGCGCGCGAGCCGCGTGTTGTCGCGGTCCCACACCTTCCAGTCCGTCGGCCAGGCCGCGTCGTTGCACTCGACGGCCGTGTACACCGCGCTGCCGTTCTCGGCCTCGGCGGCCGTCTCCGGGTTCGGCGCCGCCAGCCGGACCAACGGCTCGGCATCGCCCTTCAGATAGGCCGACAGCGCGGCGGCCCGGCTCGGCCAGAAGTCGTCGTCGTACCCGGCGCTGAGGAACACGTTCTGCAACTGCCCCGGCCCGACCTTCCCGTCCGCGGCCTTCGCGGCCAGCCGCCCGCGCGCGGTGTCGTAAGCGCGCTGCACCTTCGCCGCCGTGTCGCCGAGCCGGTAGACGTCGTCGTGCCGGGCGATCCACTCGCGGAAGTCGGTCCAGCGGTCCTCGAACGCGGCCGACTGGTCGAGGTTGTCGCGGTACCAGACCTTCGCCGGGTCCGGGTCCACCGCCGAGTCCAGCGCCATCCGCCGGACGTGCGTGGGGAACAGCGTCGCGTACACCGCGCCGATGTAGGTGCCGTACGACGCTCCCATGAAGGTCAGCCGGTCCTCGCCCAGCGCCGCCCGCAGGACGTCCAGGTCACGGGCATTGTTGAGCGAGTTGTAGAACCGCAGCCCGCTGCCCGACCGCCCGGCACAGCCGCGCGCGTACGCCTTCGCCTGGTCGATGCGCCGGCGCTTGTACTGCTCCGAGGGGTGTGTCGGCGACTGGGTGGGCCCCTTGAAGAAGTGCTTGGGGTCCACGCACGACAGCGGCGCCGAACGTTCCACCCCGCGTGGGGCGTAGCCGACCAGGTCATAGGCGGCGGCGATCCGCTTCCACTCGGGGATCATGCCGATCATCGGGAAGTACATGCTGGACGCGCCGGGGCCGCCCGGGTTGTAGACGAGGGCGCCCTGCCGGGGCACCTTCCGCTTGCTGTTGTGCGGGTCCTTGTGGGTGGCCTTCATCCGGCTGACGGTCAGCTTGATCTGCTTGCCGTAGGGGTGCGCGTAGTCCAACGGGACGCTCACCGTGCCGCACTGCATGCCCGCCGGAGCGTGCGGTTCGGCGGCGCACTTGCCGAAGTCGACGCCGGCCGTACGGGCGCGCGAGGCGGCCACCGCGGCCCCGTGCAGCTCCGCCGCACCCGGCACGGCGGGGGCGCCGCCTGCCGGGGCCGCGGCCAGGGTGGTCAGGAGCAAGGAACCGGCGGCCGAGTACAGGGCGGCAGCTCTCATCGCGTATCCCTTCCGTGCGCGGCGGCGATGGCGCGGCTGCCACGGCCCCGGCGACGACAAAAGGGATGTTTCGTTCGGCCGTCGACGAAGGCAAGCACCGCCCGGCGGGTGTCGCGGTCAATGCCCCCGATGCGCCCCCGAGTCCGGCCTCACTCCCGCCAGGGCTGGTCGCGGTGGGTGAAGGCAGCACGGAGTTCGGGCTCGCCGATCGCGCGGACACCGCGTACGGCGACGGAGGTGAGGAAGGAGCGCTCGTCGCCGTCGCGGGCCGACCGCCGGGTCAGCGTCCCCAGCAGCCGCTGTCCGGCCGGGGACGCCCAGCGCGAGTACGGATGCACCTCGACCCGGGCGATGGCCAGACAGCTCAGGGTGAGGATGAGCGGCAGCGCGAACCACAGGGCGACGAGGAGGCGCGGCATGCCGGTCTGACCGGGCATCAGCAGTGCGGTCAGGCCCAGGGCGAGCACGACCACAGCGGCGGCGCGTACCTGGCGGACCCCGGCGGCCACAGTCGTACGCGCGCCGTCGGGCACTGCGAGTCCCGCGCGCACCAGACCGTCGGCGAGCCGGCGTACAGCCTCTGCACCGGCCGCCGCGGCGCGCACGGGAGCGATCCGGGACTGTCCTTCTGGTCCTATCGCCCCTATGACGGACTGTTCCATCTCGTCGTGGCCCCGCGGGTCCACCACCGTGGCCCACCCGGTGTGCGCGAGCAGCAGCCGCCGCTGCCGGGCCATGGACACCATGGTCACATCGGCGACCCGCGCGGGGCCGCCGGACAGGAAGGCCGCCTCGTACAACGTCAGCGCGTGGCCGTGGTTCGCGACGGTGCCGTCCGTGTCGACGGCCGCGGCGTGTACGGCGGCCACGCACAGCCGGGTGCACGCGATGCCGGCGAACGCCCAGGCCAGGAGCAGCAGGAGGACCCAGAACATGACGTGTTTCTATGCCAGGGGCCTGGGAAACGCCATGCCCTGTTCACCATCCGGACCGAGTGTTGCAGGTATGTGACGTTCCGCTTTTCCCGCAGGTCAGGGGCTGTTCGCCGGTGGCGGGACGGCGGCGGCGGGCGGCAGGGAGTACGTCGTCGACGGCGAGGGCGCCACCGGCACCGCGGAGGCGGGGTCGACCGCCGGGGGCGTGGGCACGGGAGAGGCGGACGCCGCGAGGTCCCGGGCCAGCGCCGAGAAGTCGACGTACCCGGTCGCCTCCAGGATCTTGATGTGGTCCAGCACGGTCGCGTCGGCGTCGTCGGCCAGGTCGCGGACCAGGGAGTTCTGGGTACCGGCGCGGACCTGGGCGACCAGGGAGAAGACCCGGCCGTGCGCGAGTCGCAGGATGCTCGCGAACTCGCGGTCGAAGTCCTGACCCTGCGCCGAGTTCAGGGTGGCGAGCCACTGCTTCTGCTGCTCGTTGGGCTCGTTGGGCAGGGGTACGCCGAGCTGGGTGGCGACGGTGCGGACGTGCGCGTCGAGGGAGGTGTGGCCGTCGATCAGGTGCTGGCCGGCGTCGCGTACGGCCTGCGTGGTCCCCTTCCGCTCCGCCAGCTGTCCGGCGGGCAGCTCCCACAGGCCCGCGAGCCGGACCTTGGTGACGAGGTCCCGGTCCTGCGCGGACAGCGGGCCGTACGGGGTCGTCACGGTCTGTGCGCTGAGGGTGTTCGCGTCGGTCGTGCCCGATCGGTCGGCGTAGGACCAGATCGGGAAGAGCAGCGCTGCGGTTGTCGCCGCCAGGCCCGTGATGATGAGTCCTGTGCCGCTGAATATGCCTCGGCCCTTGATGGGGGGTCGCGGTCGCATGGTGCCTCCTGCTCCGCACCCCGGGGGTTCGTGCGGCGGGGGCGGGCTTGGCATATTACTGCGGGGTTCTCGGTGGCTCTGCATCGCGCCGTCGAACTGCGGGCCGCCGGCCGGATGCGGGTGCGTTGTGGCTGGTCGCGCAGTTCCCCGAGCCCCTGGGGAGTTGCGGTCCCGGCGGCCGCATGGCGGCCGCGCAGCGGCAGCCGGTCGTGGCCCAGCCACGGCCACTTAGCCGCAGAAGGCCGCGCCCCAGCAATCCCCGCCCAGCTGTGGCAGTCGTGCCGCTGGGGCGGCACGGGTGGGCGCAGCGGTGCCCTGCCCGCGCCGGTAGGCGGTCCCGACCCCGGCCGGCAGCAGTGCCGCTCAGCGTCTTTGGAGCAGCACCTTCGCCCGTGCCGCCAACCCCGGGGACCTCGGCGCCGGACCGGAACGGTCCAGCCACCACTCCCGCAGCTGACGTCGTACCCTCGCGTCCTGCGGGCGTCCGACTTTCAGGAGATGCCCCGCGAAGTCCAGCGCATCCCGCCGATACCCCCCGCTCATCGGCCGCACCCGCGCGTATTCGAGGAACGCTCCCCGGTACCCCTCCCCGAGCAGAGCGGGCAGTTCGGGCGCCACCTTGGCCACGACACCCGCCCGCTTCGCCGCGAGCGCCCGCGCCTGCACTCCCATCCGCACCCGGTCGAACCCCTCCGGCACCGGCGTCCCGGCCACCAGCGAGGACAGCACCGCGGCCTGGGCGACACCGAGCCGCTGCCGGGCCTCCGGCGGGGCCAGGGCGGCGACGCCCCCGCCCGGCCGCGCCGAACCGACGACCACCGCGGCCGCCCGCCCCGCCGCCACGGCCCCCCGGATCGCCCCCAGCTCCCGCTCCAGCTCGGCCGGTTCGGGGAAGTTCTCGTCCCGTTCCAGCAGCACCCCGGGCGGCGCGACCCGGGACGCGAGGACGGTCAGGATGTCGAGCACCGGACGCGGCACGGGGTGCGCGTGGCTGTCGTGCCAGACGCCGTCGCGCTCGACACCGCCCGCGACATGCACGTAGGCGAGGGCCTCCAGGGGCAGCCGGGCGAGTGCCTCGGCCGGGTCCTCGCCCCGGTTGACGTGGTTGGTGTGCAGGTTGGCCACGTCGATGAGCAGCCGTACCCCGGTCCGCTCGACCAGCTCGGCCAGGAACTGCCCCTCGGTCATCTCCTCGCCCGGCCAGGAGAACAGCGCGGCGATGTTCTCCAGGGCGAGCGGCACCGGCAGCGCGTCCTGTGCGATCCGCACGTTCTCGCAGAGCACGTCGAGCGCGTCCCGGGTGCGCGGCACGGGCAGCAGATGGCCCGCCTCCAGGTGCGGGGAGGCGGTGAGCGCGCCGCCCGCCCGTACGAACGCGATGTGCTCGGTGACCAGCGGCGCGCCCAGCGCCTCCACCCGCTCGGCGAGCGCCGTCAGCCGGCCCTCGTCGGGCCGGTCGGCGCCGCCGAGGCCGAGGGAGACGCCGTGCGGAATCACGGTCACCCCGCGCTCACGCAGCCTGAGCAGCGAGTCCGGGAGGTGGCCGGGGCAGACGTTCTCCGCCACGACCTCCACCCAGTCGATGCCCGGCATGCGCTCCACGGCGTCCGCGATCTCCGGCCGCCAGCCGATTCCCGTCCCCAGTCGCTGCACGCCTCCACCCCCTCCGTCTCCGAGTGACGGGGGTATGGCCCCGGCACGCGGCCCCCAACCCCCGCGCCCGTGCCTTCAGAGCAACATTTGAGGTTCGCCGTTCCTCACCCTCGTACCGGCCACTCCTGCGGGACCCGGCCCAGCAGGCGCAACGCCTCCTCCAGGGGCCCCGATCCCTCCGGCGCGTCCAGCGCCGGGGCGAAGGCGAATCCCGGCCCGCGCCGGGCAGGGTCGACCGGCACTCGCCGGGCCACGGCGAGCGCGGCGTCGAGCACGTGCTCCGGCAGCTCCAGGCGCACGCCGAGGGCGGCGGCGACATCCCAGGCGTGCACCACGTAGTCGATGAAGTGGAAACCGATGGCCCGGCCGCCCGGGAAGCTCCCGCCCAGCTCCGGCAGCGCGAACTCCCGCTCGGCCGCTCCCGGTTCGGCGAAGGCCGCGAGTACGGCGGTGGCGGCCCCCCGGTGCACCCCGGCGGGCTCCCGCATGTCCTCCGGCTCCCGCCAGTACGCCCTCTCGTGCCCCGCACCCCGCGCCGCCGCCGCGAAGCCCAGGTGCTGTGCGGTCATGTGCGCCACGAGCCGCCCCAGGGTCCACCCCGCGCACGGGGTGCCCCGCTCCCAGTCCGACTCCTCCGCCAGTCCCACCACCCGCACGGCCTCGCGCACGGCGATGCGGTCGAGTTCCACGATGTCGCTCTCGGTGACGGTCATGCGCCGAGCATAAAACTGTGCGAACGATCGTGCTAGTTTTTTACGGCGCCCGGACACGGTCCTCGATGACTCATCGTTCACACATCAATGACTCATCCCCTCAAGGAACTTCGGGAACCGGTGCCTCTTCCACCACCGCGCCCCGCAACCGCTGCGCGATACCCACCCGGGCTCTGCGATAGGCGGTCTCCTCGTCGTGCAGCACCGAGAGCGCGTTCGCCGTCTCCATCAACGCCAGCAACTCGAAGCCCAGTTGGTCGACGTCCGTGTCGGCGCGCAGCTCACCCGCCGCACGGGCCTCCTCGATCGTGCGCTCCACATGGGCCGACCAGTCGCGCTGGGCACGGACCACCGCGTCGTGCACCGGGCCCGTCCGCGCGTCGAACTCGGCCATGACGCCGTAGAAGAAGCAGCCGCCCGGGAACACCCGCTCCCGCGAGTACTCCAGCCACAGCTCGCACAGCCGCCACACCCGTCCGACACCGGCCGGCACCTCGCCGGCGGGCCGGATCACCCGCTCGGTGAAGATCCGGGCCGCCTCCCGCACGGTGGCCAGTTGCAGCTCCTGCTTGGAGCCGAAGAGCGCGAACACCCCGCTCTTGCTCAGCTCCAGCTCGGTGGCCAGCCGGCCGACGGTCAGTGCCTCCAGCCCCTCGACCGAGGCGATGTCGACGGTTCGGCGAAGCACCAACTGCCGGGTCCGGTTGCCCCGTTCGACGCGCCCGTCGAGCCGAGTCACCGGCACCCCTACCGCAGCGCGGGGTGGTCGGCGACCACCGTGCAGGAGCCCGGCGCGATCTCCGTGAAGCCGGCGTCCCGCACCAACGGCAGTCCGCCGCCGGTCAGCCGGCCCCACTCGGCCGGATCGGCGGTGCGGACGGCCAACGGGAACCCGGCCTCCCGCCACGCGGTCCGCTCCTCGTCGGACAGCGCCCACCAGGCCAGCTGGGCGCCGTGCCCCGCCTGGGCCATCGCCTTCCCGGCCGACATCTCCAGCTCCGGGTTCAGCCACAGCACCGGCCGGTCGCGGTCGGCCGCGAGGGGCGGCTCGGGATCGTCCAGTTCGGTTCCCGACACCTGCAGCTTCGCCAGATCCTTCGGCCAGCCGTCCAGCGGAACCGGCGGGAAGACCCGCACCTCCGCGGACTTGCCGTTCACCGTGATCCCGGGCAGCGCCTCGGCCCGCCGCCACTCGGATCCCCGGGCCCGCCGCACGACCTTCCGGATCCGCGCGTCCTCCCAGTCCCGCACGGCCTGAGCCCACTCCCCGTCCCCGACGGCCCGCTCGTCACTCAGCAGCAGGAGCACGGCCCGAGCGGCCGTCTCCAGCGCATCGGTACGGGCCGGGGGAGCGCTCCGCTCGATGCGGACGACGAGGGGCAGCACATACTGCGGCGCCTCGTCGCGAGGATTGCGCTCGGCCTGGAAGGGGTTGTCGGTGGGGGCGGCTGGAACTTGGCTCACAAGAGCCAACCCTAAGGGGCGCGGGGAACTGCGCGACCAGCCCGGACGTCTCGCAGATGAGGACTCAAGATCACCCCCTACAGCGAGACCGGACAAAATCCCCCTATGCAACATGACCTACGCCTGGCAGCCGTAGGCCGCCGCTACGGCATCCGCGGCCCCTGGGTGTTAAGAGGCATCCACCTCACGCTCGCCCCCGGAACCCTGACCCGCATCGAAGGAGCGAACGGCACCGGAAAATCCACCCTCCTGCGAGTCATCGCCCGCCTTGACGCCCCGACCGAAGGCCGCGTCACCGGGCGCCCGCGCACGGCGTACGTCCCGGAGCGCTTCCCCTCGGCCCTGCCCTTCACCGCTTCCGGCTACCTGACCCACCTCGGCACCATCAGCGGTCTCTCCCGGACGACCGCCGCGCACGCCGCACACAGCTGGTTGGAGCGGTTCGGCGCCGCGGCCTACGCCGGTACCCCCATGTCACGCCTCTCCAAGGGCAGCAGCCAGAAGGTCGCCGTCGCGCAGGCCCTGCTCGCCGACCCGGAGCTGCTGGTACTGGACGAGGCGTGGACCGGACTGGACGCGGCCGCGCGGGCCGAACTGGAGCGGGCGGTGGCCGAGCGTACCGCGGCCGGGGGTGCCGTGGTCTTCGTGGATCACGACCCGCGCCGCCTGGCCGGGGCGCCCGACGCGACGTACACCGTCGTGGACGGCGGCATCACACTCGGTGCGGACGGCGGGAGTTCACCGACGGCCGGGCCGCTCACCCGCGTCACCGTGCAGGGGCCGCCGGGGGCACAGCCGCCGCCCGACGCGGTGCGGACAGCCGCGTCGGCGGAGGAGACGGCGCCCGGCCTCCACCGCCTCAGCGTCCCCGCCTCCCATTCGGACGTTCTCCTGCGCTCCCTGCTGACGGCCCGCCCGCCCTGGCACGTGGTGAGCGTCGAGCCGGACGGCACCATCCCACTCGACCCCGGAAGCCGCCCATGACCGCCCTCCTGCGCTATCAGGCCGATCTGCTGCTGCGCTCGCAGCGCTGGCTGCCGCCGGTGATCCTCTACGTCGCCTTCCTCGGGGTCGGCGTACAAAGCGGTCAGCCGGTGCTCGACTCGCTCGGCTACGCGGCCGCCGGCCTGCTGCCGGTTGCCGCCTGGCTGGTACGGATCTGTGTCACGGGCGAGCCGGACGCCGCCCGTGCCTGCGTCGCCGCGGCGCGCGGTCCCGCCCGCGCCCACCTGGCCTGCCTGCTGACGGCGCTGCTCGTCTCGGCGGCGCTGGGGACGGTGGCGACTCTGGTGATGACGCTGATCAGCGACCCGGCGAGCAACGGCCACCGGATCCACGTCCCGCCGCTCAGGGCGGGCGCGGCCGGACTCCTGGCCGCCCTGGCCTGCGCCCTGCTGGGCAGTGCCGTCGGCGCGCTCACCAACCGGCCGGTGCTGCACTCCACCGGTCGTGCGGTGCCCGCGATGCTGCTGGCCGCGCTGCTGTCGGTGGTGCTCGCGGGCTCCCCGGCCCAGGCCGCGGTCAGCGGTCTGGTGACCGGTTCGCAGTCCGGCCGGGTCCCGGTGCCGCTGCTGCCCCTGGCCGGGGCCGCCCTCGTCACCGCCGCGGCTTTCGCGGCGGCCTGCGCGCTCACCGCCCGCCGCTCACCCTGAACAGGCGGTGCGCTGCGCCTCCTGCCTCCCCCACTCTCGGCTTCGCTCGAGCGGGGGGACCCCCATGCAGACGGGGCACAGCGTGATGCCCTTGTACGACTCCGGGTACTCCGTGGGCTCCCGGCACAGCACGCACTCCGCATATGGCGGGCCGTCGGCCTTCGGGGGCCGGGTCGCGTCGGTGACGGTGCAGTAGTCGTCGTCGCTCATGCCCTCAGCGTAGGACGGTCACCGGTGGCCGTTCGTCTCGCCGATCAGCTCGGAGACCTTCACGAACCGGTAGCCCTGCTTGCGCAGTTCCGGCACGACCGTGCGCACGACTCGCTCGGTCGTCGGAGCGGCGCTGCGGGTGCAGTGCATGATCACCACCGAGCCGGGCTTCACACCGTCCAGGACCTGCCGGGCGACCGCGTCGGCGTCCGTGGCGAACGCGTCACCGCTCACCACGTCCCACTGCACCGCGGTGACCCCGATCCCGCTGAGCGCGCGCAGCACCTGGCGGTCGTAACAGCCGCCGGGGAAGCGGAAGTACGGCAGCGGATGGGGCACGCCCGCCTTGCGGATGGCGGCGTACGCCCGCTCGACGTCCGACTTCATCCGGTCCGCGCCGATGGTCGGCAGGCCGTAGCAGTCGTCGGTGAACGCGTAGTGGCTGTAGGAGTGGTTGGCGACCTCGAACTGCGGGTCGTGGCCCAGGGATCGGGCCTGGGCCGGGTACTGCTCGGCCCACCGGCCGGTCATGAAGATGGTCGCCGGCACCTTCAGCGTGCGCAGGGCGCCGATCAGGTCCGGGTTGTCGAAGTGCTCGCCGGAGGCGGCGCGGGGCCCCTCGTCGGCGGTCATGTCGGCGTCGAAGGTCAGCGCGACGGTCTTGCCCAGGGTGCGCGGACCGTGCTCGAACACCGGGGTCAGGCCGCCCGGGCCCGGAGCGAGCACGGGCGGACGCGTGGCGGACGGGGAGGCGGCGGGCCTGGCATGGTCCGGGCGCGCGCCGTCGTGGGTGCCCGCGGTACCGCAGGCGGCGAGGGCTGCGCCCAGGGCGCAGACGGCGGTGACACTGCGTGCTACTGAAATCACAGTATGAAAGTATTACTAATTGACCGACTCTGCGGTCCTATGCGCCCATGCGTGGCAGTACCCCTCACCCACGCAGGTGGCGGCGGGCTGCTAGCGCCCGTACCGGCCGGTCAGGGTGCCCGTCGCCAGGGTGTGGCCGGACATGGCCCGGACGAGGTCGGAGGGGGTGGCGTCGGGGGCGGGGTCCGGGCGGTGGTCGGCGGCGTACACCGTGAGGACGTAGCGGTGCGGGCCGTCGCCACGGGGCGGGCAGGGGCCGCCGTAGCCCGTCTTCCCGAAGCCGTTGCGGCCCTCGACCGCTCCCTGTGGACGCTCGCCGGCCGTGAGGTGCGCGGTGTGCGGGTCGATGTCCCACACCAGCCAGTGCGTGAAGGTGCCGCGCGGGGCGTCGGGGTCCTGGAGCAGGAAGGCCAGGGAGGCGGCCTGCGGGGGTACGCCGGTGACGGCGAGCGGAGGTGAGACGTCCTCGCCGTCGCAGGTGTAGCGGCCCGGGATCGTGCCGGCGTCGGCGTACGCGGGGCTCGTGACCGTGAGCCTCAGGGTGCCGGTGGGGGAAGGGGCCGAGGACGAGCCGCCCCCGTCCGCGCATCCCGGTACGACGGCCATCGCGGCCATGGCGATCACCCAACCTTTGCGCATGTCCGGCACGCTAGCCGGAGGAAGGTCCTCCGTCCTCGTGCGGCGCGGGCTGTTGCTGGCCCCTCTCCAGGAAGTGCAGCAGCTCCACCGGGATGGGCAGGACCAGCGTGGAGTTCTTCTCGGCCGCCACCGCCATCACCGTCTGCAGCAGCCGCAGCTGGAGGGCGGTCGGTGTGTCGGCCATCTGCTGGGCGGCCTCGGCGAGCTTCTTGGAGGCCTGCAGTTCGGCGTCGGCGTTGATGATCCGCGCCCGGCGCTCCCGGTCGGCCTCGGCCTGGCGGGCCATGGACCGCTTCATCGCGTCCGGCAGGGACACGTCCTTGATCTCCACCCGGTCGACCTGGATGCCCCAGCCGACGGCCGGGCTGTCGATCATCAGCTCCAGGCCCTGGTTGAGCTTCTCACGGTTGGACAGCAGGTCGTCCAGGTCGCTCTTGCCGATGATCGAGCGCAGCGAGGTCTGCGCCATCTGGGAGACCGCGAACTTGTAGTCCTCGACCTTCACCAGCGCGCTCACCGAGTCGACCACCCGGAAGTAGACGACCGCGTCCACGCGCACCGTGACGTTGTCGCGGGTGATGCCCTCCTGGGCCGGGATCGGCATGGTCACGATCTGCATGTTCACCTTGTGCAGCCGGTCCACGAACGGGATCACCAGGTTCAGGCCCGGATTGCGTACCTCACCCGCGACCCGCCCGAGCCGGAAGAGCACCCCCCGCTCGTACTGCTTGACGACCCGTGCCGCCATCGCGAAGTACACGACCCCGACGGAACCCAGCGCCGCAAGCGCCCCCAGCAGCTCCTGGAGCATGGTGACCTCCTCAGGGAGAGGCCTTGCTTTGTGTCCGTTGCTGTAACGATAGTTCCGGGTTGGGGCGGAAGCCATGGGCTGCGCCGAGAGGCCGGGCCGGGCTGCCGAGGGGCGTCGGCAGCCCGGCCCGGGGACAGCGGCCGGATCAGGCGACCGCGGCTCTGGCAGGCTCCTCGGGTGCGGTCACCTCCACCGGCTCGGTGCCCGTCGCGCTGTGTCGTGCCGCCCAGTTCTCCAGGGCCGTGCGGCATGCGTGGTCCAGGTGGTGCAGGCCGGACAGGTCGAGCCGGACCGGGCGGTCCCGGGGCAGCGACTCCAGGCTGTCGAGCATCTTCGGCAGCCGCAGGAAGGTCGCGTTGCCCGACAGGTACGCCTCGATGGGACCCGCGCCCTTGTCCACGACCTCAAGCCGGAGGTGCGAGGCCTCCCAGGCCGTCTTGACGATCGCCAGCGCCAGGCCGATGAGCACGCCCTCGAACATGCTGACCGCCACGATCGACACGGCGGTGACGCCCAGGATCAGCGCCTCGCCCCGGTGCTCGCGCCACAGCACGGCAAGCGCCCGCACCGGCACCAGCTTGGCGCCGGAGTAGATCAGGATGCCCGCGAGAGCCGGGATCGGGATGTAGGCGAGCACGCCCGGCAGCAGGGCCGCGAACAGCAGCAGCCAGACGCCGTGCAGCACGCGGGACGCCTTCGTCCGGGCGCCCGCCTGCACATTGGCCGCGCTGCGCACGATCACCGCGGTCATCGGCAGCGCGCCGAGCAGCCCGCACACCGCGTTGCCCGCGCCCTGGGCGATCAGCTCCCTGTCGTACTCGGTGCGCGGTCCGTCGTGCAGCCGGTCCACGGCCGCCGCGCTGAACAGCGACTCGGCGGACGCGATCAGCGTGAACGCGACGACGGTGCCGAGCACCCCGACACCGGCGAACCCGGCGAAGGCGTCGAGCGGCGGCGGCTGGACGGCGCCCAGCAGCCCCTGCACCTCGACGGTGGCCACCGGCAGGCTGAGCACCAGCGCGGCCAGCGTGGCGAGGCCGACCGCGGCGAGCGGACCGGGCACCGTACGCACCTTCGCCGGTGCGTACTTCCACAGCGCCAGCACCATGACGGTGCCCGCGCACAGGGCGAGCGACGCGAGCGCCGCCCCGTCGCCGAGGGCGTCCAGGAACGCCCTCGGCAGCCCGGCCGTCTTGCCCAGGCCCGAGTCGGGAGCCTTGGCCGCCATGGCCGGGTACAGCTGACCGGCGATCAGGACCAGACCGATACCGGCCAGCATGCCCTCGACGACCGAGACCGAGATGGCCCGGAAGTACCGGCCCAGCCTCAGCGCGCCCATGAGCAGCTGGAGCACGCCGGTGGTGAGCACGATGGCGCCGAGCATCGGCAGCCCGAACTCCTGGACCGCCTCGAAGACGAGCACGGTCAGTCCGGCGGCCGGCCCGGACACCTGGAGGCTGCTGCCGCGCATCAGCCCGGTGACGAGGCCGCCCACGATGCCGGTGACCAGGCCGAGTTCGGCCGGCACACCGGAGGCGACGGCCACGCCCACGCACAGCGGGAGCGCGACCAGGAACACGACGAGGGAGGCGGCGAAGTCCTGCCTCAGGTGAGGGAAACGGGATATGAGAGGACTGTTCATTGGCGCGCTCACAGGGCTTCGAAGGTGTCGGACTGCGGGCGGTGCGCGCGTACGGCGCCGGTGTGCACCTCGTAGTACCAGGCGTGCAGGTCCAGCTGACCCTGCGCCAGCTTCCGCTCGATGCACGGGTACGAGCGCAGCCGCAGCAGCTGGGTCAGGACATGGCTCTGGACGCCCTCGGCGACCTCCGGGTCCTCGGCCGCGCCGGCCGGGCGCGGGGTGGCGTGCGCGAGCCAGTCGCGCACGGCGGGTACGGCGGTCAGGTCGTCGCCGCGCACCAGCGCGCCGACGGCACCGCAGTGCGAGTGGCCGCAGACGACGATGTCGCGGACGCCGAGCACCTCAACGGCGTACTCGATGGTGGCGGCCTCGCCGGTCGGGTGCTGGGAGGTGTACGGCGGGACGATGTTGCCCGCGGTGCGCAGCTCGAAGAGCTCGCCGGGGCGGGCGCCCGTGATCAGGGCCGGGACGACCCGGGAATCGGAGCAGGTGATGAACAGGACCTGCGGGGACTGGCCTTCTGCGAGTTTGGCGAACTCCTCAGGGCGCTGTCCGAAGGTACGGGCGTTGTCGATGAGGGGCTGCATGTTGTGGACTCCTCCTGGCGCGCCGCAGCGGCGCGTCGGGCTTGCACGACGTTCGTGGGGGATGAGCCGTCGATCAGCAGCGGAAGACCTGAAGAGCTGCCGAGGAGTGGGCTCTGGAGGATCTCGTGGTGCGGTGGTGCGGGGCACCGGACGCGGCCGGCGATTGCGGGGTTGCCGTCTGCCGGGCTATGAGCGGGCGTTCCTGCGCCCACCCGGAGGCGGGGCCGCGCTGCCGGTCGCGCAGGTGCCGGCCCCCGCCGGGGTTCTGGGTGCAGCCGCCGTCGCGGAGTGCGCCCGTCCCGCCCCGCACGGGCTTCGGGGGACGCACGGTTTCGGGTGCTGCCTTGGCCTTCGCATGACTGAGCGTATGCGCGGATGCGAAGGTTCCCGTGGGTGCGAAGAACTGCAGGGCGAGCAGGGCGGTGGCGAGCAGGGCAAGCAGGGTCCGGGCCGTCGTACCTCGGAACATGCACCCTCCTCCCAGGAGTTCACACCTCTATCACGCACCAAGCATTGGTCAATGGCTGGTCAAGAAACACGTTAACCCCGCAAAGTCCTTTGCAGGGTTAACTGGACGTTATGAGCGCAAGAGAGCGTGAAAAATGCCGGTCGGATGGCGTGATCTGGCTCTTGACTACGAGTTGACAAGGCCCTTCGCGTCCCGGGCCAGCGCGGTGAGCCGGGATATCGCGCGGAAGTACTTCTTGCGGTAGCCGCCGTTCAGCATCTCCTCGCTGAACAGCTGGTCGAACGGCAGGCCCGAGGCGAGCACCGGGACCTCGCGGTCGTACAGCCGGTCCGCCAGCACCACAAGCCGCAGCGCCGTCGACTGGTCCGGCACCGGCCGCACGTCGGTCAGGCACACCGCCTTCAGTCCGTCGGTCAGGGCGCCGTACCGGCTCGGGTGCACCTTGGCCAGGTGCTCCAGCAGATGCGGGAAGTCGTCCAGCGAGGCGCCCGCGGTGGCGTAGGCCGCCTTGGTCACCTGCTCGTCCGAGTGCGGCGCCGGAGCCTTGGACAGGCCGCGGTGGCGGTAGTCCTCGCCGTCGATGCGCAAGGTGCGGAAGTGGGCCGACAGGCCCTGGATCTCGCGCAGGAAGTCGGCGGCGGCGAACCGGCCCTCGCCGAGCTTGCCGGGCAGCGTGTTGGAGGTGGCGGCGAGCGCCACGCCCGCCTCGACCAGCTTGCCGAGCAGCGTGGAGACGAGCACGGTGTCGCCGGGGTCGTCCAGCTCGAACTCGTCGATGCACAGCAGGCGGTGGCCTTGAAGCGTCTGCACGGTCTTCTGGAAGCCGAGCGCGCCGACCAGGTTGGTCAGCTCCACGAAGGTGCCGAACGCCTTGAGCGCGGGCTCGGCCGGGGTGGCGTGCCACAGGGAGGCGAGCAGGTGGGTCTTGCCGACGCCGTAGCCGCCGTCCAGGTAGACGCCGCGGGGGCCCGCCGGGGCCTTGGGCGCCTTGGCCCTGCCGAACCCGAAGAGACCGCGCCGGCCGGCGCCGGAGGCGTGGGCGCCGCCGAGCCCGGCCGCGAAGCCGTCCAGCACCCCCACGGCCTCGGTCTGGCTGGGCTGGTTCGGGTCCGGGATGTACGTGGCGAAGCGCACCGAGTCGAAACGCGGGGGCGGCACCATCTCGGCGACCAGACGGTCCGCGGGGACGTGCGGCTCACGGGCGCACAGGGAGAGGGGGCCCGCATCGGTCAGAGGGCTGGAACCGGGGGCGGCGGTGGAGGACGACACGGTTACCCATGCTAAGCGCCGTGTCACACTGCACGACATGCGACGCCTGTTCCCTGTGACCTACGAAACAGCAGCCCAGGCCTTCGGTGGGGGCACCGAGAGGGCGGAGGTGAGTGGGGCGGCAGGGGCTGCCGCGCCGGGCGGACCCGGTGGACCTGCCGGGGCCGACGCGCTCGTGAACCGTGAGTGGAGCCTCGCCGAGCTGGCCGCCGCCTACGCGTATCCGGAGACGGGTTCCGGGGCCCGGCAGTCGTGGCTGCGGGCCAACATGGTCTCGACCCTCGACGGTGCCGCCCAGCACGAGGGGCACTCCCAGCCCATCTCCAGCGCGGCCGACATGCGTATCTTCGGCACGCTCCGGGCGCTCGCTGACGTGATCGTGGTGGGTGCGGAAACGGTACGGCAGGAGGGGTACCGTCCGGCACGCGCGCGGGCGGAGTTCGCGGCGGCCCGGCAGGCCGCGGGACAGGGCGCGGCCCCGGCGATCGCGATCGTCACGGCCGGGCTGGACCTGGACTTCTCTCTCCCCCTCTTCACCTCGCCCCTGGTGCCCACCATGATCCTCACCGGTGCCACCGCGGCCCCGGACCGGGTCGCGGCCGCCGAGAAGGCCGGCGCCCGGGTGGTCGTCGCCGGGGAGGGCATGGCCGTCGACCCGGCCCGCGCGGTACGCGCCCTCGCCGACCTCGGCCACACCCGGCAGCTCACCGAGGGCGGGCCCCGGCTGCTCGGCCAGCTGGTGGCCGCGGACGTACTCGACGAGCTGTGCCTGACCGTGTCGCCGATGCTCAGCGCGGGGGACGCGCAGCGCATCGCCGGGGGGCCGTCCGTCACCGTTCCACGCCGCTTCGAACTGGCGTCCCTACTGGAAGAGGACGGATTCCTGTTCAGTCGTTACCGTCGGTCCTGAAATCGGCGGAATCTACCGTTCCGTTTAGCTTTGGGCGGGCAGACTAGGTCCGGCACAACCCGTGCGACCACGGGGCAGGATGGTTTCCGCAGGGCCTTGCCGGGCCCACGGAGGGAAGAGGCGCCGCGTGTTCACAAGCGTTCTGATGATCGAGAAGGCCCTGACGTCCGCCGACGTGGAGTTCGTCACCACCTTGCACGGAGACGAGTCGGTCTCCTTCCATGTGCTCCTTCAGCCGCGCGGCGACCAGGCGGACCGGCTGCTGCGGGCCATCGACGACATCGCGCTGGGCGAACTCGACGAGGCGCGGCGTGAGGGGGCCACGCCGGAGGGGGAGGAGGCGCGCAGTGTCGGGCAGCAGGCGCTCGATGTGTCTCTCCAGGCCCTGCGGGCTGCCGGCAGCGAGGCCGAGGGGCGGTTGGTGGAGGATCATCCGCTGGACGCGCTGAAGTCCTTGGTCGCCGAGGTTGATGCCGATGAAGTGATCGTGCTGACCGATCCTCACTATGTGGAGGAGTTCTTCCATCGGGACTGGGCTTCTCGGGCTCGGCACAAGGTGGGGGTGCCGGTGTTGAAGTTGTTCTCGCACAGCAAGGCCTAGGCGCCGTCGGGGCCCCGCGGTCGGACCGGCTGTCCCCGTTGCGAAGTGGCCCGGGTTTCAGCGCATAGGCTAGGGGCGCTCAGCCTCGTACCGGATCTTATGGAGACTTGCATGGCACCCGGACTTCCTGCCGCCATGGACCGACCGCACTTCATCGGCATCGGCGGTGCTGGGATGTCGGGTATCGCCAAGATCCTCGCGCAGCGTGGGGCCATGGTGGCCGGGAGCGACGCCAAGGAGTCGGCGACCGCCGAGGCGCTGCGGGCGCTGGGTGTGACCGTGCACATCGGGCACGCCGCCGAGCACCTCGCCGACGACGCGAGCTGTGTCGTCGTGTCGTCGGCGATCCGCAAGGACAACCCGGAGCTGGCCCGCGCCGCCGAGCTGGGGATTCCGGTGGTGCACCGGTCCGACGCGCTGGCCGCGCTGATGGACGGGCTGCGGCCGATCGCCGTGGCCGGTACGCACGGCAAGACCACGACCACGTCGATGCTGGCGGTCTCGCTGAGCGAGCTGGGCCGCGAGCCGTCGTACGCCATCGGCGGCGACCTGGACGGGCCCGGCTCGAACGCACTGCACGGCGAGGGTGACATCTTCGTCGCCGAGGCCGACGAGTCGGACCGCAGCTTCCACACGTACGCGCCCGAGGTCGCCATCGTCCTCAACGTCGAGCTGGACCACCACGCCAACTACGCCTCGATGGACGAGATCTACGAGTCCTTCGAGACCTTCGCCGGGAAGATCGTGCCCGGCGGGACGCTGGTGATCTCCGCCGACCACGAGGGTGCGCGGGAGCTGACGCGGCGGCTGGACGGGTCGGTGCGGACCGTGACGTACGGAGAGGCCGAGGACGCCGATGTGCGGGTCCTGTCCGTCGTACCGCAAGGGCTGAAGAGCCAGGTCACCGTGGTGCTGGACGGGCAGGAGCTGACCTTCGGGGTCTCCGTGCCCGGCCGCCACTACGCGCTCAACGCGGTCGCCGCGCTGGCCGCCGGTGCCGCCCTCGGCATTCCCGCCGGGGAGCTGGCGCCCGCGCTGGCCGCCTACACCGGGGTCAAGCGGCGCCTGCAGCTCAAGGGCGAGGCGGCCGGTGTGCAGGTGATCGACTCCTACGCCCACCACCCCACCGAGATGACCGCCGACCTGGAGGCCATGCGCGGCGCCGCCGGTGACTCCCGGATCCTGGTCGTCTTCCAGCCGCACCTCTTCTCCCGCACCCAGG
Organism: Streptomyces sp. NPDC001450; assembly: GCF_053597295.1. NCBI lineage: Bacteria > Bacillati > Actinomycetota > Actinomycetes > Kitasatosporales > Streptomycetaceae > Streptomyces > Streptomyces sp. NPDC001450. The sequence goes on from NZ_JBSFHY010000009.1 coordinate 129,456, forward strand.
AGCTGGGCAAGGAGATGGGCGAGTCGCTGGCGCTCGCCGACGCCTCGGTCGTGCTCGACATCTACCCGGCCCGCGAGGACCCGATCCCCGGGGTGACCAGCGAGCTGATCATCGAGGCCGCGCGCGCGGCGGGCGCCGACGTCACCGCCGTGCACGACAAGGCGGAGATCCCCGCGGTGATCGCGGGAATGGCGAAGCCCGGTGATCTCGTTCTCACCATGGGCGCGGGCGACGTGACCGACCTGGGCCCGCAGATCCTGGACCGCCTGTCGCAGCAGTAAAGGGGCTGAGGCTCATGTCGTACGACGTCGAGAAGCCGGACGAGCAGTGGCGCGCAGAGCTGACGCCGGCCGAGTACGCCGTGCTGCGCCAGGCCGGCACCGAACCGGCCTTCACCGGTGAGTACACGGACACCAGGACCAAGGGCGTCTACTCCTGTCGTGCCTGCGGTGCCGAACTGTTCACCTCCACGACCAAGTTCGAGTCGCACTGCGGCTGGCCGTCCTTCTACGACCCGAAGGACACCGACGCGGTGGAGCTGATCGAGGACCGCTCCCACGGCATGGTCCGCACCGAGGTGCGCTGCGCCCGCTGCGGCTCCCATCTCGGCCATGTGTTCGAGGGTGAGGGTTACCCGACCCCCACCGATCAGCGGTACTGCATCAACAGCATCTCGCTCCGGCTGGCGCCGGATGAGTCCTGAGGTCTCAGGGGCTCCAGGGGCGGCCGGGACACCTGTGACCGGTGCCCGGCCCGCTCCGGTTTGAGATTCTGTGAGGGTGATGGGTGTCGTGCGCTGGATCCAGGCCCGTCGCAGGTCCGTGCCCGCTGCCGGCCACCGCGCGGACGGGGCCGGCGAGCCGGAGGGCGAGGAGGTCCGGCTGACGGCGCTGCGGGCCGCCGCGGGCGCGATCGGTACGACGCTCGACGAGGAAACCACCTGCTCCGAGCTGACCCAGGCCGTCGTACGGCTGGCGGGCGGCGCGGCCGCGGTCATGCGCCGGACCGGGAAGACCGTCTTTGGGTACGAGGCGATCGCCGGCGATCCGGACGTGCTGCCCGATGTCCGCTGGGCCACGGCCGTGGCCCGGGAGGCGGGCACCCCGGCGGCCGACAGACAACCGGAGCCCTGGACCGAGCAGCCGCCCGGCAGCCGCGGCCGCCCCGCGCTCTGTCTGCCTCTGACCAGCGGCGACGACCAGTACGGCGTTCTCGTCGCGGGGCGGCACGGAGCGCGGTTCGCCCGGTCGGAGGCCGAGCGGCTCGCCCTCCTCGCCGAACGCGCCGCCTCCCACATCCGGCACGCTCGCGCCCACGACCTGGTCAGCCGGACGGCCGGCGACCTGCAACGCGCACTGCTGGCGGAGCCCGGCCGGCCGCACCCGAACCTGGACGTCGCGATCCGCTACCTCCCGGCCGGCAGCAGCCGGGTGCTGGTCGGCGGCGACTGGTGCGAGACCGTACGGCTCCATTTCGGCCGCACCCTGCTGGTCGTCGGCGATGTGATGGGCCACGGCCTGGAGGCCGCCGTCGACATGAGCGCCTACCGCTCCTCGCTGCGCTACATCGCCTCCTCCGACCTGCCCCCGCACCGCGTGCTGCGGCAGATGGACGACATCGCCGCCGGCGAGGCCGAGCGGAGGCCGGCCACCTGTCTGCTGGCGCGCATCGACCCCGGCCGGGGGCAGGCCACGCTCGCCAGCGCCGGTCATCTGCCGCCCGTGCTCATAGGCGGGGACGGCCGGACCGCACCGCTGCCCGTTCCGGTCGGGCCGCCGCTCGGCACCGGTTTCGGCGGCTACGAGTCGGCCACCCACCAACTGGCCCCCGACCAGACACTGGTGCTCTTCACCGACGGGCTCGTGGAACGCCGAGACGAGGACATAGACAGCTCCATGGCCCGCCTGTCCGCACTGCGCTTCACCGGCCATGGCGTGGACGAGGTCCTGGAAACCATCCTGACCAACCTGGACGCACGCCACGCGGAGGACGACGTGGCGGTCCTCGCGGCACGGCCGCATCCGCGGCGGGAGAGCGCGGAACGGGAGGACGACGCCCGGGTGACAGGTTCCTGAGGCCCGCCCTCTCCGCCAACGCCTCGCGCATCCTGCGTGCCGCCGGCTCCTTGGCGTCCGCGGGCTGAGCGAGGAGGCCGGCCGCCTGCTGGCTCTGGTCGACTCCTCGCCCACATGCTCCTGCCCGGCTGATGGTGAGGAGAAGCCGTTCCGATGGGTGACCGCGATGCCGTCGCGGCCCTGAGAACGGCACAGCGGAGCCGGCGGCCGGCCCTCTTGCGGGCCCTGGTCGAAACCGTCGACCGGGACGTCCCGCCCGACGAGGCACGGGCGTCCGCGCAGACGGCCTGGGACCTCCTGGCCGAGGCCGAGGCGGCGGACCGGGCGGCGGCGGAGGCCGTACCGCTCCCCCCCCGGTGGGGAGCTGTCCGGCCCGCGCACTCCGAGGGCTGCGAGCCGATTCCGCGTCAGGTCCCGCGCCGGGGGTGTGGCGGGACGCCGTGCGGATACACGCGCCGGCCGCCGCGGCCGCTCTCGCGGCAGGTATCCCGTTCCGCGTCCGTGTCCCGGTCCTCGGCACGGGCGTCCTGTTCCCGTCCCTGGGCCGGGCGGTGCTGCCGTCCGCCGCGCCCCCGCCCGCCGAGCCCGTCGTGGAGGCCTTCCGGGACACCCACGGTGCCGCAGTGCGCTGTCACACCGCGCCGGTGCGCCTGCCTGACGACCTCGGCCGCGACGCCCCCGGCTGGTGCGCGATACGACGGCTGCGCGCGACGCACGCCGAGGTGTCGAGCGCCCCGGCGCTGGAGGACCTCGCCCCCTGGCGGCACTACCTGCGCCGGACTGCCTGCTGGCCCTCACCCCGCTGCCCGATCGCAGCCCCGCGGACCTCTTCAGCGGCAGCGCCCCCGAATCCCCGGATCCGAAGGGACCGGTCAAGGGCGGGTTGCTGGCCAAAGTGCGGCAACAATCGCCGTCTAGACTCTCCCCGCAACGGCCCAGGCTTCGCCAAAACCGAAGGGTACGCGGCGTTTTGATACGGATAGATGCAGTCACCAAGCGGTACCCGGACGGCACGGTCGCCGTCGACGGGCTGTCGTTGGAGATACCCGACCGCGCGATCACCGTCCTCGTCGGCCCCTCCGGCTGCGGCAAGACGACGACCCTGCGGATGATCAACCGGATGGTGGAGCCCAGCGAGGGCAGCATCCTCCTCGACGGCCAGGACATCCGGCAGCAGCCGGTCAACACCCTGCGCCGGTCGATGGGTTACGTCATCCAGAACGCGGGTCTCTTCCAGCACCGCACCATCCTCGACAACATCGCCACCGTGCCCCGCCTGCTCGGCTGGAGCAGGCAGAAGGCACGGGCCCGGGCGGCGGAGCTGATGGAGCGGGTCGGGCTCGACGCCGCGCTCGCCAAGCGGTACCCGTACCAGCTCTCCGGCGGCCAGCAACAGCGCGTCGGTGTGGCCCGGGCGCTCGCCGCCGACCCGCCCGTGCTGCTGATGGACGAACCCTTCTCCGCCGTCGACCCGATCGTGCGCAAGGGCCTCCAGGACGAACTACTCCGCATCCAGGACGAGTTGGGCAAGACCATCGTCTTCGTCACGCACGACATCGACGAGGCCATCAAGCTGGGCACGATGGTCGCCGTGCTGCGCACCGGCGGCAGGCTCGCCCAGTTCGCCCCGCCGGCCGAGCTGCTCAGCGCGCCCGCCGACCCCTTCGTGGAGGACTTCCTCGGCGCCGACCGGGGCATCCGGCGGCTCTCCTTCTTCCCGTCCGACGAACTCGATCTGCAGACCGCTCCCGTCGTCGCGATCGACGCGGGTGCGGAGAAGCTCTCCTCCCGAGGCGCGGCTCCCTATCTCCTGGTGACGGACGTCGACGGCAGGCCGCTCGGCTGGAGTGCGCCGGACGAGCTCACCGCCGGGGAGATCGACCGGGAGCGACTGCTGCCGTACGGGCGGCCGTTCGTGCCCGGCACGGACTCGCTGCGCACCGCGCTCGACGGGGCCGTGCTCTCGCCGACCGGCTGGGCCGTGGCCGTGGACGGCGAGGGGCGCGCCGTCGGCGTCGTCTCCCAGCAGGTGATCGGCGAGGCGATCCGCGCCGCCCACACCGCGGGCCGACAGGATGCGAAGGCCGCGCGATGAGCGGCTTCTTCGACATCCCGAGCGACCTCCAGAACAGCTACTTCGGTCTGATCGGCCTGCACCTGCGAGAGGCCCTGCTGCCGGTGCTGGCCGGGCTGCTCGTCTCGCTGCCCGTGGCCCAGCTGTGCGTACGGTTCCGCTGGCTCTACCCGCCCGTGTTCGGTGTGACCACCGTGCTGTACGCCATCCCGTCCCTGGCCTTCTTCGTCGTCCTCATCGACTACACCGGCCAGACCGAGACCACGGTGATGATCCCGCTCGCCGTCTACAGCCTGGTGGTGCTGGTCCCCGCGATCGTGGACGGTGTCCGCTCGGTGCCGCCGGAGACCCTCGCCGCCGCCACGGCCATGGGCCTGGGACCCGTACGGCGTTATCTCCAGGTCCAGTTGCCCATCGCGGTGCCGGCGATCATCGCGGGCCTGCGGGTGGCGACCGTGTCGAGCATCTCCCTGGTCAGCGTCGGCATGCTGATCGGCAACCAGGGCGCCCTCGGCAATCTGCTGCACGACGCCCAGATCTACAACCGGCCCCTGCTCGCGGTGAACTCCGTGGTGACCACGGCGGTACTGGCCGTCGTGGTCGACGCGTTGCTCGTCGCCGTGCGTGTCCTGCTGACCCCCTGGATGCCGAAGGAGCGCGCGGCCCGGTGAACATCCTGCACTTCGTCAACGCCTTCTTCAGCGACAGCGACCACTGGCACGGCTACGACGGCATCCCGTACCGCGTCGTCGAGCACCTGCGGTACTCGCTGGAGGCGCTCGCCCTCGCCATCGCGATCGGGCTGCCGGTCGGCCTGGTCACCGGGCACTACGGGCGCGGCGGCAACGCGCTGGCGCTGATCGCCACCGCGGCCCGGGCGCTGCCCACCTTCGGCCTGCTGGTGCTGCTGGTCACCTGGCTGAGCTTCAGCACGGGGCTCGTGATGATCCCGCTGGTCGTGCTCGCCGTCCCGCCGATCCTGGTCACGACCTACGAAGCGGTCCGGTCCGTCGACCCCTCCCCGGTGGACGCCGCGCGGGGCATGGGCATGCCGGAGTCACGGGTCCTCTTCCAGGTGGAACTCCCGGTCGCGCTCCCGCTGATCCTCAGCGGAGTGCGCTCGGCCGCCATCCAGATCGTCTCGACGGCCACCATCGCCGCGTACATCGGCCTCGGCGGCCTCGGCCGCTACATCATCGACGGCCTCTACCAGAAGAACTACGAGAAGGTCGTCGGCGGCGCCACCCTGGTCGCCGGGATGGCGCTCGCGACCCTCGTGGTGTTCTGGGCGGTGTCCCGGATCGTCGTCTCGCCCGGGGTGCGCCGCGGCAACTGAGGCGTCACTGCTCGGTGCGGGCCAGCGCCAGTTCGAGTACGACGAGCAGCGCGTCCCGCACCGAGCCGCGCTCCCGGGCGTCGAACACCACGACCGGGACGCCCTCGGAGACGTCGAGGGCCCAGCGGACCTCGTCCAGGGAGTGCTGCACCGTCCCGTCGAAGGCGTTGACCGCCACCGCGAACGGGATGTCCTTGTGCTCGAAGTAGTCGACGGCCGCGTAGCAGTCGTCCAGGCGGCGGGTGTCGACGATGACGAGACCGCCGACCGCGCCCTCCACGATGTCGTCCCACATGAACCCGAACCGCTCCTGCCCGGGCGTGCCGAACAGGTACAGCTTCAGCGTCGGGTCGATGGTGATGCAGCCGAAGTCCATCGCCACCGTGGTCGTGGTCTTGCGCGGGGTGTGCGTGAGGTCGTCCACGCCCGCCGCGACCTCGGTGATCGAGGCCTCGGTGGTCAGCGGCTCGATCTCCGAGATCGAGCCGACGGTGGTGGTCTTGCCCACGCCGAAGCCGCCCGCGATCACCATCTTCACCGGCAGCGGCGGCCGCACGGCGGCGGGCGCGGCGTCCCGGGTGAGCGGTTCAGTCGGTGTCACTCGGTACCCCTCGGGAGTCGGAGACGGCCCGGAGGCCATCGATAACCCTGCGCAGGACGGAGGCGTCGTGGGTGGCCGCGGCGTCGGGCACGTGGACCGTCAGCTGCCCCGCCTCGCGCAGGTCTTCGGCCAGGACACGGACCACGTTGAGGTGCAGCCGCAGCCGGGCCGCGAGTTCCGCGATGGACTGCGGCAGCCGGCAGGCGGCGACGATGTCGTACCGCTCGAAGGAGAGCCGGCCGAGCGCGTCGAGACCCGCGGCGGTGGCCACCACCTGGGTCTCCACGGGCATCGACCGGCCGGGGGCGGCATCCGCCACCCGGCCGGCGGTGACCAGGAACGGCCGTACGGCGGGGGCGGGGCCGACCGGGTCCGGGCCCGGGGGCTGGGTGCCGTCCGCCATGGCTGTCCACTCCTCCTGTCCGGGCGTGCGCCTCAGCGCGTGGCACCGACGCTGTTCTTCAGCTCCAGCACCAGCTGCGGGCTGAGCGCCGCACCGGCACGGTTGGCGAACACCGTCATCTCGTAGGCGATGTTGCCGAGCTTGGCGTCCTTGTCGGTGACCACGCCGAGGACGGCGCCGCTGCCGATCGCGGAGACGATGACATGGCCGCCCTCCAGGTCGATGATGACCTTGTTCAGGCCGCCCAGGCCGTAGTTGCCGGAGGCGCCGGCGGCCAGGCTGGTGATGCCCGAGACGATCGCGGCGAGCCGTTCGGAGTGGGCGCGCTCGCGCAGCTCCGACACGGCGATCAGCAGGCCGTCGGAGGAGACCGCGATCGCGTCGACGACGCCCGCGGTCTCGGTCGCGAAACGGTTCAGCAGCCAGGTGAAGTCGGCTGCGGCTGCCTGCAGGTCGGTCGGCGTGGTGCCGCCCGTCGGGGTGTCACCTGTCGACGTGCTCACTGCTCGGCTCCTTCCGGAAGGTGGTTCGGGTCGTGCGGCGGGGGCGGCGTGGGGGGAGCGGAGGAGGTCTCCTCGGGGTGCGGTCGCGCGTGGCTTCCGGTGTCGCTGTCCCGATGAGCGCGTTCCACCGCCGCCTCGAACTCCTCCAGCGCGCTGCGCTCCGCCTCGGCGTCGCGGGGGCGCGCCGGCTTCGGTACGGCCTGGGCGGCGCCGGCGGTCGTCCGGAGCGTGGCCCCGCGGACCCGGCGGCGCAGGGGGCGGGCGGTGCCGGAGGAGACGAGCTGAGGCTGCTCCGTGGGGGTGGCGGTCTCGCGGCTCGGGACACGGCGGGGCAGGGGGCCGGCGGGTTCGGTGTTCTCGCCGGCGGGTTCGGTCTTCTTTCCGGCGGGTTCGGTCTTGTACCCGGCGGAGCTGGACGGCACCGGACCGGACGGGACGTCCGCCGCCGGCGGTGCCACGGCGACGGGCCCGGCGGGAGGATCCGCCACCGGGCTCATCGTCAGCAGCAACGAGGACGGGAGCGTCACCTCCGCCGTCAGACCACCGCCTGGTGTACGGGTCAGTTCCACCCCGATCTCCCAGCGGCGGGCCAGCGCGCCCACCACGAACAGACCGAGCACCTTCGTCGGCACCAGGTCGAGGCGTTCGCGGCGGATCAGGCGGGCGTTCTCCTCGGCGAGCCGTTCGGCGCTCATGCCCAGGCCGTGGTCGGTGACGACGACGTGGGCGCCCTCGGCACCGGAACGGACGGTCACCTCCACCGGGCTGCCCTCGGGGGAGAACGACACCGCGTTCTCCAGGAGTTCGGCCATCATCAGCGTCAGGTCGCCGATGATGTCGGGTTCGACCATGGCGTCCGAGGCGGCGTACAGCCGTACCCGCTGATAGCCCTCGATCTGCCCGAGCGCGGCCCGCGCCACGTTGGAGAGGGCCAGGGGCCCGCCGTCCAGCGCCGTCTCGCGGATGCCCGCCAGCAGCATCAGGCTGTCGGCGTTGCGGCGCAGGCGTACGGCGATGTGGTCGATGGAGTAGAGGCGTTCCAGCAGCGCGGGGTCGGTCTCGCCGCGCTCGACGGCGTCGATCAGCGCGAGTTGGCGGGTGGTCAGGTTGCTGACACGGCGGCCGACGTTGCCGAACATCTCGGCGGTGTTGCGGCGGCTGAGCACCTGGCGTTCCAGCAGGGCCGCGGCGGTGGTCTGCACCCGGTTGAAGGCCTCGGCCAGGTCACCGATCTCGTCGCGCGCGGTGACCGGCATGTCCCGCAGCCGGGGCGGACCGTCGTCCTCGGCATCGTCGTCGGCCACCCGGTCAAGCTCGCGCCTGGCCACCTCGGCGACCTCCTGCGCGGCCCCGGTGAGCGCCTGCACGGGCCGCACCACCGAGCGGCGCACCAGCATCGCGAAGGCGATCCACAGCGCGAACACCACCAGCGTGCCGTACAGCAGCTGCCCAGCGTGCCACTTGGCGGAGGAGGCCTCGCGGTCGGCGCGGTCGGCGATCTGGCCGATCAGCGAGGTGGTGATTTTCAGCCGGGCGGCGGCCTGTTCGGGGTACTGGGGGTAGTCGGTGAGCGCGTCCTGGACCGCCTTGCGGATCTCGGCCCGCGACCCGGCCTCCAGTTGCGTGGGGTCGATCTGCAACTCGGCGTACGCCTGCGCGATGTCCTGCTGCGCGGAGGTGTGGTCGATGCCGGCCAGCTGCTGTGCCTGGCGCTCGGTGGCGAACCGGCCGAAGCGGTCGGCCTGGTGGGTGTAGAGGTCGTATGAGCCGACCGCATTGGTGAACTCGATCAGCGCGTTGGTGTCCCCGGTCGTCGCGGAGAACACGCTTGTCTCGAAGGCGCCGTGGGCGGCGTCCGCGCGCAGCAGGGAGTCCAGCAGGCTGCCGGTGAAGGTCGACGCGAGGGCGGTGTCGTGGTCGAGTCCGAGTCCGTCGATCAGCCGGCCTGCCGCGTCGACGTAGGCGGGGTCGATGTTGTCGGCCGGCAGATAGCCGCGCTCGACGCTCTGGCGCAGGCTGGAGAGGCCGTCGACGTCCCTGAGGGCCTGTCCCTCGGCGTCCGGCAGCCGGTCGCCGTAGGTGGCGCGCACCTTCTCCACCTGGGCCTGCACCCCTTCCTGCGCCGCGCGGTAGGGGGCGAGCGAGGGCTTAGACCAGCCGGACTCGTAGCGCGCGGACAGCAGCATCGCCTGCTGGTGCTCGGCCTCGACGCGGTCCACGAGCCGGGCCACCTGCGCGCTGTCACGCACCGTCCGGGCCGCGGACTCGGCGTTGTCCGACTGCTCGACCAGGTCGGTGACCAGGTACGACAGCAGGGCGGCGATCACCGCGAGCGGGATGGCGACGAGCAGGTTGAGCTTGCGTCGGAAGGGCCAGCGGTCGGCGAAGCCTCGTACACCGCTGTGTACCGGGGCATGCCGCGCGGGCGCGTCCACCTGGTTCGTGGACACCGGACCTCCTTCATGGGGGCGCCTTACGGCGGAAGCGGGCCCCGTGCACCGCTGTGACCGATTTCGACTCCCGTGAGACTACAGGCCCCTTGAAGGGGCAATCACCTCGCCTTTTATCAAGAATGAGTTACAAGGTGTGTGCTCTCCGCACACAACTGACCGCGCATCGAAGCCAATCGGTGACCCAGAGACACTTGACTGACCGAGAACTGGCTGGATTGGATCAGTGGTGTGACTTCCACCAAGCGCATCAGCAGGCCCATCCGGAGGAACCGAGGCGCGGCGGCGGTCGCCCTCGCGGCGGCGACGGCCTTGCTGGCGGGCTGCAACTCCTCCGACGGCAAGGGCGACAACCCCCTTTCGGACAGCAAGGCGAGCGGCGACGGCGTGGTCGTCGGATCCAACAACTTCGCCGAGAGCATCCTGCTCGCGGACATCTACGGCGAGGCCCTCAAGGCCAAGGGAATCAAGGTCAGTTACAAGCCGAACATCGGCAGCCGCGAGACCACCTACGGCCTGCTCAAGAACGGGTCCGTATCGGTCCTGCCCGAGTACAACGGCGCGTTGCTGGCCTACCTCGACCCGAAGGCCACGCCCAAGACCGTCGAGGCGACCACGTCGGCCATCGAGGCCAAGCTGGGCTCCAAGCTGACCCTGCTGGAGCCCTCGCCCGCGCAGGACAAGGACTCGGTCACGCTCAACGCGGCCACCGCGAAGAAGTACGGCCTGACCGGGAAGTCGTCCATCGCAGACCTCAAGGACATCGCGAAGGACCTGGTCATCGGCGCCTCGCCGGAGTTCCAGACCCGGCAGCAGGGCCTGGTCGGCCTGAAGGACGTCTACGGCCTGGAGTTCAAGTCCTTCAAGGCGCTGGACGCGGGCGGCCCGCTCACCAAGGCGGCGCTGAGGAAGAACACCGTGCAGGCCGCGGACGTCTTCACCACGGACGCGGACATCTCCAAGGACAAGTTCGTCGTCCTGCAGGACCCGAAGAACCTCTTCGGCTTCGAGAACATCCAGCCGCTCGTCTACAAGAGCGCCCTGCCCCAGAAGGGCGTCGACGCGCTCAACGCCGTCTCCGCCAAGCTGGACACGGCGACCCTGCTGGACCTGGACACCCAGGTGCAGTCGCAGAACAAGGACCCGCTGGACGTCGCCAAGGCCTGGCTGAAGTCCGCCGGTCTCGGCTGACGTACCGCGGCGCGGAGGCGACCGGACCCGACGACGCGGGCGCCCCCGGAGGCCGGGGACACCCGCGTCGTGCTGGACGGAACGGCCCTCTGCCTGCCGGACCTGATCCGCCTCGCCGAAGCCACGGCCGAACCCGTACCGGATCCATCGGCCCTGGACCGACTCCACCGCGCCCGCGACCAGGCCGACCGCCTCGCCGCGGGCGGCCGTCGGTACGGCCGCGGCACCGGATCAGAGGTCGAACTCGTGCGGCGGCAGGTCGAGCGTGTAGCACGCCTCACGCACCACCGCCTGCTCGGTCTTGTCGAAGTCGCCGTCCGCGCCGCCGATGACGATGCCGATCTGCACCACGGCCCGCGCCTCGGCGGGCTTCTTCTTCGCCTTGGCGATCTCCTGGAGCACGCTCACCTTGCCGAAGTCGAAGTCGGTGGTCAGCTTGTTCAGGTTCTCCTCGAAGCGGCGCCTCAGGTCGTCGGCCGGGAAGTTCTGCAACACCTCGTTCGTCGCGATGAGCTGGGCCACCCGCTGCCGCTCCGACGGGTCGATCGTGCCGTCGGCGGCGGCCACGAGCGCGCACATCGCCATGCTTGCATCGCGGAAGGCGCCGCTCTTCAGGTCGTTCTTCTTCGCCACCAACTGGGTCTGCATCTGCGACGCCGACTCCTTGACGCGGTCCCACAGGGCCATGCGAACTCCTCGTATCCACGGTCGGATGCCTCGACGAAACGCCCACAGAAACTTCTACAGCAACGTAGAAACTCCTGGTCCGGCCGATAAGTTCCGGCAGCCTGGACCGAATTCCTCGGACGCAGGCGGACGACAGCGTAGAAGCGGCCGGAGAACGGCGACAGAGCCCTATGAACTCGCCGCTCCGGCGTAGAAGTTCCCACGTCACCCGTCCGGAGAGCAGGCGCCACCGTGCCCGGTCAGCCGAGTTCGCGCGGGCCGTAGATCGCTGTGGCGGCTCCGGTGGCCAGGGCCCAGTAGCGGTCGCCGAAGGACCAGTGCCACCACTCGGTGGGGTAGTTCAACAGGCCCGCAGCGGTCAGCGCGTCGCCGAGGATCCGTCGGTTGGCGCGTGCCTCGGCGCCGACGTCGGCGGCGTCCGTGTAGCAGGCGCCCGCGCTCTCCTCCGGGCTGGCGTTCAACCGGGTCCCCATGTCGAGCTCCTGCCCGTCGGCGGCGACGAGGGTGAGGTCGACCGCGGCGCCGGCGCTGTGCGGCGCGATCTCCGGGGGCGACACGTACCGGCTCGCGGCCTCCCGGACCTGCGTCGGCGACCAGTCCGGGTTGTCGCCGCGCAGTTGGCCGGCGTAGCTCTCGAAGTAGTGGCGCTGCAGCGCGGGCGGCCGGTACCCCTCGACGAACAGCAGCCGGATGCCGTCCGGCAGCAGCTCCTGAGCCGCCAGAAGCCGGGTCAGCACCCCTTCCCGCAGATGCGCGAACGCCCCCGAGTCATCGGTTCTGCGGGCATCGACGGCGAGGTCCCGCAGCCGGACGTCCACGAGCGGTTCACCGCAGTCGACCACCGGCACGGCCGCGATCTTCGGATCCGACATCAGTACGATCTCGTTCATGCACCGATGATTGCCGACGATCCCACCCGGCCGTGAGCGGTCGAGCGACGAACTCAGGCCGGTTCCCCTGCCCCTTCCCCCAGTCCCTGCCCCGCGGCCCGGGCCGCCCTGCGGCGTCGGCGGCGGCTCACCCGGGGCTCCTGGTCGGGGAGCCAGCCGAAGGCGAGGCAGCTGCCGGTGACGCCGAGGAGGAGGCCGATGAAGAAACCGCCCAGGTTGGAGGTGAGCCAGGTGCCCAGGGAGAGCAGGACGCCGGTGATGGAGTAGAAGAGGCGCTGGGAGGGGTTGAAGAGGATCAGCAGACCCAGGATCAGCATCAGTGTCGGCAGCAGATAGCCGGCCAGGCCCTGCATGCCGATGTGCATCACGACCTTGAGCGAGGCCTTCTCGGTGAGCAGGATCTCGCCGCCGCCGAGGGCCAGCAGCAGCCCGCCCCAGAACGGCCGGCGGGCCCGCCACCTGCGGAAGACGGACCTCAGTCCCTGATCTGGACGCTCCGGCATCGGATCAGCAACCCGAGTCGCTGAAGCCCAGCTTGAGCCCCGGCAGCCTGAACACACCTGCGGTCGTCGCGTAGTTGGTCTGCCGCAGGTTGCCGATGTGCACGATGTCGGCCTGCTGGCTGAAGACGCCGATCGGGCCCTTCGCGTTCGCCTTGGTCAGTGTGCTGGCGTCGTTGCCGATCTCGATGTTGTTGAAGGCCGCGTCGCCCGACAGCTCGGTCGAGTCGGTGGTGAGGTCGCTCGCGGTCACCTTGTGCTCGCCGCCGCCCGCGGTGATCTTCAGGTTGGTGCCGCCCAGGTCGACACTCTGGCACAGCTTGGTGAGCGTGGCGTTCTTGATCGCGGAGGTGACGACGAGCACCTGCCCGCCGGTGTCGCCGGCGTTCGGGCTGCCGTCCGCCATGGTGTCGAGCCCGCCGAACTGCTCGAACCCGGTGCCGTTGAGTTCCGTCGCCGTGACGGTGAACGGCATGCCGGAGATCGCGAACTGCACACCCAGCGCGCCCTCCGCGGTGAGGACCGCGAGGCTCGCGGCGACGATGGTGGCGGGCACCGCCATGACCGCGGCCCTGCGCAGTCGCACCCGGCCTCGTCTTTCGCCGCCGGCGGCGGTCCCGGACGCGGCTGAGGTTTCGGACGGGGAACCGCTTCCCGGGTTCTCTGGGGTGTTGTCGGCGGACGAGAGGTCCGGGGACGAGGCCATGTCTGCTCCCATAGGCATAGATCAATGCGGGTTGGGCTTCAGTGGCGCGTTGTCCTGGCGCGGACAGCGGCTGCCGCACACGCCGCCTCGCACTCCCGGCGGATGCAAGGGCTTTCTCGTTACGCGGCAGTAGCCTTCGAGGAAGTTACCGCCGGTTACTTTGGGGGGTCAAGGGAGTTGTGAAAAAAGGGTGTCGGATGTGTGCGAGTGCCGATGGGCCTCGTTCCGAAGCGGTATCCAGCAGCCTCCGATGAACAGCAACTCCCTTGTTACTCCTTGACGTTGATGGTTGATCAGGTCTACAACTCTCCCTGGTTTCCCCGGATCCGTGGCGCCGGATCCGTCGAGCGGCATCGGCCGCGTCCCCGGCCTTCATTTCGGTGACCGCTCTGCCCTTCTTCCTTCGACAACCGCTCCGCATCAGCGCGGCGTCGGCACGGTCGCTTCCGTCCGTGGTCCGTGCCCGACCGCCCCCTGTCCGGTCCGGTCGGAGGCCTTCCCCCGAGGACTTCGACCGGCGCCGGCCGGCCGCCGTCGCCGGGCCGTCACGTACGGAGAAGGCGTCACGGCCCGGCGGCGGCACCCCCCACCTCGCCAACACCCCCCACCTCACCTCACGTTGCCCCCCACCCAGAAAAGAGGCACCCGTATGCGTACGCGATCCCTTCTCGCCCTGGCCGGCACCGTCGCCGCGCTCACCGTCGCCGTGGCCGTCCCCGCCTCCGCTGACGGAAGCGCCGTCCTCACCACGGGCGGCGCCGGCGGCACCGCCGCCGCGGTCGGCGACACCCTGACCGCGCCGCTGGCCGGCGGCACGACCGCGACGCTCTACTCCAGCGCGACCGGCACCAGCGGGGTCACCTGCACGTCCTCGCAGTTCACCGCCACGGTCACGGGCAACCCGACCGCACCCGGTACGGCCACCGAGTCGGTCACCGGGCACACCTTCGACAGCAGCAGCTGCACGAGCAACGTCACTGGTGTGCTCGGCGTCAGCAGCATCACGGTCGACAACCTGCCCTACACCGCGACCGTCGCCTCGGACGGCACCCTCGCCGTCTCGCCGGCCAGTGGCTCCACCATCCAGACCACGGTCAAGCTGCGCACCCTGCTGGGCACCATCACCTGTGTCTACCAGGCGTCGAGCCTGACGGGTAAGGCCGACAACAGCGACAGCAGCATCACCTTCACCAACCAGCAGTTCACGAAGGGCTCCGGTTCGTCGCTGTGCTTCGCGAACGGCTATTTCACCGCCAAGTACGCCCCCGTCACCGACGCGGGAGCCCGGGTCTACGTCAACTGACCTTCTTGCGTAGGGCGTTCAGCGTCGTCGTAGGCGCAGAACCAGGACGGCGCCCCCGGTGAGCACCAGCACCGCGGCGGCGCCGCCCGCCAGCAACGGTGCCGAGGGGCCCGCGTCCTCGCGGGTGGCCTCGGCCACCGGTGTGCTGTCGCCGTTGGCGCCAGCCGAAGTGCGCTTTTTCTCAGCGGGAGTTGGCGTTGCGGACGGCGGCCGCGCGGTCTCCGTGCGTGCGGGCCCCGTGGCCTCCGCCGACCCCTGCCCCGAACTCGACTCCGACCCCGCCCCCTTGCTTGCTCCCGGAAACACCACGTCGGAACACGAGTAGTACGTGTCCGGCGTGCTGCTGTTCTGCCAGACCGTGTAGAGCACCTGACGGCCCGTCCGGTCCGACGGCAGAGTCGCCCGGATGTGGTACGCCCCGTTCGTCAGCGGCGGGTCCGTGACCTCGGCGAAGGGGCGTGTGGGCAGGTCGGACCACTTCAGCGGCTTCGCCGGGTCGTAGCCGGGCTTGGTGAGGTACAGCCTGAACGTGCCCGTGTGCGCGATCGTCGAGGCGTACGTCATCGTCAGTCTGCCGCCGGGTGTCAGCCGGGTCGTCGGCCAGTCGCGCCGGGCCAGATCGAGGCCCCGGTAGGCGGGCAGGTTTCCGCTGCACAGCCTGCCGTCCGGAATCACCTGCCGGTCCCGGCCGTTCACCCCCGCCACGCGCAGGTTGTCCCACGCGGTGAACGGGGCGCCGTTCGCGCTGATCGCCGCCCGGCAGGCCGCCGAGCGGTTCGCGCTCCCGCCCTCGGGGGAGCAGGCGTACACCCGGCTGACCGGGTCCGTCGGGGCACCGTGCGCCTGGGCAGACCCCGCCGTCCACGGCAGGAGCAGGAGTGGGGTCGCCGCAGCGGCCGCCGTGACGCTCAGGCGGGCGGTCATCCGAGTCATCCGGGACTTCTCCTCGGCAGGCGCGGGAACGGGGTCTGCTGAGTCCAGTACGGGGGAAACGTCCGTCGCGTTCAGCCGCTCCGGCGTCCCGGCACGGCTCGGCGCGCAGCACCCGACCGGTCAGACTGTTTTTACGGCCGGCCGCGAGGTACGACCGGAGCGCGGGCCGGGAGCCTCCCGCCGTGGCGGTCAAGGACACCGTGAACACCGTGCCTTGGCTTCCGGAAACACGCAGGAGTGGTGGGAGGAGTGCGTTCCGGGGTCGTCCGTTTGCGGAGTGTCATGCCCTGGCCCGGTGTCGTGCGGGTGAACGGCATCCGCGGCACATGGAAGTACGACCGTCCGACTCCCTTTGGCGTTTGGTGAGTTATCGTATGCGTGGAGTCAAAACAAACCGCGTGTCCCGTTCGGTAGAGCTGCAAGGAGGGGTCAGTCGATGGCGAGGCAATTACGCGCTGAGCAGACCCGGGCGACGATCATCACTGCCGCCGCCGATCTGTTCGACCGACAGGGCTACGAATCCACCAGTTTGAGCGACATCGTCGGCCACGCGCAGGTCACCAAGGGGGCGTTGTACTTCCACTTCGCGGCGAAGGAGGATCTGGCCCACGCCATCCTGGAGCTGCAGGCCAGGGCCGCGCAGCAGGTGGTGGCCGATGTCGAGGGGCGGGGCTACACCTCGCTGGAGGCCCTGATGCGCGCCACGTTCGCCATCGCACGGCTGGCGGTGGAGGATCCGGTGCCGCGCGCCGGACTCCGTCTCGCCACCGCGGACGTCAGCGTACGGCCACCGCTCAGGCACCCCTTCACGGAGTGGCTGGAGTTCGCCACCCGTAAGTTCAGCGGCGCCGTCAAGGAGGCGGATGTGCACGCCGAGACCGATGTCGGTGTCGTCGCCCATTCCCTCGTGTGCTTCTTCGTCGGCACCCGGGTCGCCGGCCGCTCCCTGGAACCGGTCGGACGGCTGCCCCGCAGGGTGGCCGAGATGTGGCATCTGATGGTCCGGGGGCTGGTGCCGGTGCACCGCCGTCCCCGCTATCTGACCCTCGCCACACAGCTGGAACGGGAGACAAGAACCGGCTGACCCGCGCGATACGGTGACGCCCATGCCCGACACCCCCACGGCACCCGTCATCCTCGGCGACGAACCCGGCTCGTTCCCGCACAGCGTGCTGGCCGAGCGGCACCCCGCGATCATCCGGCAGGTGCGGGACGCGTTCCCGTACGACCCCGGGCAGCACCGGGCTCTGGACGAGCTGCTGAAGAGCTGCACCGAAGGCGTGATCGAACCGCTGCCCGTGGGCGCCGGTGACCGGGAGCGGTGGCGGGCCTGGGGGCTGGACGACTGCGTCGGCCGGTCCTGGTTCGACGTGCCGTGGCTGTGGTCCGAGAGCCACTTCTACCGTCGGCTGCTCGACGCCGTCGGCTGGTTCGGCCCGGGTGCCTGGCAGGGCATCGACCCCTTCCGCCCCTTCAAACGTGCCGAACTCGACGCCCCGGAGACCGACGAGGAACTAGCCGCACTCGACGCGCTCCAGGACCGTCCCGAGCCGGAGCGGGCCCGCGCCCTGCTGCACGGCTCGCTGTGGGGCAACCGCGCCGACCTAGGCTTCCGGCTGTCCGCCGCGGGCGCCGAGGCCGCGGAACCGGCGCCCGCTCTGGTCGCCGACGACAGCGAGACCCTGTGGTCGCTGCTGCCGCCCGCCGGCACGGGCACGCTCGTGCTGGTCGCGGACAACGCGGGCCGCGAACTCGTCCCCGACCTGCTCCTGATCGCCCATCTCCTCGCCGAGGGCCGGATCGGCCGGGCGGTCCTGCACGTCAAGCCGTACCCCTACTACGTCTCCGACGCCACGACCGCCGACGTGGTCGACGCCCTGCGGCGCCTCGCCGCGGCACCGGGCGCGGCCGCCGGCTACGGGCGCACGCTCTGGTCGGCCATGGCCGACGGCCGCCTCACGGTACGGGCCCACCCCTTCTCCTGCGCCCCGCTGCCGTACGCCGACCAGCCGGACGACCTGCGCGCCGAGTTCGCCTCGGCCACGCTGACCATCCTCAAGGGCGACCTCAACTACCGGCGTCTGGTGGGCGACCGGCTGTGGCCGCCCACCGTGCCCTTCCAGGAGGTGACCGCCTACTTCCCCGGTCCGGTCGCCGCCCTGCGCACCCTCAAGTCCGACGTGATCACCGGCCTGACCGCAGCCACCGAGGATGCGCTGGTCGCGGCCGAGGGGCAGCGCTGGCGCACCGGCGGCACGCACGCGCTCATCCAGGTGAACGCCTCGAACGTCTCAAGCGACGTGCACGGGAAGTGACTTGAGGCCGTTGATGAAGTTGGACACCAGACGTCCGGCCGGTCCCGCGGGGCGCAGGCCGGGCAGTGTCCGCAGCACCTCCCCGTAGAGCAGCCGCAGCTGCAGCCGGGCGAAGTGGGCACCCAGGCACACGTGCGGGCCGTCCCCGAAGGACACGTGCGGGTTGGGTGTGCGGGCGAGGTCCAGCCGGTCGGGCCCGGTGAAGACCCGCTCGTCGCGGTTGGCCGAGGCGTGGAACACCACGACCTTGTCGCCCGCCCGGATCCGGCGGCCGGCCAGCTCGGTGTCCTGCGCGGCGGTCCGGCGGAAGGTCAGGACCGGCGGGTGCCAGCGCAGCAACTCGTCGACAGCGCACTGCATTTCGGCCTTCCCGGCGCGCAGCAGCTCGTACGCCTCCGGATGCTGCGCCAGGGCCAGCAGCCCGCCGGGTGCCGCGCTGCGCACGGTGTCGTTGCCCGCGACGGTGAGCAGGAAGAAGAACATCTCCAGTTCGGCGTCGGCGAGTTCGGCATCATGAGAGAGGGTGGTCATGATGTCGTCGGCGGGATACCGCCGTTTGTACGCGGCCAACTGCCCGGCGTACGCGAACATGTCCCGCAGCATCGCCGGCGAACGCGGGTTGACCGGCTTGCCCGCCTCGTCCAGCACCGGAGGGCCGGCCTCGTCCGGATCCTGGTAGCCGATGACCCGCTGCGTCCAGTGCAGCAGCAGCCGCCGGTCGCTCTCCGGAACTCCCAGCAGATCCGCCAGGTTGAGCAGGGCGTACTCGTCGGTGACGGCGCTGACCAGGTCGACCCTGCCGTCGCCCGAACGGGCTTCGTCAACCGCCCGCTCGAGCAGGGTCCGGGCCCGCTCGCGCGCGACCGCCGTGAACCGGTCGACGCGCCCCGGAGTAAACGCCCGGCTCACCAGCCGGCGCAGCCGGCCGTGCTGTGGCGGATCCTGGTTGAGCATCATGCGCCGGATGAAGGGCAGGTCGTCCGGGTCGGGGTCACGGATCTGGGTCGCGCCGATGTACGAGGAGTACGTCGCCGAGTCCTTGAGCACGCGGACCACGTCGGCGTGCCGGGTCACCGCCCAGAACCCGGGACCGGCCGGCCAGCCCAGCACCTCCGGCTCGGCCTGCCAGGCCACCGGATGGTGGTCGCGCAGGACGCGGTAGTCGGTGTACGGCACCCCGGCGGCGTACCGGCGCGGGTCGAAGACGTCGGGGACGTCGGGCACCGGCGGGGCCTCCTTCCGTACGCTCACGCCGGCTCGCCCTCGTCCGCCCGCAGAAAGTCCTCCACCGCGCGGATCAGCTCCAGCGGAGTCTCGTCCATGGCGTAGTGCCCGGCACCGGGCAGCCCCACGAGTTCGGCGCGCGGATACCAGGACATCCACGTCTCCCGCATCAGCGCGGGCGACAGCACCGGGTCGAGTTCGCCGACCACCGCCAGGGCGGGCACCTCCGAGCCCTCGACGTCCGCGCGGAAGTCGTCGCCCGCCCAGGAGTCGAGCCAGGCCCGGAACGCCTTCGCGTCGCTGCGCTCCAGCGAGCGGTCCACCATCCGATCGAGCCAGGCGGCGGGGCGGCGGCTCCCGGTGGTGAAGTCGATGATCGCGCGCCGGTTCTCCGGCCTGTACGCCGCGTCCGCGAACAGCACGCCCTGCTCGCCGGGCAGCGGCACCCCCGAGGCGGGCACGGGGGAGACCCCGACGATCCGGCGCAGCCGGTGCGGGGCGACCGACAGCAGGCGCTGCGCCACCGAGCCGCCCATGGAGTGGCCGATCACCGAGAACCGCTCCCAGCCCAGCCGGTCGGCCAGCTCCACCAGGTCAACGGCCGCCTCGGTCGTCGTACAGGAGCCCACGGCGTCCCGGGCCGCTCCGTAGCCGCGCAGATCGACCAGCGCGTAGGTGAAGGCGGTGCGGTCGAGATCCGGCAGGACGGCCGCGTAGGCGGAGCGGTCGGCGAACCAGCCGTGCACGGCGAACACCTTGTGGGCGCCGTCGCCGTGCACCTCATGGGGCAGCACGAAGGAGGTCATGCGCCTACCGTGACCCGCGCGTGGGGGCTCGGCAAGGGCACGGACGGGGCATGGCGGCGGGCGAACCGATGTTGTACCGCGCACCGGACGGGACTCGCCGTGAGCCAAGGCCAACGCCACAGAAGTCCACGGAAGTTGCCCGCTTCGTCGGCGGTTCACGCGATGGTGTGATCATCGCCCGGGGCACGGATGGCCCTTCCGGGCCCCGGGTAGGGCCCGGCCATGACGCAGCCGTTCGAACTCCCGCACTTCTACATGCCGTATCCCGCACGGCTCAACCCGCATGTCGACGAGGCGCGTGCCCACTCGACGGCGTGGGCGCGCGAGATGGGCATGCTGGAGGGGTCCGGGATCTGGGAGCAGGCCGACCTGGAGGCGCACGACTACGGGCTCCTGTGCGCCTGCACCCACCCCGACTGCGACGGCCCGGCCCTCTCGCTGATCACCGACTGGTACGTGTGGGTGTTCTTCTTCGACGACCACTTCCTCAACATGTACAAGCGCACCCAGGACCGCGCCGCCGGAAAGGCCCACCTGGACCGCCTGCCCCTGTTCACGCCGCTGGACCCGGTCACCGCCGTGCCGGAGCCCGAGAACCCGGTCGAGGCGGGCCTCGCCGACCTGTGGAGGAGGACGGTGCCGTCGATGTCCGTCGACTGGCGCCGGCGCTTCTTGCTCGCCACCGAGCACCTGCTGAACGAGTCCATGTGGGAGCTGTCCAACATCAACGAGGGGCGGATCGCCAACCCGGTCGAGTACATCGAGATGCGCCGCAAGGTGGGCGGCGCCCCGTGGTCGGCGGGGCTCGTGGAGTACGCGACCGCGGAGGTGCCCGCCGCGGTCGCCGGCACCCGGCCGCTCAGGGTGCTCATGGAGACGTTCTCCGACGCGGTCCACCTGCGCAACGACCTCTTCTCCTACCAGCGGGAGGTCGAGGACGAGGGCGAGAACAGCAACGGCGTGCTCGTGCTGGAGACCTTCTTCGGCTGCACCACCCAGGAGGCCGCCGAGACCGTCAACGACATCCTCACCTCGCGCCTGCACCAGTTCGAGCACACCGCACTCACCGAAGTGCCCGCCGTCGCCCTGGAGCAGGGGCTCAGGCCCGACGAGGTCGCCGCGGTCGCCGCCTACACCAAGGGACTTCAGGACTGGCAGTCCGGCGGCCACGAGTGGCACCTGCGCTCCAGCCGCTACATGAACCAGGGTGCCACCACCGTCGCGCCCTGGCAGAAGCTGACCGGTCCCGGCACGTCCGCCGCCGACATCGGCGCGCTGCTCGCCACGGCCGCCGCGGAACGCCTGCGCGCGTACGCGCACGTGCCCTTCCAGAAGGTCGGCCCGTCGCTACTGCCCGACTTCCACATGCCCTACGCGGTGGAGCTGAGCCCGCACCTGGCGGCCTGCCGCCCCCGCCTGACCGCGTGGATGCACCGCATGGGCATGCTGGAGGAGGGCGTCTGGGACGAGGACAAGCTCGCCGCCTACGACCTGCCGCTGTGCTCGGCCGGACTCGACCCGGACGCCACACCGGAGGCCCTCGACCTCAGCGCCCACTGGCTCGCCTGGGGCACCTACGGCGACGACTACTACCCGCTGGTCTTCGGAGGCCGCCGCGACCTGGCCGCCGCCCGGCTGACCACCGCCCGCCTGTCGGCCTGCATGCCCGTCGACGGCACGGAGACACCCGTCGTCCCGGTCAACGGCATGGAACGCGGCCTGATCGACCTGTGGGCCCGCACCACCGCCGGCATGACCCCCGACCAGCGGCGCGGCTTGCGCGACTCCGTCGACAAGATGACCGAGAGCTGGGTGTGGGAGCTGTCCAACCAGCTTCAGAACCGTGTCCCCGACCCGGTCGACTACCTGGAGATGCGGCGCGCCACCTTCGGCTCCGACCTCACCCTCAGCCTGTGCCGCATGGGCCAGGGACCCGCGATCCCGCCGGAGATCTACCGGACCGGCCCCGTCCAGGCGCTGGAGAACGCGGCCGTGGACTACGCATGCCTGACGAACGACGTCTTCTCGTACCAGAAGGAGATCGAGTACGAGGGCGAGCTGCACAACGCGATCCTCGTCGTGCAGAACTTCTTCGGCTGCGACTACCCGGCCGCGCTCGGCATCGTCCACGACCTGATGACCCAGCGGATGCAGCAGTTCGAGCACATCATCAGCCACGAACTGCACGTTCTGTACGACGACTTCGGTCTGTCGGCGGAGGCACGCGAGGCCATGGGCAACTATGTGGCCGACCTGCAGAACTGGCTGGCGGGCATCCTGCACTGGCACCGGGAGGTCGACCGCTACAAGGCCGGCTACCTCGCCCGCCGGACCCACGGCTTCGTACCGGACCCGAGGCCCGCGCTGCCCATCGGCTGACATCGCGCCGGATGTTTCAGAATCTTCTCGTACGGAACGGGATATTCAGGGAACCCCGGCGGGGCGTCGGGAGTCTTCTGAGGCAAGGGGAACAGACAACAGAACACGGGGGGTGTTCGACCTTGACCGACATCATCGAGAGGACCACCAAGGACACGGCGGGGAAGCAGGCACCGGCACCGGGCGAACTGACACCGTACGTCGCCCGGTTACCGGTCCCGCCCGTCCTGCGCCCGGCGTCCGCGTCCGGCGACGTGACGCACGAGACGGAGATCGCCCTGCGCCCCACCTGGGTCCGCCTGCACCCGCAGTTGCCGCCGACCCTGATGTGGGGGTACGACGGCCAGGTGCCCGGCCCGACCATCGAGGTGCGCCGCGGACAGCGCATCCGCATCGCCTGGACCAACCGCATCCCGAAGGAGAGCGAGTACCCGGTCACTTCGGTGGAGGTGCCGCTGCGCACCGACGGGCGCCCGCCCGCCACCACCGAGCCCGGTCGCGAGGGCGTCGAACCGAACAAGGACGTCGCGGCCCTGCCCGCCTGGACGGTGACCCATCTGCACGGCGCCCAGACCGGCGGCGGCAACGACGGCTGGGCCGACAACGCCGTCGGACACGGCGACGCCCAGCTGTCCGAGTACCCGAACGACCACCAGGCGGTGCAGTGGTGGTACCACGACCACGCGATGAACATCACGCGCTGGAACGTGATGACGGGCCTGTACGGCACCTACCTCGTCCGCGACGACGAGGAGGACGCCCTCCACCTCCCCTCCGGGGAGCGGGAGATACCGCTGCTGCTCGCCGACCGTAACCTCGACACGGACGAGGACGGCCGCCTCAACGGCCGGCTGCTGCACAAGACGGTGATCGTCCAGCAGCAGAACCCGGAGACGGGCAAGCCGGTCTCCATCGCGTTCAGCGGCCCGTACACCACGGTCAACGGCCGCATCTGGCCGTACGCCGACGTCGACGACGCCTGGTACCGCTTCCGGCTGGTCAACGCGTCCAACGCGCGCATCTTCAACCTCGTCCTGGTGGACGAGGACGACGACCCGGTGCCCGGCGTCGTCCACCAGATCGGCAGCGACGGCGGGCTGCTGCCCCGGCCCGTCCCGGTCGACTTCGACGAGGCGCTGCCCACGCTGACCGCGGCCCCGGCCGAGCGGTTCGACCTGCTCGTCGACTTCCGGGGGCTGGAGGGCAGGAAACTCCGGCTGGTCAACAAGGGCCGCAACCAGCCCGCGGGCGTGCCCGACCCGGCGGGCGACGTGCGCTATCCGGCGGTCCTGGAGTTCCGCGTCCGCGAGACCGGGACGTGCGACACCTTCGAACTGCCCGAGGTGCTCTCCGGCTCCTTCCGCCGCCTCACGCACGACATCGAGCACGGCCACCGCCTGATCGTGCTCACCCCGCCCGCCACCAAGGGCGGCGGCGGCCACCCGGAGATCTGGGAGATGACCGAGGTGGCGGACCCGAGCGGCCTCCAGCTCCCCACCGAAGGCGTCATCCAGCTCACGGGGGCGGACGGCACCACGAAGACGTACCGGCGCACGGCACGGACGTTCAACGACGGTCTCGGCTTCACCATCGCCGAGGGCGGCTACGAGCAGTGGAGCTTCCTCAACCTCGCGCCGATCGTCCACCCGATGCACATCCACCTGGCCGACTTCCAACTGCTGGGCCGGGACGCGTACGACGTCACGGGCTTCGACCCGGCGGTGGGCGGCACCCGTACCCCCATCGCGTACGACGCGGGCACGCGGATACCGCTCGCGCCCAACGAGCTGGGCCACAAGGACGTCTTCCGCGTCCCGGGCGGGCAGATCCTGCGCGTCATGGGCCGGTTCGACGGGGCGTACGGCCGGTTCATGTACCACTGCCACCTGCTGGAGCACGAGGACATGGGCATGATGCGGCCCTTCGTCGTCATGCCGGCCGAGGCCATGAAGTTCGACCACGGGGCGCACGGCGGTCATGACGGCGGTCACGGCGGGGGTCACACCGGCTGACCCCGGTCAGGTCACGCGGGCAGGCGCTCCGCCCGGCCCGCGTGCTCGACCGCGGCCCGTGCCAGCGCCCGTAGCACCGGGTGCGGGCGCGAGCCGTCGCCGGACAGCTCCGGCTGGAACAGGGTGGCCAGGAAGAAGGGGTGGCCCGGCAGTTCGGCCACCCGGACGTTGCCGTCCTCGTCGTGCCCGGAGAACCGCAGACCGTGGGCGCGGAGGGTGTCGAGGTGGCGGGAGGGGCCGTACGCGCAGAAGTACCGCTCGACCGTGCGCGCCGAGCCGGTCACCGACTCGGCCAGCGAGCCCGGCTCGATGGCCACCACGGCCTCGTGGCCCACCAGCGAGCAGGCCAGCGGCTCGATGAGCGGGTCCTCGGCGCCGGGGTCGTTCTCGGCGTGGGCGACCCGGGTGAGTCCGCACACGTTCCGGGCGAACTCCAGCAGCGCGTGCTGGAATCCGCCGCACGTGCCCAGGAACGGGATGCCCTCCTCGCGCGCGGTGCGGATGGCCGCGAGGACGCCCGCCTCGCTGCGGTACGGGCTGCCCGGCAGCACCCACACCGCGTCGAAGCCCCGCACCGCGCCCTCGGCCGTCGCGTCCTCGGACGGGATCCAGTAGGCGTCCAGGACCAGCCGGTCGCGTTCGGCGAGGGCGTCCAGCAGGAGCGGGACGCGGGTGTGCGAGACGACGTTGGGGGAGCGGTCCCCGACGAGGGCGAGCGTGGCGGTGTGAGCTGCGGTGTTCGTCATGCCGTTCATCCTGGGCGGCGCCCGTGGTTCACGTCCAACGATGATTCCTGCACGGTCGATAAGCGCTGGTGATGGAGTGGGATCCTGTTCCGCATGGACCCGCACCTGCTGCGCACGTACGTCACCGTGGCGCGCCTCGCCTCCTTCTCCGAGGCCGCGCGTGAGCTGGGCTACACCCAGTCCGCGGTGTCCCAGCACATCGCCGCCCTCGAACAGGACCTCGGCGCGCCCCTGCTCACCCGGCGGCCCGTCGCACCCACCGCGGCGGGCGAACTCCTCCTGGAGCACGCGGGCCCGCTGCTGCTGCGCCTGGACGCGGCCCGCGCCGACGTGGCCCGCATGGCCGCCGCGCCCGCGCACGGCCTGACCCTCGCCACCACACCGACCGCCCTCGGTCCCGGCGTCCTGGGCGCGCTCCCGGCCGCGGGCGTGACCGTGCGCGTCCTCACCCGGGACGAGATCCCGGCCGTCGTCGCCACCGGCGCCGCCGACCTCGGCCTGGTCGACGGTCTCGCCGCCCCCAGCGATCCGCTGCGGTTGCCCGACGTGGCACCGCTGACCACACACGGCGTCGCCGAGGAACCCGTCAGTGTCCTGCTGCCCACCGGCCACCCCCTCGCCGGCCGCACCGGCCTGCGCCTCGGCGACCTCGCCGACGCCCGCTGGCTGGACGCACCGGACGCGGCCCTCCCACTCGCCCACCTGCGTGCTGCCAACGGCGGCGGCGCCTTCCGGCCCGCCCTCCGCTACGAGGGCACCGACCTGCGCACCCTCACCGCCCTCGCGGCCGCAGGCCACGGCCTCACTCTGCTGCCCCGCTCGACGGCGACGGGCATCCCGGGCACCGTCGCCGTCCCGCTCACCGCGCCGCGGGTCGTCCACCGCACCGAACTCGTGCACGGCGGGGCGCCGACGGGAGCGGCGGCGGTGGTGGTCCGGGAGCTGGTGAGCCGTGACTGAACGGGGGTTCGGTGGATCGCCTCAACGGCTATGACTACCCTCCGCCACGCTTCGGCCAGTCTCACTCGTTCGTGTCTCGTCGTGGAGGGGAGCCCCGGGTAGAGCACCAGCCGGAGGCGAGTGAACCATGGATCAGACTGTATTGCGTCCCAAGCCGATGCCCGGTCAGGAGCGGCGGGAAAGCGTCGTTACCGGCCCCGACCGGCGCCCGCACGCCGCGCGCCGTCGCGGCCGGCGGCTCAGGACCCTGCTGCTCGGGCTGTTCACCGGCACCGTCCTGGTGCTCTCCGGGGTCGGTATCGGCACGGTCGGCGCCACGGTCGTCGGCATGAACAGGCTGGCCGAGCTGCAACGCCAGGTCCCGCCGCACCATTCCCCGGCCGGGCCGGCCCCTTCGCCGAGCCCCTCGGAGGCCGGGGCCGGCGCGACCCTGGGCGTGGAGGCCGTCGACGCCGACAAGGTCGGCGCCCTGGTGGTGGGCGTTCATGTGCCCGGCCCCGGCTACACGGCGGGCCTGGTCCGCGGCGACGTCCTGCTGCAGTTCGGCAGGGCCCGCGTCGACACGGCCGCCGACCTCGTCCGGGCCGTCGCCCGCACGCGCGCCGGAACGGAGGTGACCCTCACCGTGCGCCACGCCGGTGGGGGCTACCAGCAGCTGACCGTCGTGCCGGGCGTGGTGACCTGACGGCAGCCCACGTGCGGTCCCGCGTCCTTGGACACGTCGGGAAACCCGCTGGTCGCACCCCGCCCCACGCGCCATGATGGCTCCATGCCGAGCACCGTCCCCGCGGACCGCCACCACAGGACTCCGCGATCGGCTCGCGCCGCCCTGTCCGGCCGGGCAGGATGCTGCCCGAGACCGCTTCGCCCCGTCACCACGACCGCGTTCGGAGGCCCGGATGACCGGTAGCACGCCCGCGCCCTTCACCGCCGACGACTACAGGGCCCGTATGGAGCGCGCCGCGCACGCCGCCGCCGACGCCGGCCTGGCGGGACTGCTCGTGGCACCGGGACCGGACATGGTGTGGCTCACCGGCTACACGCCCACCGCGGTCACCGAACGGCTCACCGTGCTGGTCCTCACCCCGGGGCACGACCCCGTGCTCGTCGTGCCCACCCTGGAGGCCCCGGACGCCGAGCACGCGGCCGGCGCGTCCGTGTTCACCCTGCGCGACTGGACCGACGGCAAGGATCCCTACGCCGTCACCGCCGCCCTCCTCGGCCACAGCGGCCGCTTCGGCATCAGCGACAACACCTGGGCGATGCACCTGCTGGGCCTCCAGCGCACCCTGCCCGGCACCTCCTACGCCGCCCTGACCGACGCCCTGCCCATGCTGCGCGCGGTCAAGGACGCGGCCGAACTGGAACTCCTGGCAGCCGCGGGAGCGGCTGCGGACGCAACGTTCGAGGAGATCCGGAAGGTTCCCTTCGCCGGGCGCCGCGAGTCCGACGTCGGCCACGACCTCGCCGACCTGCTGCACCGCTTCGGGCACTCCCAGGTCGACTTCACCATCGTCGGCTCGGGTCCCAACGGCGCCAACCCGCACCACGAGGTCGGCGACCGCGTCATCCAGCACGGCGACATGGTCGTCCTCGACTTCGGCGGCCTCAAGGACGGCTACGGCTCCGACACCACCCGCACCGTCCACGTCGGCGAGCCGACCGAGGAGGAACGCACGGTCCACGACGTCGTGCGCGCCGCCCAGGAGGCCGGCTTCCGGGCCGTACGGCCGGGCGGCGCCTGCCAGGAGGTCGACCGCGCCGCCCGCGCGGTGATCACCGATGCCGGATACGGCGAGTACTTCATCCACCGCACCGGTCACGGCATCGGCGTCACCACGCACGAGCCGCCGTACATGATCGAGGGCGAGGAACAGCCCCTGGTACCCGGCATGTGCTTCTCCGTGGAGCCCGGCATCTACCTCCCCGGTCGCTTCGGAGTACGCATCGAGGACATCGTCACGGTGACCGAGGACGGCGGCCGCCGCCTCAACAACACCACCCGTGAGATGGTCATAGTGGACTGAGAGGCCCAGGAGACACACCCTCGACGACACCCCGGAAACGGCTACGGCGCGACCCATGACCCAGGCACCGACACCCACCGCGGACACCGTCCGCAGACTGGTCCGTTCCCTGCTCAAGGAGAGCAAGGAGACCGCGAACGGCACCGAGGGACCCGAAGTCCGGCCCGTCACCGAGGGCCGCGAGCACACCTGGTGGGTCGGCACCCGCCATGTGCTGCGCCTCGCCCCCGACCGGGAGGCCTCCGCCCGCCGCCGCCGCGAACTGCGCCTGCGCGACGTGGTCCGCCCGCACGTGCCCGTCGCCGTCCCGACCAGCGTCGCCCACGGCGACTGGGCACCCGGCCTCGCCTACACCCTCGACACCAAACTGCCCGGCGGCACCGCCGACGAGCACGACGTCTCCGCCGTCGGCGAGGCCGACCTGGCCGGGCTGCTCAGCGGGCTGCGCGCGGTGCCCGCGCGGCAGGTGGAGGCACTCGGCGTGCCGCGCACCGCCGCACGCTCCCTGGAGGCGCTGCGCCGCATGGCCGTGCACGCGGCCGAACGGCTCGCCGCCGCCGACGAGTTCGACGCCGCCCGCATGCACCAGCTCACCCCGCCCGGCGCCGCCCAGCTCGCCGCACAGGCCGGCACCGCCGTCCTCACCCACCACGGCCTCACCGGGGAACACGTGGTGGTCAGCCCCGACGGACGGGTCCGCGGCATCCTGGACTGGACCGAGGCCGCCTTCGGTGACCCCGCCGAGGACATCGCCGGGCTCGCCGTCGCCGTCGGTTCCCCGGCCGCCGTCCGCGCCGCCACCCTCGCCGGCTACGGCGCACGCCCCTGCCTGCGCGGTCTGTGGCTCGCCCGCTGCGACACCGTCATCCGCCTCACCGACCACCTCGAAGGCCGCGCCGCCGGCTCCCTGCCGCTGCTGCGGATCCAGCTGCGGCGCGCCTGGGAGCCGATCCTGCTGGAGCGGGTGACCGAGTTCAAGGACGACGAGACGGAGCCTTAGGGCTGCAAGAGCACCACGCACGACTCCCCGGGCACCTGCAGCAGCCCGTCCGGGCCCGGTGCCGCCACCGGCTCCCAGGCGGCCAGGACCTGCACCCGTCCGGTCCCCAGCGGAATCGCCGCCGGCTCCTTGCCGAGGTTCACCGCCACCCGGACGTCCCCGCGCCGGAACGCCAGCCAGCGGGCCTCCTCGTCGTACGCCACCTTCGTGTCGGCCAGGTCGGGGTCGGTGAGGTCCGGCTGCTCCCTGCGCAGCTCGATCAGCCGCCGGTACCAGACCAGCACGCGCGCGTGGGGCTCGCGTTCCGGCTCCGACCAGTCGAGGCAGGACCGCTCCCGGGTCGCCGGGTCCTGCGGGTCCGGTACGTCCTCCTCGGCCCAGCCGTGCTGCGCGAACTCCCGCCGCCTGCCCCGCCGTACCGCGTCCGCCAGCTCCGGGTCCGTGTGGTCGGTGAAGAACTGCCAGGGCGTGCCCGCCGCCCACTCCTCGCCCATGAACAGCATCGGCGTGAACGGCGCGGTCAGTGTGAGCGTGGCCGCGCAGGCCAGCAGCCCGGGGGAGATCAGGGCCGAAAGACGGTCCCCCTGCGCGCGGTTGCCGACCTGGTCGTGGGTCTGGCCGTAACCCAGCAGCCGGTGCGCGGCCACCTGTGCCCGGTCCAGCGGCCGGCCGTGGCCGCGGCCCCGGAAGCTCGAGTACGTGCCGTCGTGGAAGTAGCCGCCGGTGAGGGTCTTGGCGAGCGCGGCGAGGGGAGCGCGCGCGAAGTCGGCGTAGTAGCCCTGGGACTCGCCGGTCAGCGCGCTGTGCAGGGCGTGATGGAAGTCGTCGTTCCACTGCGCCTGCAGCCCGAGGCCGTGCTCCGCGCGCGGGGTGATGATCCGCGGGTCGTTCAGGTCGGACTCGGCGATCAGGAACAGCGGGCGGTCCAGCTCGCCGGCGAGGCCGTCGACGGCCGCCGACAGCTCCTCCAGGAAGTGGCACGCGCGCGTGTCGTGCAGCGCGTGCACCGCGTCCAGGCGCAGCCCGTCGATCCGGTAGTCCCGCAGCCAGGCCAGCGCGCTGCCCACGAAGTACGCGCGCACCTCGTCCGAACCCGGCGCGTCCAGGTTCACGGCGGCGCCCCACGGCGTGTGGTGCGTGTCCGTGAAGTACGGCCCGAACCGCGGCAGATGGTTGCCCGACGGGCCCAAATGGTTGTGCACGACGTCCAGCACGACACCCAGGCCCAGTTCGTGCGCCCGGTCCACGAACCGCTTCAGCGCCTCGGGGCCGCCGTACGGCTCGTGCACCGCCCACGGCGACACCCCCTCGTACCCCCAGCCGTGCCGTCCCGGGAACGGACACAGCGGCATCAACTCCACATGCGTGACGCCCAGTTCCACCAGGTGCCCGAGACGCCCGGCGGCCGCGTCCAGGGTGCCCTCGCGGGTGTACGTGCCCACGTGCAGCTCGTAGAGCACGGCGCCCGGCAACTCGCGCCCCGCCCACGCGGAACGCCACGCGTACCGCCCGTGGTCGACGACCGCGCTCAGGCCGTCCGGACCGTCCGGCTGACGGCGCGAACGCGGGTCCGGCAGCACCGGACCGTCGTCCAGCGCGAACCCGTACCGCGAGCCGTCCCGCGCCTGCGCCTCCCCCGTCCACCAGCCGGCGCGCCCGGTATCGCGCTCCAACGCGCGCGTGGCGTCGTCGCAATGGAGCGTCACACGGTCTGCCTGCGGTGCCCACACCTCGAACTGCACGGACGGTTCCCCTTCGTCTGCTCACCGTGATGTAGCCCGTCCATCGTGCCGCGAAAGCGATCAATCCGCTTTCGAATCCGCCCTTTACCGGCAGGTGTCGTGGAACGATGCGCGTGCGGTAACCGTTCCACTCGATTCTGGACAGCAGGGGTTCACTGCCCGACAATCGCCAGCGTGACGTCGTCTTTCGAGATCCCCATGCACCCCGCGCGACTGTCCGACGCGGAGCGTGACAAGGCGCTGCAGGTGCTGCGAGACGGCGTCGCCATGGGCCGACTGTCGCACGACACGTTCGTACGCCGCATGGAACTCGCGCTCGCCGCACGCCGCGCCGACGAACTCGCCGTCCTCACCGCCGACCTGCCCCGCGAGAACCGTCTCTCCCGCGCGGTCCTCGGCACCGTCGAGGCCGTCTCCGGCTTCACCGTACGGCTGCGCCGGGCGTGGCAGGCCGAGCGGCTGCCGAAGCTGCGGCTGCCGAACCCGGCGAACGGCCATCCCCTGCGCATCGGCCGCGACCCCGCGAACGGGCTGCGCCTGAACCACGAGACCGTCTCCCGCGTGCACGCCGAACTCCGCCGCCAGGGCGACATGTGGGTCCTCAGGGACCTCGGCTCCACCAACGGCACCACCGTCAACGGCCGCCGCGTGGTGGGCACCGTCGTGGTCCGCGAGGGCGACCAGGTCGGCTTCGGGCGGATCGCCTTCCGGCTCTCGGCGGACTGAGGCGCCGTCCGGCATTCGAACTGACGCACTACTGTGCGCCCATACGGTCCCGTCCGGGTGAGTCGGGGTGCGGAACGCGGGCCGCCGCGCCGATGCTTCGGGAATGACGTACATCACACGAGCCACAGTGGCCGCAGGCGCCCTGCTGGCCTCCGTCGGCCTCCTCGCCGCGGGCCCGGCCCAGGCGGCACCCCGTCACACGCTCACCGGCAACTGGCTGGACCTCACCGTGACCCGTGGCGACGTCCAGTCCCGCAACGCGCGCCACACGCTGCTGCTGTGCGACCCGCCCCTCGGCCACGCGCACGCGGCCGAGGCCTGTGCCGAACTCGCGGCCGCCGACGGTGACATCGATCGCATCCCGCCCAAGAAGATCTTCTGCACGATGATCTTCGCCCCCGTGACCGTGCACGCGCACGGGCGGTGGAACGGACGGTTGGTCGACTTCCAGGAGACGTACACCAGCGAGTGCGTCATGAACGGACGGACGGGCGCGGTCTTCGCGCTGGACGACTGAGCCCGGACGGCAGTAGTCGCGGGAGGTGCCGGGCGCGGGAGGCGGCCGGTACGGGGGCAGCAGGTACGGGGGGCGACGGGCACGGGAGGCGGCGGCGTGGAGGCCTCACGCCGCCCGTTCCCGGGCCTGCTGGGCCGCCACCAGCACCGTCCGGGACTGGTGCTCCACCTGGTTCTCCAACGGCACCCAGCGGGCCCGGAAGCGCTCCGCGAAGGCCTCGCACCAGGAGGCGACCAGCTGTTCCAGCCGGGGCGCCGCCCGGTCGTCCGTCTCCCGCAGCACCCGCAGCAGCATCGCCGCCGCCCGCAGCGGCAGGCGCCGCCCGAAGGCGTCCACACTGCCGACGTACGCCATCGTCGTGCCGGCCGGCGGTGTGTGGATCCAGTCCTGCGCCAGGCCCGGTATCAGTTCCAGCGCCCATCGCGCGGCCCGCAGCAGCGGCCCGTCCGCGCCCTCCAGCCGGGGCAGCGCCTCGGCCAGCACCCGCTCCACCTCCAGCGAGTCCCGCAGCAGCCGCTGGGCCAGGCGTTGCATCGCCGCCGCCGGTGCAGGGTGCGGCGCCGGGTCGTCCACCAGGTCGCTGGCCCACATCGGCACCTCCACCACGGCCGTCAGGCCGCCGTAGCGGTGTGCGTGGTACCAGGTGCTGTGCCGTGCGTCGTCCGGCAGGCTCGGGTACGCGACCCCCGTCTCCGGGCCGGGCATCACATGCACCCCGGGCCCCGAGGCCGGCCAGCCCGCGGCGTCCGAGGCACCCGTCTCGACCGGGATGTGCAGCTCCGCGGCGGACTTGGCGAACGGCTCCGCCAGGCCCGGCACGTCCTTCGTCAACTGCACCCAGCTGCCGCCCAGATCGGTGCCGTGCAGGGTCACCTGGAGGTAGGGGCGCACTTCGTCGATCACCCCGGTCAGGGCTCGCGTCTCGGGCGGCAGGCGGTCCGGCGGGAGCACCGCCGGGGACCACTCCGGCTGCTCCGCGCCGGTCGGCCGGTAGAAGCCGAGGTGGTAGTCGAGCAGGTTGCGCGGCGCCGGGGTCACATGCAGGCTCGCGCCGTCCGGGTCGGCGCACAGCAGGAAGTGCCAGGAGGTGCCTGCCCGCAACTCCCGCTCGGCCAGCACCCGTTCGGCCAGCACCCGGAGGGTGGAGCCGCCCGTCGGCTCGTTGGCGTGGGCGCCCGCGACGACCAGCACGGCGCGGCGGGCGTGTCCCACCGACAGCAGGTGGAGAGGCCGGCCGGCGCGCGAGACGCCCACCTGTCTGAGCGAACACAGCCCGGGCTCCTGAGCGGCCAACGCTCGTGCGGAGGCGACCAGTTCGGGAACGCTGGGGTAGCGCTGCTCCGGCAGGAGACTCACCCCCGACTTGTCCGCCCGGCTTCGCCCTCCAAGTGCCGCACGGCGTGGGTGAACTGTCAAGCACACGGCCGGGAGGCTCCAGGGGGCGCCCGGACGCATTCACAGGCGGTGCCGGACCGCCGCGATCCGGGGACTCACCGCTGGTGCAGGCCGCGGCCGGCGAGCGTCAGGAAGACCTCGCCCACCGCCTCCGACAGCGTGGGGTGCGCGTGCACGTGCCGGGCCACGTCCGAGGGCTGGGCGTCCCAGCCGACGATCAGCTGGCTCTCGGCGATCATCTCCGACACGTTCGGGCCGACCAGATGCACGCCGAGCACCTGCCCGCCGCCGGCCTCGGCGACAACCTTCACCATGCCGCCCTGCCCGTGCACCATCCCCTTGGCGACGGCGGTCAGCGGCATCGTGTTGACGTCGACCTCGTGCCCACGCGCACGTGCCTGCGCCTCGCCGAGCCCCACGGAGGCGGTCTGCGGCGACGAGTACGTCACCCGGGGCACGGCCGCGTAGTCCACCGGAGCCGACGGCAGCCCCGCCAGCGTCTCGGCCACCAGCAGGCCCTCGGCGAAGGAGGCGTGGGCCAGGCCGAGCGAGGGCGGCGGCAGCAGGTCGCCCACGACATGGATCCCCGGTACGGCCGTCTCCAGCCGGCTCCAGTCCGCCGGTACGACAAACCCCCGCTCGTCCGTCGTCAGCCCGGCGGCGGCCAGGTCCAGGCCCTCGGTGACCGGGGCCCGGCCGATGGCCACCAGCAGCCGCTCCGCCGCCACGGTCCGGGTCTCCCCGCGAGCGGTGCGCACCCGCGCGCGTACGCCGTTGTCCAGCACCTCCGCGTCCAGCAGCCGCGCACCCGCCTGCACGTCGACGCCCCGCTTCTTCAGACCGCGGGTCAGATGCCGGCTCACGTCGGCGTCCTCCAGCGGCACGATCCGGTCGGCGGCCTCCACCAGGGTGACCTCCGCACCCATCGACCGGTGGAAGGAGGCGTACTCCGCCCCGATCGCACCGCCGCCCAGCACCAGGACGGATCCCGGCAGGCCCGGCGCGAACAACGCGTCGTCACTGGTCACCACGCGCCGTCCGTCGGGCACGAGCCCCGGCAGCGTGCGCGGTCGCGAGCCGGTCGCGAGGACGACCCCGCGGCGCGCGGTGAGGTCGCACACGCCGCCCTCGGCATGCGCGAGCGCGGAATCAGCGAGCACGCCCTCCACCCGCACCGTGCGCGCCCCGGTCAAGCGCGCGCTCCCTCGCACCACCCGCACACCCGCGTGTGCCAGATGCGCCTCGACCCCCTTGTGGTTGCGCACCACGATGTCGTCCCGTGCGGCCACCAGCGCCGGCCAGTCGACGGAGTCCAGCGTGGCCTTCACGCCCCAGCGTTCGCGGGCCTCGGCGATGCCGTCGACGAGCTCGGCGGCGTGCAGCATCGCCTTGCTGGGAATGCAGCCACGGTGCAGACAGGTCCCGCCGACCTTGTCGCGTTCGACGAGGACGACGTCGAGACCGAGGGCGGCGGCGCGCAGGGCGGTGCTGTACCCGCCCGTGCCACCACCGACGACGACGACGTCCGACGTGCGCGCTGCCACTGTGCTCATGACCTGTGCGTTCATGACCTCCACCCTCCGCCCGGCCTTGCCATGAGTCCAAGGCAATGTTTTTGTGGAACCGATGCAAGATGCTTATGGGAAGGCGGAGCGATGAGCCTGCGGCAGATGGAGTACTTCCTGACGGTCGTCGAGGAGGAGTCCTTCACGCGCGCGGCGGAGCTGCTGCATGTCACCCAGCCCGCGCTCTCGCACCAGATCAAGGCCCTGGAGAAGACCGTCGGCGGCGCCCTGTTGGAGCGCATGCCGCGCGGAGTGCGCCTCACCCCGATGGGCCGCGCCTTCCTGCCGCACGCCGAGCTCGCCGTCCGCAGCGCCGCCCAGGCCCGCCGGGCGGCCCGTGCCGCCGCCGGCGCCGAGGGCGGCGAGCTGCACATCGCGGCCCTGCATTCCATCGCCGTCGGCGCCCTCCCCGATGTCTTCGCCCGCTGGCGTACGGCGCACCCCAGCGTCCTGCTGCGTCTGCACGAGTACGCCACCTCCGAGGCCCTGGAGGAGGCGGTCCAGCGCGGCACCGCGGACCTCGCGATCGGCCCCGAGCCCGTCGGCGCGCCCGGCACCGTCGTACCGGTCGGCGAGGAGGAAGTCGTCCTCGTCGTGTCCTTCGACGACCGGCTCGCGGGCCGTACGAAGGTGACGCTGCCGGAACTCGCCGACCGCGCCTGGATCCGCTGCGCCATGGAACCCGTCGTCCACGGCGAGCGCTTCCTCGACTGGGCGTGCGGACAGGCCGGATACCGCCCCCGGACCGCCGTGTGGACCGAGCACACCTCCACGGCCGTGCGCATGGCCGCCGCCGGGGTCGGGGTGTGCGTGGCGCCCGCCCACGTCGTGCGGGGCGCCGTCGGCGAGGACTGCGTCGTCCTCACCCCGGACCCGGCCTGGAAACGCGCCCTGACGGTCTACGCGCGCGTGCCGCCCACCGGAGCCGCC
Source organism: Streptomyces sp. NPDC001450 (assembly GCF_053597295.1). Lineage (NCBI taxonomy): Bacteria > Bacillati > Actinomycetota > Actinomycetes > Kitasatosporales > Streptomycetaceae > Streptomyces > Streptomyces sp. NPDC001450. Next base: position 165,452 of record NZ_JBSFHY010000009.1, read on the forward strand.
GAGGCCTTCGTGGACCTTCTGCGCACCACCTGGCCCTCGCTCGGAGCAACCGCCCCCCGGGCGTACGAGGGCCACGCCCTGCCCGCCGCCCGGGCCCGCTGAGCGGGCGCCGGTCCCTCACCCCTGCGGGCGCCGGTCCCTGCGTCCTCACCGGTCGGCTCCAGCAGCGCCGCCGGCGGCCGCTCGGCAGGGCCGGTCACGGGTGTGGGCCTGGTGAACTCCCGTCGCGGGGACCGCAGGGGCGCCCACCGCTCGGCGGCAGCGCCAGCCGGGGGTACGAGGCCTGTGACCTGTCCGCCGCCCAGGCCGGCCGGCCAGGCGCCGGCCTCTCAGTCCTCACCCCGCCGCTCCAGCAGTGCCACCGGCAGCCGCTCGAAAAGGTCCGCCGCGCGCGCGTGCCCGGTGAACTCCCGTCCCGGGGTCAGCACGTCCGCCCACCGCCCCGGCGGCAGCTCCAGCCGTGTCTCCCGCCAGCCGCCCGACTCCGTCAGCCGCAGGGACAGGCGGGTCACCGCCGTGATCACCGCGCCGGAGCGGGCGAACGCCACGCAGTGCTCCGCCGCCGGTCCGTCCGCGGTGAGCGGGGCGTACGTCGCCGACGTACCGAAGGCGTCGGGTCGCCGTGCGCGCAGTCGCAGGGCCGCCGTCGTCAGCGCGTCCTTCTCGCCGGGTGCCGCGGGGGGAAACGACATCGGGCGCCGGTTGTCCGGGTCCACCAGGGCCCGGTACTCGCCCTCCGTGCCCTGGTACAGGTCCGGCACCCCCGGCATCGTCAGATGGACCAGCGCGGTGCCCAGGACGTTCGCCCGGACGTGCGGCTCCAGAGCCTTGCGGAACGCCACCACACGCTCTCCCGGCGGCCCGCACGGCCCGGCCGCGACGAAGGCCGCCACCGCGTCCTCGTAGGGCGGCTCCTGCTCCGTCCAGCTCGTGTACATGCCGGCCTCGCGCACATGCTTCAGCAGCGCCCCCTGGACCCGCCCCTCCTCCGCCGGGCCCAGCCCGAACACCGTCTGCCAGGCAGCCCAGGCCAGCTGCCCGTCCGGCACACCCTCCTCGGCCAGGGTCACCTCGCCGAGCAACTCCGCCCAGCGGTCCGGGCATTCGGTGAGCACGGCCATGGCCGCGCGCACATCGGCACTGCGCTTGGTGTCATGGGTGGACACGGCCGTGCCGGTGGCCGGCCAGTCGCGCTGCACGCGCGCGCAGTACGCGTGGAAGTCCTCCGGGGACACACCGGGCGCGCCGGGGTCGCCGCCCACCTCGGCCGCCGACAGCAGCGGCACATACCGGTAGAACGCCGTGTCCTCCACGGCCTTGGCGCGCAGTGCCGACGCGGTCTGTGCGAACCGGGTGCGGAAGTCAGCCCGGTCGGCGTGGTCCGGTGCCGACGGGTCGCGGGGCGCCTCGACCAGCAGCCGGCGCACGATGCCGACGGCCTCGGCCTCCTCGGGCACCACGAAGGCCAGCCGGGCCTCCTCGGCGGCCTCCTCGGTGACGACGGCGGCCGCGTCACCGGAGGTGTACGGGCGGTACACCCGCAGCCGGACCAGCAGCTCCTCCAGGGCCGTGCGCAGCGCCCAGGGGGCCCGGTCGCGCAGCGAGAGGTCGGGGGAGGCGGCGCACAGCCGGGCGGCCACCCGGGTGAGCCGGTCGGTCTCGGCGGCCAGCTCGTGCGTGATCACCTTGTAGGCGGCCCGCCGCACCGTGGCTTCCCAGTTGCCGCCCCGGTCCGTCTGCGGCGCCGCGAACGCCCGGTACCGTCCGAGCAGTTGATACGCCCCGGTGCGATCGGTGAACAGGCCGTCGACGTGGCGCAGGGCGTCGTAGCCCGTGGTGCCCGCGACGGGCCAGGAGCCGGGCAGCCGCTCGCCGTCGGTGAGGATCTTCTCCACGACCGTCCAGCGCCCGCCGGTCGCCTCGTGCAGCCGCTCCAGGTAGCCGTCGGGGTCCGCGAGCCCGTCGGGATGGTCGATCCGCAGCCCGTCGACCACGCCCTCCGCCAGCAGCTGCAGGATCTTGGCGTGGGTGGCGTCGAACACCTCCGGGTCCTCGACCCGCACCCCGATCAGCTCCGAGATGCTGAAGAAGCGCCGGTAGTTCAGCTCGGTGCGGGCCAGCCGCCACCACACCGGGCGGTACCACTGCGCGTCCAGGAGCTGCGGCAGAGGCAGTTCCTCGGTGCCCTCCCGGAGCGGGAACGCGTGGTCGTGGTGGCGCAGGACACCGCCGTCGACCACCAGGTGGTCCAGCTCCGTCCCGACCGGTCCGCCGAGCACGGGCAGCAGCAGGCGTCCGCCCTGCGCCTCCCAGTCGATGTCGAACCAGCGCGCGTACGGCGACCGGGGCCCCTCGCGCAGCACCTCCCACAGGGCGTGGTTGTGCCGGGGTGCCATGGCCATGTGGTTCGGCACGATGTCCACCACCAGACCGAGGCCGTGCTCCCGCGCGGTGTGCGCCAGCGCGCGCAGCCCCTCCTCTCCGCCCAGTTCCTCGCGCACGCGCGCGTGGTCCACGACGTCGTAGCCGTGCGCGGAGCCGGGGACGGCCTCCAGGACGGGGGACAGGTGCAGGTGCGAGACGCCGAGCGAGGCCAGGTACGGTACCGCCGCCGCGGCGGCGGCGAACGGGAACGCGGGCTGAAGTTGCAGCCGGTAGGTGGCCGTGGGCACCTCCGGTCCGGGTCGCGCAGAAGTCATGGAAACCTACGTACCCAGCCCGCAGTCTTTCGTGTCATCGCCCCCTGCACGCACCCACGCACGCGTGCCTGGCTTCGAGTGATGGGAACGAACGAACGGCCCCGCACAAGGCACGGCACGCTCGCCCTCGGCCAGGTGGCCTGCGGGCCGCTGGTGGGGCGGCTCGCGGACCGGCACGGGCGGCGGACGGTCGTGCTCGCGTTCTCGCTCGCCGACGCGCTGGCCGCGGCCGGCCCTGGTCACCGGCGCCCTGGCCGGCCTGCCCACGCCCGTCCCGGCCCTCCTGGGGACCGCGGCCGGCGCCACCGTGCCGCTCGTCGGCCCGCACCCGCCTGGTCGCCCTCGCCCGCCGCGCGGGTCCCTCCGAGCCCACCGTCGGCGCCGCGCTCTCCTTCGAGAGCACCCTGGACGAACTGTCCTTCGTCCTCGGCCCGGCCCTGGTCGGTCTGGCCGCGGTCCTCGCCCATCCGGCCTACGCACTGGCCGGTGCGGCCCTCCTGGTGGCCACCTGCAGCACCGGCTTCGCGCTGCACCCGACCGCCCGGGCCGTCCGGCCCGGTCCCGAACGCAGGCGCACCGAACATGGCGCCCTGGAGGGCGAGGGCGGCACGCAGGGTGTGATGAGCGCCGTGGCGGGGCTCGCCATGGCCGCCGTACCGGCGCGTCCCGGGCTCCCGGTGCGTCGGCGGCCGGCCACCGGGGCGGCTCCTCCCGCCCCGGTCCTCCCGCAGAAGCCCCCTCAGGCGGGCCGCTGCAGCACCGTCAGGCTGCGGTCCGGCAGGGTGACGCGGTCGCCGGCCGCGACCTTCGCGCCCGTCCCCGGCGCCACCCCCTCCGTGCGGGCCGTGTCGACGACGACCTGCCACTGCCGGCCGTGGTCGGCCGGCACCAGGAAGTCCAGCGGCCCGGGTGAGGCGTTGAACATCAGCAGGAAGGAGTCGTCGGTGATCCGCTCCCCGCGCGGACCGGGCTCGGAGATCGCGTTGCCGTTCAGGAACACCGTCAGCGCGGACGCCTGCGCCGAGTCCCAGTCCCGCTGGGTCATCTCGGCGCCCTCGGGGGTGAACCAGGCGATGTCGGACAGCGCGTCGTGGGTGCCCTCCACCGGCCGCCCGTGGAAGAAGCGCCGCCTGCGGAACACCGGGTGGTCCCGGCGCAGCCAGACCATCGCGCGGACGAACTCCAGCAGGTCGCCGCCGTCCTCGTCCTCGTTCCCGCCCCTGTCTTCGGGCCAGTCCACCCACGACAGCTCGTTGTCCTGGCAGTAGGCGTTGTTGTTGCCGTGCTGGGTGCGGGCGAACTCGTCGCCGTGGCTGATCATCGGCACGCCCTGGGAGAGCATCAGCGTGGCGACGAAGTTGCGCATCTGGCGGGCGCGCAGGCCGAGCACGGCAGGGTCGTCGCTCTCGCCCTCCACGCCGCAGTTCCAGGACCGGTTGTGGCTCTCGCCGTCCCGGCCGTCCTCGCCGTTGGCCTGGTTGTGCTTGCTGTTGTACGAGACGAGGTCGTGCAGCGTGAAACCGTCGTGGCAGGTCACGAAGTTGACGGAGGCGAGCGGGCGGCGGCCGTCGTCCTGGTAGAGGTCCGAGGAGCCGGTCAGCCGGGAGGCGAACTCGGCGAGCGCCCGTGGCTCGCCCCGCCACAGGTCCCGGACGGTGTCGCGGTACTTGCCGTTCCACTCGGTCCACAGGGGCGGGAAGTTGCCCACCTGGTAGCCGCCCTCGCCCACGTCCCACGGTTCGGCGATCAGTTTCACCTGGGAGACCACCGGGTCCTGCTGCACCAGGTCGAAGAACGACGACAGCCGGTCCACCTCGTGGAACTGCCGGGCGAGGGTCGCCGCGAGGTCGAAGCGGAAGCCGTCGACGTGCAGCTCGGTGACCCAGTAGCGCAGCGAGTCCATGATCAGCTGGAGGACGTGCGGGGACCGCATGAGCAGTGAGTTCCCGGTGCCCGTGGTGTCCGTGTAGTAGCGGGGATCGTTCGCGAGACGGTAGTACGACGGGTTGTCGATGCCCTTGAAGGACAGCGTCGGGCCCAGGTGGTTGCCCTCGGCGGTGTGGTTGTAGACGACGTCCAGGATGACCTCGATGCCCGCCTCGTGCAGCGCGCGGACCGCCGACTTGAACTCCAGGACCTGCTGGCCGCGGTCGCCCCAGGAGGCGTAGGCGTTGTGCGGGGCGAAGAAGCCGATGGTGTTGTAGCCCCAGTAGTTGCTCAGGCCCAGGTCGGCCAGCCGGTGGTCGTTCACGAACTGGTGTACGGGCATCAGCTCCAGCGCCGTCACGCCCAGCTTGGTCAGGTGTTCGATGATCGCCGGGTGCGCGAGCGCCGCGTACGTGCCGCGCAGCTCCTCCGGCAGGCCCGGGTGGCGCATGGTCAGGCCCTTCACATGGGCCTCGTAGATCACCGTGCGGTGGTACTCGGTGCGCGGGAGCCGGTCGTCGCCCCAGTCGAAGTACGGGTTGATCACCACCGAGGTCATGGTGTGCGGCGCCGAGTCCAGGTCGTTGCGCCGCTCCGGTGCGCCGAAGTGGTAGCCGTACACCTCCTCGCCCCACTGGACGGCCCCGCTGATCGCCTTCGCGTACGGATCGAGCAGCAGCTTCGCCGAGTTGCAGCGCAGGCCGCGCTCGGGGGCGTACGGGCCGTGCACCCGGAACCCGTACCGCTGTCCCGGCATGACGCCCGGCAGGTAGGCATGCCGCACGAACGCGTCGCTCTCGCGCAGTTCCACCGCCGTCTCCGAGCCGTCGTCGTGCAGCAGACACAGCTCTACTCGGTCCGCGGCCTCCGTGAAGACCGCGAAGTTGGTTCCGGCGCCGTCATAGGTGGCGCCGAGCGGATACGCCTCGCCAGGCCAGACCTGCATGGACACGACTCTTCCAGGTGTGCCGCCCCGCCGGGGCCGCGTTGACTCCGAGTCTGCCCGAAAGTGAGGGAACCTCCTGTGACTTACGCCCCTCTTACCGGCCGACCAGTGCATACGGAGAAGGGGCTACCTGCCGTGTGCCGAACCAGTGGGGCAGACACGTACTCCCGGGGACGTTGGGGGAGTAGGGGGAAGATGTGCGCGAGATAGTGCACCGCCATCTGGGCAAGGTGGTGGCGGGTGCGGCCCTGGCGGTGGCCGGGACCGCGGTGATGGTGGGGATCACCCTGCCGGGCACGGCAGGGGCCGACGAATCGGGAGGACCGGGCAGCGGCACGCAGGCCGCGCAGCAGGCGGGACAGGGCCCGGACGGGGTCCAGCCGGGCGTCGTGGAACAGGCGCCCGCCGAGGGGAAGAAGGGCACGGGCCGCGACCCGCTGACCGACGACGAGATCCAGCGCGTCGCGAAGCTCGCCACGAACCAGCAGCTGCTGAACACGGGCGAGAACGTCGACGGCGGCAGCGGCCCGCAGCGCCTGAGCGTCGACCTCGCCGACCCGGAAGCGAACGAACTGGACGACCCGGACGCGCCGCGCCGGGCCGACGTGAGCTTCTACGACTACAAGAGCGACACGCTGGTCACCAAGACGGTCAACCTGGAGACCGGCAAGGTCGAGCGGACCGGCACCCAGCACGGCGTCCAGCCGCCGCTGAGCCGTGCCGAGAACGCCGAGGCGGCGAAGCTGCTGATCGCCGACCCGCTGGGCGCGGGCCTCAAGGCGGACTACAAGGACGCCACCGGCCACGAGCTGACCTCTCCGGACCAGCTGCTGCTCAACGGCGCCGTCTACCGGGCCACTCCGGGCGGCCAGCCCGCCGCGCTCGACAAGTGCGGCGAACACCGCTGTGTACGGCTGTTCCCGAAGGTCAAGAACGGTCCCTGGATCGACGCCCGGTCGTTGGTCGTCGACCTGAGCGCCCGCAAGGTCGCCGCGCTCGACCGCCGCTGAGCGACAGCAGTCCTCCGTTCGCTTTTCCAACTTGCTCGTCCTGCAAGGGAGCCACTTCGTCATGCCCGTCAACCGAATCAGCCGTGCCCGCGCGCGGGCGGCCGTAGGCGTCACCGTGGCCGCGCTGGCCGCCGGTGCGACGGCCGGTGCCGGACCGGCCGTCGCCCAGCCCAAGGCCGCGCCCGCGGCGACCGCCGACTGCAGCGCCAAGTACAAGATCGAGCAGAAACTCTCCAGCGGCACCACCTGGCGGATGTGCTGGCGCTACGACAGCAAGGCCGGCCTCGTCCTGGAGAACGTCTCGTACCAGCCCAAGGGCGAGACCAAGCCGATCAAGGTCCTCAACAGCGCCCGCCTCGCCCAGATCGACGTCCCCTACGACGACGGCAGCGTCGAGTACGACGACCTGACCGGCTTCGGCTTCGCCCAGGGCCTGGTGAACCTGGCACCGGGCGAGTGCCCGGGCGGCACCATCAAGTCCGTCCGCGTCCCGGACGCCTGGGACCCGCAGCACCCGAACGTCAACGGCCTGTGCACGACCACGCGTTCGCGCGGTCACGCCTACCGCATGCAGGGCGACAGCGCCAACAAGGTCTTCCAGGCGCAGGGCAAGGACCTGCTCGTCTACACGGTCAACCAGGTCGGCTGGTACGAGTACATGACCGAGTGGCGCTTCCAGGACGATGGCACCGTCAACATGAACGTCGGCGCCACCGGCAGCCTCTCCTACGACGACTACGACGCCGGCGACGGCCGCGGCTGGCCCATCGGCAAGGGCGCCAAGGCCTACGCCACCAGCCACAGCCACAACGTCTTCTGGCGGCTGGACTTCGGCCTCGACGGCTCGTCCAAGACGAAGGTCGAGCAGTACGACTCGGCCGTCACCGCCCCCGCCCACGGCCAGCAGGCGCCCACCAACAAGACCACCCGCACCAAGGTCACCAAGGAACTCGCGGGTGACTACAAGACCTACCGCTGGTGGCGGATGGTCAGCGCGACCGGCAAGAACAAGGACGGGCACGCGCGTTCGTACGAGATCGTCCCCGGCCCCACCACGAAGTATCCGGGCCGCAGCTTCACCAAGCACGACGTGTACTTCACCGAGTACAACAAGTGCGAGCAGTTCGCCAGCAACAACCCGGGTGCCTGCCCCGCCGGGGCGGGCAAGTCCGTCGACAAGTGGGTCAACGGCCAGACCCTCACTCACCCGGTGGTCTGGATGAACGTCGGCTTCCACCACATCGCCCGGGACGAGGACCAGCAGCCCATGCCGGTCCACTGGCAGGGCTTCGCCATCTCCCCCAGGGACGTCACGGCTATGAATCCGCTCACTCCGGACGCGCTGGCGTGGCAGAACGGCCACTGGCGGCCGCGTAGTTGAGAAACCGACCTGTCCATCCGGCTGCATCGCCGACCGCTCCCGGAGTACCCTTCCTTGATCGTTGAGACGGGGAAGGCCCGGGGTGGCGGAAGGCGGTGCGCGGGTGGGCTCGGGAGGGCTGGAGCTGCCCCCTGGTGACGAGGGTCACGAGGGGAACTCCACAGACGTCCCGCCCGGCGCGGTGTCCCTGGCCCGCCCGATGGACGCCACGGGGTCCATCGGGCCGGAACTGGACTGGGACGCCGACGCCTGGCTCGAGGTGCGCACCCGCGCCCAGCGGGCGGGCCGGGCCTACATCTGGCTGAACCTCGTCGAACAGCGGCTGCGCGCTGTCGTGGCCGCCGTGCTGCGTCCCATCTACGAGCCCGTCCACGGCGACGAGTGGGTGGTGGCCGCGGCCGGGCCCGCCGGACAGGAGTGGGTGCAGCGGGCGGTCGCCGTCCGCGAGGTCAGCCGCCGCAAGGGCTATCTGCTCGACCCGGCCGACGACAACGTGCTCAGCTTCCTCACGCTGCCGCAGCTGCGCGAGCTGATGGTGCAGCACTGGCCGTGCTTCGAGCCGTACTTCGACGAGCGCCGCGACCTCGAACTCGCCCTGGACGAGCTGGAGGTGACCCGTAACGTCGTCTCCCGCAACCGGGCCCTGTCCGGGGCGGTCCTGGACCAGGCCGAGCGGGCCTCCGCCCGGCTGCTGGAGACGCTCGGCGCGGGCGGCGACGTGCCCTCCGCACGCCGGCTGCCGGTCGACGCGGTCGAGGACCTGGTCGGCGACCGGTACGCGGACGTCGTCGCCGTCCACCCCGACCGGGTGCGCCTGATGCGCCAGTTCCCGGCCGAGGACATCTTCGGGGGCGCCCGCCGCCTCGACGCGATCGGCATCGGTCTCAACCTGCTGGTGCAGAACTTCTCCGGACGCCGCCTGGTCCGGCTCGCCGAGTCCGGCTGCCGGGTGCGGCTGCTCTTCCTCAACCCGGCCTCCAGCGCGGTGAAGCGCCGTGAGCGCGAACTCGGGATGAAACGGGGTGAACTGAGCCGGTCCGTCGAGATGAACATCCTGCACATGCGCCGGGTGCGGTCCCGGCTGCGCGACCCCGGCGCCTTCGAGATCCAGGTCTACGACGAGACGCCCCGCTTCACCGCCTACCTGGTGGACGGCGACGGCGCCGACGGCATCGCCGTGGTGCAGTCCTATCTGCGCGGGGCGCGCGGGATGGAGTCGCCGGTACTGGTGCTGCGCAACGGCAGTCGGCTGGTCAAGTCGGACGATGTCGTCGAACCCGGACTCTTCCCGACATACCGCGAGGAATTCGAGCTGGCCTGGGCGGATTCGCGCCCGGTGTCCTGAACCGTCCACCCCGGCAAGCGGAACGGGGTCCTCGGATTGTCAGTGCCGCGTGCGATGGTGGAGGCCACTGGGGGAAAGCACCACCAAGAAGGGGGACCGCCCATGGGCTGGCACCGGGAGCTGCTGATCGGCTTCGACCTGGAGACGACCGGGACCGATCCGCGCGAGGCGCGCATCGTCACCGGCGCGGTGATCGAGGTCAGGGCCGGTGAGCCCCTGGGGCGCCGGGAATGGCTGGCGGATCCGGGCGTGGAGATCCCGGCCGACGCGGTCGCGGTCCACGGCATCAGCAACGAACGCGCGGCGGCCGAGGGCAGCCCCGCCGACCAGGTGGCCGACGCCATCGCGGACGTCCTGGTCTCCTACTGGAAGACGGGCGTCCCGGTCGTCGCCTACAACGCGGCCTTCGACCTCACCCTGCTCTCCGCGGAGCTGCGCAGGTACGGCCTGCCGTCGCTCTCCGACCGGCTCGGCGGCCGCGCCCCGGCCCCGGTCGTGGACCCCTACACCATCGACCGCTGGGTCGACCGCTACCGCCGCGGCAAGCGGAACCTGGAAGCGGTCTGCGCCGAGTACGGCATAGTCCTCGACGCGGCCCACAACGCCTCGGCCGACGCCCTCGCCGCGGCCCGGCTGGCCTCCGCGATAGCCGACCGGCACCCGAAGATCGCGTCCCTGGGGCCGGCGGAACTGCACCGCAGACAGATCGACTGGTACGCCGAGTGGGCGGCGGACTTCCAGGCGTTCCTGCGCCGCAAGGGGGATGCGGGCGCGGTGGTCGAAGGGGCGTGGCCGCTGCGGGAGCCGGCGGGCCTGGCGGACGAGAAGGTCTGAGCCGAGCAGGTCACGCCGGCGCGGGGCTCGCGATGCGGGCCACCCGCGGGCCGGCGAGCCGCGCGTAGTCCGTGCCGGTGAGACACAGCGAGCGGTCGAGCCGGGCGGCGTTGAAGTACAGCCGCGGCTGGGCGACGACGTCCGGGTCGGCGACGAGTTCGAGCGCGGGATCGAAGCTGAACGGCAGCACGGTGCCGGGCACCGAGCGGGCGAGCCGCTCGGCGGTCTCGGCGTCGCTGAAGCCGGCGTACCGGGCCTCGAACAGCGCCCGCACGGCGTCCAGGTCCACCCGCCGGTCCCCGGGCACGACCGCGAGTACGTGACGCGTGGTGCGGCGGTCGACCTTGACCCGCAGCACGATGCACTTCGCGGCCTCGCTCACCGGATGGCCGCGCAGCGCGCTCACGGTCTCGGTGGCGCCCTCGGGCGCGTGGTCGATGAGCCGGTAGTCGACGTGGGAGGCGTCGAGCAGGGAGATCAGGTGCTGGTAAGTGTCGTGGTCCGGCATGGGGCGTCTTCTCCGGTCCTGTCGGGGGACGTGGCGGGCGCGGATGCCCTGGCTGTGTCGGTGGGCCCGGGACCGAGGGCGGTCCCGGCGGTCCGGTGGGCGCGTTCCACGGCCTGGCCCCAGTACGTGCCGGTGACCATCAGGGCCGCCCCCAGCGCGGTGAGCGGGGTGAGGTGTTCGCCGCCGAACGCGATGCCGACCGCCGCGGCCCAGACGGGTTCGGTGCCGAGCAGCAGACTGGCCCGGCTGGCGGAGGTGCGCTGCACCGCCCAGGTCTGGACGAGGAAGGCGAACACGCTGCAGAACAGGGCGAGATAGACCAGCTGGGTCCAGGTCGCGGCGTCGGCTCGGGCCAGCGCCGGAAGATCGCGGGCGGTGGGTACGAGGAACAGCGCGGTGCCGACCAGGGTCTGCACCGTCGTCAGGTGCAGCGGGCGGATCGCCCTGCCCACGGTGAGCCGGCCGACCAGGGCCACGTGCACGGCCCGGACGCCGGCCGCGGCGAGCATCAGCAGGTCCCCGGGGCGAGGCGCGTGGAAGCCGTTCCCGGACATGAGCAGACCGACGGCCACGACACACACGCCGGCCGCGGCGAAGAAGGCGGGAGGCGGACCGCCTCGGCGCCCGGCGCGGTCGAGGAGCGGGGTGAGCACGATGGTGAGGCTGATGATCAGGCCCGCGTTGGCGGCCGTGGTGTGGGCGACGCCGTACGTCTCCACGACCAGGACCGCGGCCTGGGTGACCCCGAGCGGCAGCCCCACCCGCACCTCGTCGCGGGTCCATCCGCGCAGTCCGCCCCGGGCGGCGACGAGACCCAGGCAGGGGAGCGCGGCAAGGGCGTAGCGCGCGAACAGGACGAGGAGGACGGGCAGGGCGCTCGCGGCCGTCTGGGCGGACAGATAGCTGGAACCCCAGACGAGCGCGACGAGCAGCAGCACCGCGTCGGTACGGCGGGCGTCGGTCACCCGCCCACGGTGCACCCCCGACATGTCTGAAGCCCAGAACCACTTTCTTAAACGATCTTTTAGTAGACCTACATCGTCGCCCTACACTGACGGCGTGGACGAACGGCAGCTGAGGATCCTGCGGGAGCTGGGCGAGCTGGGCAGCGTCACCGCGGTCGCCGAGGCGCTGCTGGTGACGCCGTCGGCGATCTCGCAGCAGCTGCGGCTGCTGCAACGCTCGATCCCCGTGCCGCTCACCGAACGGCAGGGGCGGCGCCTGGTGCTCACCGACGCCGGGCAGGCGCTTGCGGACGCGGCCGTCGAGGTGGAGTCGGCTCTGGCCCGGGCCCGGCACGCGGTCGAGGAGTTCGCCGGCAGGCCGGACGGCGAGGTGTCGGTGGCGGCCTTCCACAGCGCGGGCGCGGCGTTCTTCCCGCTGCTGCTGCGCGGCCTCGCCGGGCCGGGCGCGCCGACGGTGGCGCTCGCCGACGAGGACGTACCGCAGGAGGACTTCCCCCGGCTGACCCGCGCCTACGACCTCGTCCTCGCCCATCGTCTGGACCATGCCCCGCCCTGGCCGCGCGCGGTGACCGTGACCACCCTGCTGCACGAGCCGCTCGACGTGGCGATGCCCGCCGGGCATCCGCTCGCCGCCAAGCGGCGGGTGACGCCGCGCGACGTCGCCGACCTGCCGTGGATCACCGTGCACGACGGGTTCCCGGTCATGGCCACCATCGAAGCCATCGCCGCCGCGGCCGGCCGACGGCTCCATCTGGCCCATCGCATCAACGAGTTCGCGGTGGTCGCCGAGGCTGTCGCCGCCGGGGGCGGGATCGCGCTGATGCCGCGCTGGACCATGCGCCCGCATCCGGCGCTGGTCCTCCGGCCGCTCAGCGGCGTCCAGGCCACACGGCACATCGACGTCCTGTGCCGCCCCGAGCGCACGGCGAGAAGGGCGGTCCGCACGGTCCTGACGGAACTGCGGCGAGCAGCACGAACCATCCAGGGCGACGTGACTCCCTGACGGGAGCGGCGTTCAACAGGTGCTCAGAACGGATACCACCGCACCGATTCGTCCCCCTCCCGCAGGGACGCCACCCGGCGCTCGAACTCGGCCAGCGCCTTGGGGTTGCTCGGCGCGTGCTGGGCCACCCACGCACAGCTGGCCGTCTCGCGAGCCCCGCGGAGCACCCCGCAGCCCTCCCACTCCCGTACGTCCCAGCCGTAGGCCTCGGTGAAGGAGTCGTAGGCCTCGGCGGGCAGGCCGTAGCGGTCGCGGGAGAGGGCCAGGACCACCAGGTCGTGCTCGCGCAGGTCGGCGGAGAAGGTCTCCAGGTCGACCAGGACCGGGCCGTCGGGGCCGACGTGCACGTTGCGGGGCAGCGCGTCGCCGTGGATCGGCCCCGGCTCCAGACGGGGCGTCAGCGCGGCCGCGGCAGCGGCGAAGCCGTCCCGGCGGGCCCGCAGGCAGGCCGCGTCCTCGGGGTCGATCGCCTCGCCCGCGAGCCGCAGCCAGCGCTCCACACCGCCCAGCAGATCGCGGGGCGGCAGCGCGAAGGGAGGCGAGGGGAGCGCGTGCACGATCCGCAGCAGCTGCGCGAGATCCCGGGGCTCGGCCGGTCGTACGGGGTCGGTCAGCCGGTGCCACACGGTCACCGGGTGCCCCTCGACCAGCAGCGGCTTCGGCTCGGCCGCCCGCACCGCGGGTACGGCCGCCTCGGCCAGCCAGCCGGCGATGTCCAGCTCGCGCCGGGCCCGCTCCAGCAGTTCGGCGTCGCGGCCCACCTTGACGACGAGGTCACCGGCGGCGAACACCGCGTTCTCACCGAGGGCGAGGAGCCGCGCGTCCCGAGCCGAGCCCGGCAGCACCTTCGCCGCGGCCAGTACGTCCCGCGCCCGTGCCTCGTCCATCGTCCGCCTCCGTGCCGTTCGTCCCGGGCAGTGCGTGTCCGCTCTTCGGCAAGTCTCGCATTCGCACAGGTCGGACCGTGTGTCGGCGTCGGGATCACGGTCTCACCGGGGCACCAGGACGTCTTCCAGGAAGAGGTCTTTGCCATCGGGCCAGAACGCGCCCCTGAGGTTGAAGAAGCGGGTCCGGGCGCCCCCCTCCTGCGGGACGGCGAGCACCTGGGCCTCGGTCCGGCGGTGCATGGGCGGCTCGAAGGTGCCCCGGTTCGAGAACGGGTCGAGCCCCCCCGCGGCAGCTCCGGGGCGACGATCGGCAGCAGTTCAACCTCCCGCCAGACTCCGGTGGTCGGGGGGAGCGCCCGGGTCACGACGTGCTCGGCGCTGCGCCGCAGGGCCTCCTGTTCGAATGCCTCCCGGATCCGCGCCACCGCCGGGTCCGCGGCCCGCGCGGGGTCGGCCTGCGCATGCCGGCGCAGCCGGTAGATCTCCTGGTCGAGCGGCCAGCCCCGAAGGCTGGCCGGGTCGATCGGCCGCTGCAGACTCAACGGCGTGCTGCAGGGGGCGGGGCGGCCCGCCGCGGCGTGCGTCCAACGTCCCCGCGGCGCCAGCCGCGAGTTGCGTTGGGACTCGTCGTCGCCGTGAGGCCTGCCGCGCGGAGGCCGACTGATCGCGATGACCGCGTGCCCGCCGCGCGCCTGGTTCAGCGCCAGCTGGTCCACCGCGTCGATCTCGGCGTGGCGGCTGCCTCCGCGCAGGCAGAGCCCGGTCGAGCGGTCGAGGAGCCGACCGTCCGCGTCGTACAGCTCGATGACCGCGTAGGTCGCGTCGTTCCCGACGAAGTTCCCCAGCATCGTCCGTAACTGAGGCGGCTCGTCCCGTTGCCACGCCCGGATCTCCTCAACGGGGACAGTCCGATGAACTCCGCCTGCCGGTCGTCCACCCCACCAGCGTAGGGGCGCCCGCCATCGGAGAGGGGGTGTCGGCGGGAGTCGTTCCGGCGGGGTGCGCTCCGAGTTTTATTCGATTGAACGAGACGTCTCGTCTCGCCTAGCTTCGACGTCATGAACGCACCTGCTCACATCGCCATGTTCTCCATCGCCGCCCACGGTCATGTGAACCCCAGCCTGGAGGTGATCCGTGAACTCGTCGCCCGGGGGCACCGGGTGACGTACGCCATTCCGCCCGCCTTCGTGGAGAAGGTGGCCGCGACCGGGGCCCGGCCCGTGCCGTACACCTCCGCGCTGCCCGGGCCCGACGCCGGTCCGGAGGCCTGGGGGAGCACTCTGCTGGACAACGTGGAGCCCTTCCTGGAGGACGCGGTCCAGGCGCTGCCGCAGCTGATCCGGGCTTACGGCGGCGACGAGCCCGACCTCGTCCTGCACGACATCGCCTCCTACCCGGCCCGCGTCCTGGCCCACCGCCGGGGCGTCCCCGCGATCTCCCTCTCGCCGAACCTCGTCGCCTGGGAGGGATATGAGGAGGAGGTCGCCGAGCCCATGTGGGCGGAGCCGAGGAAGACCGAGCGCGGGCAGGCCTACTACGCCCGCTTCGAGGCCTGGCTGGCGGACAACGGGATCACCGAGCACCCGGACTCGTTCGTCGGCCGTCCAGCCCGCTCACTGGTCCTGATCCCGAAGGCGCTCCAGCCGAACGCCGACCGGGTCGACGAGCGCGTGTACACCTTCGTCGGCGCCTGTCAGGGGGACCGTGCCGGCCAGGGCGACTGGCAGCGGCCCGCCGACGCCGAGAAGGTGGCCCTGGTCTCCCTCGGCTCGGCCTTCACCAAACAGCCCGGCTTCTACCGCGAGTGCGTGCGCGCTTTCGCGGACCTGCCCGGCTGGCACCTGGTCCTGCAGATCGGCCGGCACGTCGGCCCCGCCGAGCTGGGCGACATACCCGCCAACGTCGAAGTGCACAGCTGGGTCCCGCAGTTGGCGGTGCTGCGGCAGGCCGACCTGTTCGTCACGCACGCCGGTGCGGGCGGCAGCCAGGAGGGGCTGGCCACCGCCACGCCGATGATCGCCGTACCACAGGCCGTCGACCAGTTCGGCAACGCCGACATGCTCCAGTCCCTCGGCGTCGCCCGCCGCCTGGCCACCGAGGAGGTCACCGCCGACCGCCTCCGCGAAGCCGCCCTCGCCCTGTCCGGCGACCCGGAGGTGGCCCGGCGCCTGAAGGAGATCCAGGCGTGCATGGCCGAGGAGGGCGGCACCCGGCGGGCGGCCGACCTGATCGAGGCCGAGCTGCGCCGTCAGAGGTAGTCGGCGTCGAGCCGTGCCTCGTGGACGATGCCTGACAGGGCCCGTTGGTTCCCCCCGGAAACCAACGGGCCCTGTGTCAACGGGATGGATCAGACGCTCAGTCGTTCGCCCTCACCGAGCACCGGGGCCGCCGCGACCGGCTCCGGCGACTCGTCGTGGGTGAGGTCGGGCAGCCGGTGCAGCCACTTCGGCAGGTACCAGTTGCGCTCGCCGAGCAGCGCCATCACGGCGGGCAGCAGCACGCCACGGATGATCGTCGCGTCGATGAGGACGGCGGCGGCCAGACCCACGCCCATCTGCTTCATGGACTGCATGGACAGGGTGCCGAAGATCGCGAACACGGCGACCATGATGACCGCGGCGCTGGTGACGACACCGGCCGTGGTGACCACGCCGTGCTGGATGGCCTCCTTCGTCGTACGGCCGCGCATCCGTGCCTCGCGGATCCGGGAGACCACGAACACGTGGTAGTCCATGGAGAGGCCGAACAGGATCACGAAGAGGAACAGCGGCAGCCAGGTGACGACCGCGCCGACGCCCTCCGCGCCCACCAGCGAGGCACCCCAGCCGTGCTGGAAGACGGCGACGAGGATGCCGTAGGCGGCGCCCACCGACAGCAGGTTGAGCAGGATCGACGTGATCGCGACGGTCAGCGAGCGGAACGACAACAGCATCAGCAGGAAGGCGAAGACGACCACGAACGCGAAGACCGGGACGACCGAGCCGAGCAGTTGGTCGTTGAAGTCCTTGTTGCCCGCGACCTGTCCGGTGACCGGCGCCTCGACGCCCGCGACCTTGCCCAGGGTGGCGGGCCGGACCTCGTCGCGCAGCTTGTCGAGGCTCTTGACCGCCCGGTCCATGTCGGAGCCGCCGACCAGCGGTACGGAGACCAGGGCGACGTTCTGCGCCTCGCGCACCTTGACGTCGACCGGGCCGCGTGAGGCGCCCGAGGAGATTGCCTGCTGCTTGAAGTCGGCCAGCGCCCGCCGCACCTCGGGAGCGTTGATGTCCTTGGCCTTGACGACCACCTGGGCGGGCTCGGAACCGCCCGGGAACGCGTCGTTGATGCGGTTGTAGGTCTGCACGATCGGCAGCGTGTCGCCGAACTCCTGGTCCAGCGTGAGCTGCTGGGTCTTCATGCCCAGCGCGGGCGCGGCCACCGCGAGCAGCGCGCCGGCCGCCACGACGACGGAGATCACGGGCCTGGCGAGCACGCCCCGCAGGACGGCCGTCCAGAACCGGCTCTCGGCGGGCACGCCCTGCCGGCGCCGGCCCAGGAACGGGATCCGGCCCTTCTCGACCCGCTCGCCCAGCAGCGACAGCAGCGCGGGCAGCACCGTCACCGAGCCGACCATGGCCACGGCCACCACCATCAGCGAGGCCAGGCCCATCGCCTCGAACGTGGCGAGACCGGTGAACAGCATGCCCGCCATGGCCACGCACACCGTGACACCGGAGACGATGACCGCGCGGCCGCTGGTGGCGGCGGCGATCCTGAGCGCGGTGCCCGGGTCCCGCCCGGCGTCCCGCTCCTCGCGCTCGCGGCGCAGGTAGAACAGGCAGTAGTCGACGCCGACGGCCATACCGACCAGCAGCATCACGGAGTTGGCGGTGTCGCTCATCGGCTGCACATGGCTGACCAGGCCCATCAGGCCCATCGTCGCCATGATCGCGGTGATCGCCAGCCCCACCGGCAGCAGCGCGGCCACCAGCGCGCCGAAGGCGATCAGCAGGATGCCGAGGGCCACCGGCACCGCCGAGTACTCGGCCTGCTGGAAGTCGTTCCCGAAGGCGTCGTCGTACTGCTTCTTCATGCTGGCGCCGCCGATCTCCTCGATCCGCAGCGAGCCGTGGTCCTTCTGGACCCCGGCCACGGCCTTCAGCACCGGCTCGACCCGGTCGGCGGCGGTGTCCGCGTCGCCGCGCATGTCGAACTGCACCAGTGCGCTGCGGCCGTCCCGGGAGATGGTGCGGGTGTCGTACGGCGACGTCACGTTGACGACCTTGCCGGTGGCGCCGACGGCCTTGACGACGTCGGTGACGGCGGCCCGGAACTCGCCGCTCGTGGCCTTCACGGCGCCGTCCTCGGACTGGATCAGCACGGTCTCCCCGGCCGGCTGCTCGATGCCCGCGTCGTCGATGATGCGTGCGGCGGTGTGCGTCTCGCCCTTGAGCTGGTCGCTCTCGTCCACGTCGACCCGGCCGGCCGCCGAGCCGAGTCCCATGGCCAGGACGACGAACAACACCCATATGCCGACGGCGGCCCAGCGGTGCCGGGCGCTCCAGCCGCCGGCGCGGGCGGCCAGGCCCCGCACGCGCACGTCCGTGTTCCCCATGACGGGATGTCCCCCTCGTGTGCGGTGACGGCCCCCTGCCGCCACGTCTTCGCTTGCTCGCCTTCGACGGTATGGGCCGGATAAGGACGTCTCGTCGTGCTGCCCGGTGAAGTGCCGAGGGCCCGGGTCATCGCTGGGGAGGACCACGGCCCCTTACATCTATCGGGGTTCTCGCAGCCGGTTCTCGGGGGCGGGACTCAGGGATGTCCGATCCGCCGACAGAGATCCACTTTGTGGTTACGAAAGGTTGTTGAACAAATCACAGCTGCGTCCAGGAGTTGATCCGCACCCTCCTGATCGGACAGAGTTTCGCGCAACCCGGCGTACGCACGGGTACGGCCGCCGTGCCCGCCCCCACGGGGCACGGCGGCCGCTCTAGGCTGGCCGGATGACGACCTATGCGGCGCTGCTGCGCGGAATCAACGTCGGCGGCAACAAGAAGCTCCCGATGGCCGATCTGCGCACGCTCATGACCGGCCTCGGCCACGACGGCGTACGGACCCATCTGCAGAGCGGGCAGGCCGTCTTCACCACCGACCGGGGCGACGAGGAGTCTCTGGCGGCCGGGTTGGCCCGCGCGATCGAGGAGCGGTTCGGCTTCCCGGTCGACGTGATCGTGCGCGACCACACCTATCTGCGGGCGGTGGCCGAGGCCTGCCCGTTCCCGGCCGCCGAACTGGAGGCCAAGCAGCTGCACGTCACCTACTTCTCCGCACCGGTCACCGCGGAGCGCTTCGCGGAGATCGACCCCGCCGCCCATCTCCCCGAGGAGTTCCGCCTCGGCGACCGCTGTCTGTACCTGTACGCCCCGGACGGCCTCGGCCGCTCCAAGCTCGCCGAGGCCCTGTACCGGCCGCGCGTCACCAAGGGCGTCATCGCCACCAGCCGGAACTGGAACACCGTGCTCAAACTGGTCGAGTTGACCGCTGCGGAAGGGTGACGGGAGGTCCGGGCCTAGGGCGACGGCCGGTGTGCGAGGCTCTGCCCCATGCGCTACATCATCATCGGGGCCGGGGCGGTCGGCGGCACCGTCGGCGGGCGGCTGGCCCAGGCCGGGCGTGAGGTCGTGCTCGTCGCCCGCGGCCGGCATCTGGCGGCACTCGCCGAGCAGGGGCTGAAGCTGCGGGTACCGGAGGGAGAGTCGACGCACCGGCTGCCCGCCGTCGAGGGACCGGACCCGCTCGGCGAGCTGCGCGTCGACGACGTCCTCGTCCTGGCCGTGAAGACACAGGACACCGCGGCCGCTCTGGAGGCCTGGGGCGAGGCCCCGGTCGCGGGCGGCGGGACGGCGGCGGAGCAGCTGCCGCTGGTGTGCCTGCAGAACGGCGTGGAGAGTCCGCGCCTGGCGCTGCGCCGCTTCCGGCAGGTGTACGGCGTCTGTGTCTGGCTGCCCTCGGCCTTCGTGGAAGCCGGAGTCGTCTCCGCCGCCGGCACCCCGCTCACCGGCATCCTGCACCTGGGCCGGTATCCGCACGGCACCGACGGCACCGCCCGGCGCATCGCCGCCGACCTGGCGGCCGCCCGCTTCGAGGCGCCGGTCGTGCCGGACGTGGCCCGCTGGCAGTACGCCAAGCTGCTCCACAACCTCGGCACCGCCCTGGAAGCGCTGTGCGGGCCCGTCGCCGGTGGCCGGGAACAGGCCCTGTACGCGCGCCTGCGGGCCGAGGGAGAGGCCGTGCTCGACGCCGCCGGGATCGCGTACGCGAGCGACGAGGAGCAGAAGGAGGCACGCGGGGACAAGGTCACTCTGGTCCCGCTCGACGGGGCCCCGCGCGGCGGCGGCTCCTCCTGGCAGTCCCTCGTCCGCGGCACCGGCACCATCGAGGCGGACCACCTCAACGGCGAGATCGTCCTTCTCGGCCGCCTGCACGGCGTACCGACCCCGCTGAACGAACTGCTGCAGCGCCTCGCCAACCGGTTCGCCCGGGAACGCCGGCCGGCGGGCTCCCTGCCGGTCGCGGAGCTGGTACGACTCGCCGACGAGGCGGAGCGGGCGGCCGCCCGGTGAACGACTGACCGGTGAACGACTGCCCGGTGCAACGGCTGCCCGCAAACGCGGTTGATCTTCCGGCCGGGTTGGCGTTTCGTGTCCTGGGGCTCGCGGCGCGCGGGCGCGAAGGATGGGACGGGGGCAGGGTGGACGGCGTCACGGAGGACAGCGCACGGCTTGCGGCACGGTTCGAGGCGGACCGGCCGCATCTCGCGGCTGTGGCGTACCGGCTGCTGGGCTCGGCCGCCGAGGCGGACGACGCCCTGCAGGACGCCTGGCTGCGCGCCCAGCAGGCCGACCTCGGCGAGGTCGAGAACCTCACCGGCTGGCTGACCACGGTGGTGACCCGGGTGTGCCTGAACCAGCTGCGCACGCGCCGCAACCGCCGGGAGGATCCCCTCGACCACCAGGATCCGGATGCGGCCCTCGGCGGTACGGCGGGCGACCCGGCCCGCGAGGCGCTGCTGGCCGACGAGGTCGGGGTCGCCCTGCTCGTCGTCCTGGACACCCTGGCCCCCGCCGAGCGGGTCGCCTTCGTCCTGCACGACCTGTTCGCCGTGCCCTTCGACGACATCGCCCCGCTGCTGGAGAAGACCCCGGCCGCCACCCGGCAGCTGGCCAGCCGGGCCCGCCGCCGGGTCCGGGGCCGGACCCCCGCGCCCACCGCTGACGCGGGCCGCCGCCGGGAGGTCGTCGAGGCATTCCTGGCCGCGACCCGGGGCGGGGACTTCGCGGCCCTGGTCGCCCTGCTCGCCCCGGACGTGGTGCTGCACGCCGACGCCCGGGTCGTCCCCACCCCCGAACCGGTCACCGTCCATGGCGCCGGGCCCGTCGCCCAGGGCGCCATGGCCGCCGTGGCCCGCGCCCAGTTCACCGGCCTCGCCCTGCTGGACGGCCGGTTCGGCCTCGTCATGGCGCCGCACGGCCGGCCGCGTGTGGTCCTGGCCTTCACGTTCGGCGACGACGGCCGGATCACCCGGATCGAGGTCGTCGCCGAGCCGGACCGCCTGCGGGAGATCGAGATCGCCGCCCCGGGAGAGCCGGAAGCGGACCACTGAAAGAGGAGCGGATTGGGCCGGGACTGTGCACCATTGGCGGACTAGCGTCGGCGCCATGACGCCCAGCGAGAACAGCCGTACCACGAGCCCCGACCCGACCCGTGTCGACTTCTACTTCGACCCCGCCTGCCCCTTCGCCTGGATCACCTCCCGCTGGCTGCTGGAGGTCGAGCGCACGCGGCCGCTCGACCTGCGCTTCCACGTCATGAGCCTGTATCTGCACAACATCGGCAACGAACTCCCCGACTGGTACCGCGACTTGGTCGACCGCTCGATCGGCCCGGTCCGGGTCGCCGTGGCCGCCGCCCAACGGCACGGCGAAAAGGTGCTGCGCGACCTGTACGCCGCGTTCGGCACCCGGATCCACGAGCGGAGGATCAAGGACTTCGACGTCGTGATCACCGAGGCCCTGGACGAACTCGGCCTACCTGCCGACCTGTTGGCCGCAGCGCACGATCCGTCGTACGACGACGCGGTGCGCCGCAGTCACGAGGCGGGCGCCGAACCGGACTCGGGCGCCTATGTGGGCACGCCCACGACCCATGTCGACGGCACGGTGTGGTTCGGCCCCGTCCTGCGCGCGATTCCGCGCGGCGCCGAGGCGGCCGAACTCTTCGACAGCTGCCGGGTGCTGGCCCGCCACCCCGACTTCTTCGAACTCAAGCGGACCCGCACGGGAGCCCTCCGCTTCGACTGATCCGATCAGCGGGGCAACTCCTGAGCGACGAAAGAAGGTTGGCTGATAAGCATCGCTTCGGCGCGACGGATTCCCCTTGCCGGTGACACATCCGGCCGAGATGGCGCAGAACCAAGAGCCGACCGCGGTCCGACGTCGCAGGGGAGCGCCGGACCGCGGCGG
This sequence comes from Streptomyces sp. NPDC001450, assembly GCF_053597295.1. Lineage (NCBI taxonomy): Bacteria > Bacillati > Actinomycetota > Actinomycetes > Kitasatosporales > Streptomycetaceae > Streptomyces > Streptomyces sp. NPDC001450. Next base: position 187,457 of record NZ_JBSFHY010000009.1, read on the forward strand.
CCCGGCTCCCCCGAACTCCGCGACAAAACCCACGGGTTGTCCCTAGGGTGAAGCGCGCGGAACGGCCGAGGGGGACGGATGAGAGTGTCGGGGAGACCATTACCGACGTTGCCGCAGTACCGGAAGGACTCGGTGACACGGCGCCTGTGCGCCTCGGTACATCTCGACGACGACTTCGCCCTGTACGTGGACCGGGCGCTCACCGGGGACCGGCTGGACGCCCTGGGGCTGAGCCTCGGCATCAACTTCGTCGCCCTCGCCCGGCACGCGCGCGTGGCCACCCGCCGCCGGGCCGCCCTCGACCGTCGGCTGGCGTGTCTCGCGGTGGTCGTGCCGGTCGCCGTTCTGGCGGGCGGGTGGGCCCTGGTCAACGGGCACGGATCACTCGGATGGGTGGCGATTTTCGGCCCTCTCGGCGCCTACGCGATCGCCTGGACCCTGGTCCACCACAAGGAGTCCGTGGGACGCGACACGGCACGCGAGGTGATCCACTCCGCAGAGAAGCCCGAGCGGACGGCGCCGCCCGTGGAGGCCGAGGCGGAGGACTGGCTGAACGAGCTGAAACGCGCCAACGTCCTGCCGTACGCGGACGCGTCCGCCCAGACCAAGCCGTTCGTCGGCAGCGGCGAGAAGATCAAGGAGCTGGTCTGGCAGCCCATCGACGTCAGCAGACCCGCCGACGACCCCGCCGGCGGCAAGCTCCCGCTGCTGCCCTTCGACGCCATCGACCTGCACACCTACGTGGCCCGCCACATGGAGACCATCTCCGGACTGCCGAACCTGCGGGCGCAGAACCGGCTCTACGTCATCGGGAGCAACGCCTGCTACCTGCCCGAACTGGTCCCCGACAGCACCCGCAGACCGCGCGCCCGGATACCCGGGCAACTGGTGCGGGCGGGGCTGCAGAGCCCGGGTGCGGGCATGCGCACCCACCTGTGCCTGGAACGCATCGGCGAGGGCGGCCGGATGATCGTCTCCATGTACCTGCGGGCGATCCTGCAGCCACCCAGCCTGACCTGGGAGGTCGCCGCCTACGCGATACCCCCGCTGGACGGCCGTTTCCACCGCGTGGACCGCCTTCCGGTGGCCCCCCGCGAACGCTGGTGGGACCTCGTCAAGTACGCCACCTGCCACACGGGCCCCCAACTGCGCGGCTCCCTGGGCCGGTTGAGCGCGCGCAGCCGCTGGCAGCGTGACCACGACCGATGGCTGACCAGGCAGCGCAAGGCGATCACCAAACAGCACGTCCGTCACGACTACGGCGCCAAGGGGAGCCTGCGCGAGGACCTGGGCGCCTGGGACGAGGCGGGCTACACCGAGCGGATGGACGCGCAGGACTTCCTGTTCCGGCTCCAGCAGGGCGTGCTCGTCGCCACGGAACGGTTCCTCCAGGACCACCATGTGGACACCAGCTCGTACGACAAGGCTCTCCAGGTCATCAGCACACAGACCTACAACATCGGTAACGTCAGCGGTCCCAGCATCTTCGGCAACGACGGCACGATCGCCATGGGCGGTCAGCAGGGTCCCGGGCCGCACGGCGGACCGGGACCCCAGGGCGGACCGGGACCCGCGGGCCCCCGTCCGCCCACGTCATAACCTCAGCCCCGCCGGCCCTCACGAAGCAGGAGTCAGGACAGCACGATGAGCACATACAACTTCGGGAACATCAACGGTCCCGCCAACATCGGCGATCACGGCCGTATCGAGATCAATCCCTACGCACCGGCCTCGGAGGCCCTCGTCCGGCTGTCGGACGGGCTGCTCGAGGCGCTGCACGCCGAGTACCCGGGCCTCGTGCGCCACGGAGAGACCATCCGGGGCGCGATGATGGAGTCCGTCGGGGACGGCGGTCCGCCGAACCGCGGCCGCATCCGCTCCGCCCTGGAGGCCATCAGCATCGGCGCCGCCGCCGGCACCGGCAGCCTCACGTTCACCCAGCAGCTCATGCATGTCATGGGCCTGTGAGCGGACGGGACCCCGCCGCCGTCACGGGGCCCCGTCCACACCTCACTCGGCCCGCACCACCGCCCGCACCCCGTCACCGAGGTCCAGTTCCATGCCCGCCCTGAGCGGCACGGTCTGACCGGGCTCGACCTGCTGCGCGGTGCCGTCGGAGCGGGTGCCCGTCCAGGTCTGCCGGGACCGGTTGGCGATGCCGAACCGGCCCGGCTTCTTGGGGTGTTCGACCAGCTCCGCGACCAGCGCGGTATCCGAGCAGTCGTGCCGCGCCGGCTCCGGCAGCAGATGATGGGCCTGCACCCGGGCACCCCGGCGCAGCCGGATGTGGTGCTCGGTGCGGGGCGGGGGAGTGGTCACCGTCAGCCGAGGCGGGAGCACCAGCAGCGCCCCACAGCCCCAGCAGGGCCGGGGCGGCGGGCTCTCGCCCGGCTCGGTCATGTTCTGCCGCCCGCAGGACGCGCACTCGACCACCGAGTCCAGCACCGCCCGCAGCGCGTTGCGCCACTCGGTCTCCCGCACCCGGGCCGCCGGATCGCGCAACCCGACCGTGAAGGAGCGCCGGAACAGCTCCTGCAGCGTCCCGGCCGCCGCGTCCCAGGTGGCCAGCACGGTCGCGTGTTCCATCGGATCCGGCGCGTTGGAGTCGTCCGCGGGGTCGAACACGAACAGCGGGCTTCTGCCGTACAGCTTGCGCTCGGCCGCCTCGTCCAGACAGTGGATGCCCAACTCCCGCCTGCCCTTGAGCGGGTGATGGTTCATCAGAAACATGAACAGCAGTACGGCGAGCGAGTGCAGGTCGGACTGGGTGCCGGGGCGCGCCCCGGGGTCGCCGCGCACCAGCTCCGGTGCCATGAACTCCATGGTCCCCGAGATGCCGCTGGCGTCCCCCTCCACCACCGCGTTGTCGTTGTCGCAGACGAGCACGTCACCGGTGGCCGGGTCGAAGAAGATGTTGCCCCAGGAGATGTCCCGGTAGGCGATGCCCCGCGAATGCAGCGCCTGATAGGCCTCCACCGTGTACAGGCAGGCCGTCAGCAGCGCGCGCGGGCTGGTGCGCAACTGCCGCCGGAACAGCGCCGGAAGACCTTTGTAGCGGTCCGGGCGCAGCCCCATCAGATAGCCGAACGAGCCGCGGTGTGCGGGCACGTACGCCTCCGGCCACAGGAACCGGTCGTCGGCGAAGTCCCGTACGACCAACTCACGTACGATCGCCTCCTGTTCGTCGGTCGCACAGGTCGGGTAGTACCACTTCAGCGCCCGCTCCCCGTCCGGTGTGCGGACCCGGTACACCTCGCCCTGGCCGCCCGCGCCGAGGAGGCCGACGATCTCGACCTCGTCACCGGTCTCCGCCGCGAGGAGCGTCCCGCCATCGAGCATGCCGCTCATCTACGTCTCCGTCTTCCGTTCTTCCGTGTCCACCGGACCACCCGCGTCCGCGGCCTGCCCGGCGTCGTCCACGACGGCGCCCTGTGCCGAGCGCAGCGCCGCCGCCAGCGTCGTGTCGTCCCCCGAGTAGCGCGACGCCTGCGCCAGCCACTCGGGCAGCACCTTCCGCACTCCCGCGCCGCCCTCCTCGGCCAGCCGCCCGGCCAGGCCCGCGACGAACGCGCGGTACCCGTCGGCCGAAGCGAAGCTCTTCGACAGCCCGTCCGTGGAGAGGACCACCAGGCGCGGGGCGCGCGCCTCCTCGAACACCGGTGCCCAGTGCATCCGCACCGACCGCCAGGCCTCGCGCCCGCACAGCGACTCCGTCTCGTCGCCCAGGTCCTCCTCGGCGGGCGCGAGCGGCCGGAGCAGCGTGCCGTCGTGCTCCACCACCGCGAGGTCCCCGTCGCCGAGCTGCCAGGCCACGAACAGCCACGGCGTGAGCACGGCACCGATCAGCGTCGTGCCGTACAGCACCAGCTTCTCGTCGGGCCCCGGCTCCCGGGACGCCTCCTCGACCACCGGGCGGTTGCGGTCCCAGTGCCCGAGGGCCGCCTGCCGCCACTCGTGCACCAGGGCGCGCGGGAAGTCGTCCCGGGCGTACGTCATCAGCCGGGCCAGCCGGCCCGGCTCGTGGCAGTCGTGCGCGGCCCGTCCGAAGCGGGTGGCGAGACCCACGAACCGGTCCACGGCGAACCGCGCGCCCAGCTCGCTGCGCGCGTGCACCGCCGAGCCGTGCCCGTCGGCCACCGCGAGGACCAGCGGATCCTCATCGGATCCGGTGCCCCGGCACTCGTACCAGTCCTGGTTGCGCCGCTTGTTGACCCCCTGGACGCTGTCCGCGAGCGTCTCCCACCGTCGCACCCCGAGCGTCACCACACGTCGTCGTCATCGTCGTCGTCCAGCACCGGCGGCGCGTACGGCTGCTTGGCCATGGCCAGGGTCTTGCCCGAGCTGTCGCCCAGGACCGGCTGGGAGGCCGCCTTCACGGCCGCCGTGGACGCCCACCGGATCGCGGCGGCCAGCTGCTTGGGGCTGTTGGCGTCCAGCGGCTGCAGCTCGGGGTTGCCGAGGAACTCCTGGAGCACCCCGCGGTCCGCGTCCGCGCCGATCGCGACGGCGACCCGCACCGCCTTGCGACCCCAGGGACTCGCGTCGACGGCCTTCAGACCCGCCCGCCAGTCGTCGGTGGGCACCCCGTCCGAGACCAGCGCCAGCACCGGCTTCAGCGCCCGCTGCGGCATCGGCGGCGTCTGCAGCTCCCGCGCCACCAGGTGCAGCGCCTCACCCAGGTTGGTCATGCCGTCGACCTGTACGTCCTGCCAGGTGAAGTCGTCGACCGGGACCGGGGTCTGGTGGTGCCACTGGGCGGTGGTGGAGAAGGTGACGGTGCGCAGCAGCAGTTGGGCCGCTGGGTTGTCGTGGGCCACCGACCGCATCTCCGGGATGGCCTCTCTGATCGCGTAGTTGAGCTTCGCGATCTTCTCGCCCTGCATCGAGTACGAGCAGTCGAGCAGCCAGATGAAGTGGACCGGCCGGTTGGCCATGGGCCCGCCGGGAATGTCGCTCACGCCGTGATTCCTTTCAGGTGATGGGGAGTTCGGGTCGGTCAGGGCAGCAGCCGTATGCCGTAGGCGAGCGCGGCCACCGCCAGGACCAGGGCGGTGACGAACAGGCCCGCCAGCGCCCGCCGGGCCCGGGAGACGGAGGGGGTGACCTGGTTCATGCCGGGCTGTACCTCCCCGCCTCGGCGTCGTCCGGTCGCCGCCGCTGCCTGGCCGGCCGGCCGCCGCTGCCGTTGGACCCGGTGAGCGGGCCGGTGCGCAGCCCCGAGGCCGCGAGCAGCCACAGCACCGGCTCGGCGGCCCGGCGCTGCTCGCTCTCCAGCGGGCCGGTGCCGGTGGCCGCGTGGGCGCTGACCGCCCAGTAGCGGGCCGCCCCGAAGTCGTGGCCGAGGGCGCGGACCAGCGCGCCGAGACCGACGTCGGTGAGCCAGTCGTCAATGCGCGGGCCGGGCACCGGCAGCGAGGTCAGCTGGTCCAGCACGTCCCGTTTGGTGACCACGGTGGCCACGGACATCCGGGACCGCCGGCCGGTCAGCGCCGCCAGCTCCCCGGTGAGCCGCTGGTACGTCTCCCAGGGGCCCTGCGCCGAGGGCCGTGCCCGGTCGGTCCGCTCGGTGTCCGCGGTCCCCAGCCGGCCGCGGACCCTGGGATCGGCCAGCACGTCGGCGACCAGGACCACCCCGTCCGCGTGCGCCAAGTACTGCTGGGCACGTACCCGTTCGGCGTCGCTCACCTGCTCGCCCATCGGGTCGTACAGGTACAGCAGCCGCTGCCTGCGGCCCCGGGCCACGGTCAGCATCATGGCGCGTGGCTGGCCGCCGGTGGTGGCGTGGGCCCAACCGGTGCGGTTCAGCTCCTGGTTGAGGCCGGTCTGGGTGCGCTGGTCGTCGACGGTGGCGTACTCGACGCGCAGTTCGCCCTGCCGGGCCCAGGAGTGCAGCCCCTCGACCATGGCCGCCATCAGCATCGTCTTGCCCGACGAGGTGCCGCCGACCAGCGGGGTGTGCACCACGCGCATGGTGCCCGCGGCCCGGGGCAGGAACTGCTCGCAGCGCGGACACAGCGCCGTGAGCTTCCCGCGCCCCAGCAGCCGGGAGGCCGGCATCCGGTGCCCGCACCGGCACACGTGCCACAGCACGCCGTACCGCCCGGGCCGCAACTGGGCATGTATGGCCTGGCAGTTGGGGCAGCGGTGCAGCGCCAGCGGGACCGGCGCGTAACAGCCGGGGTGCGGGCACTTCACGCGGATGCCGCGCAGCAGCAGCCGGCCGCGCTCCACCCCGCGCAGCGCGGGCACGCCGGCGGCCCAGCCCAGCCACACCACGGCCAGCAGCAGCGCGAACAGCGCCAGCACCGTGCCGAGCAGCAGCGTGGCCAGCACGGCGCCGACCAGCGCGCCCGCGGCGGTGCCGGGTGCGACGAGCACGACCAGCAGGAACCGGTACAGCGGCGCAGAACCGCGCACGCCCGAGGCACGGCGCCCCTGGAACAGGTTCCGCACGGTCCGGTTCAGCCACGGATCGGTGAAGGCGGACCAGACGGCCCGTATCCCGGCGAGCCCGGCGGCCACCGCGTCCGCCCACGACTGCCGCCACCAGTAGGCGAGATGCGCGGGCTCACCGCTCCCGACGGCCGCGAGCCGCGGGTCGGCGCGGCCCGCCTGCCAGGGCCCGAGCCCCCGCCACACGGCCCGCACCCCGCGTCCGAGGAACTCCCACAGCGTGCGGAACACGCACACCGCGACGGCCACGGCCCCGGCCCAGCCGAACAGGGCCAGCAGCACCGGAAGCAGGACGTCGACGCCGTCGTCCCCGCCCACGTTCACCGGCGGCCTCCCTCGCCCGGCGGTTCCACGTCGCCGTACCAGGTCGCCTGCCGCTCCTCGCGCCGCCCCCGCCCGGTCAGCCGGCCCGCGAGCCGGCCCAGGGCACCGGGGCGGTTCCAGGCGCGGTAGGCGTCCAGCCGGCCCCGGCCGGTGCGGCGCAGCGCCTCCTCGACCGCGCTCCGGTCCTCGTCGGGCAACGCCCGCACGACGGGCCGCAACACCTTGGCCAGCAGGGTCGTGCGGGTCGCCTCCCAGGCCGGGTGCGTCTGCGGGTACGCGCTCCAGTCACCGAAACAGACGGCCACGTACGACGGCACGGTGCGCAGCCGCTCGCCCACCCGGTCCCCGCGCGCCACCCGCTCGTACGCCGCCAGCAGCCCCGGATCGCCCGAGCGGGCCAGCGCGTACAGCTCGCTCTCGGACGCCGTCGGGCGCGGCCCGGCGTAGGCCTCGCTCCGCGGTGCCGGGACGGCCAGCAGCCGCCGGGCGACGGCGTCGTACACCCGCTGCGTCACCGGCTCGGGAACGGGCTCGGCCGCGCCGTCCCGCAGCAGCCGCACCTGCTCCACCCAGCCCTCGACGTCCTGGCCGGCGTCCAGCAGTCCCGCGTACTCCAGCAGGAGCAGCGGCGCCCGGTGCGCGGGCCGCAGCTCCGCGGTGAAGCAGCGCAGCAGGTCGGCGGCGAGGACCGGTACGGCGGGGTCGTCGGCCGGGGCGGCGAGGGCGGCCTCGACCAGCAGATCCCGGGTCCCGGCCAGCCGGTGCGCGTCCGAGCCCAGCTCGCTCAGCAGCAGGCTCGCCTCCTCGCCGGTGGGCAGGCCGTCCGGCCACACCAGGAGCAACGCCGTGCGTAGGACGGCCGGTTCGGCGTGCGGCGAGACCCCGGCGGTGCGCAGCACCTCGTGGAACCGGCGCCGCCGGTCGCCGCCGGTCCGCCGTGCCCCGTCCGCCTGGACGCACATCCGCAGGTGCGGGAAGCCCGGGTCGAGCGAGACCGGCAGACCGGACCCCGCCAGGCGGTCCGCGGCGCCCGGGGGATTGGTGGCGGCGAGCGCGTCCAGCGCGCCGAACAGGGCGGTGCGCAGGGCGGGATGACCGTGGACGGCGTCGAGAAGAGCGGGGGGAACGCTCGGGCCGTCGGGGGACGGCTCCTCGGCCGTCGGTCTCTCGGCCGCCGGTTCCTCGCTCGTCGGTTCCCCGGTCCGCCCGATCACCAGGTCCCGGGCGATGCGCCCCGCGAACTCCGGGAGCGCTTCCGTGCAGTCCACGTCGAGCAGGTCGGCGACGCGCAGCAGGGCGAGGGGCCGGCCGGCGGCCGGTGCGGTCGGGTCGGCGATGCCCTGCCGCAGGGCCGGGGCGAGGTCCCGGGCCAGCTCGGCGCGGAGCGCGGGCGTCAGCGAGCCCGCGACCAGCGGGGGTACCGGGCCCCGGCCGAGCACCGCCGAGGCCAGCACGCGGGCGGCGAGCGGCGCCGACACGGCGGTGGGCACCTGGCCGTCCAGCTGGGCCGACAGGGCCGCCAGCGCGGCCGGTTCGTCGTCCAGGGGCGTACCGGTGGAGCTGTACCGCCTGTCCTGCCCGCCCGGGTCCTTGACGCTGCCGCCCGCGAGGGCCGCGATCAACGCGGGCAGCGTCTCGATGGGCATCGTGAAGGCGTGGTCCGCCGCCCAACGGGCCGCCGCCGCACGCCCGTCGGCACGCAGCCCGATGCCGTGGACGAGCGCGGCCACCGCGAGCGGGCCGAGCTCTCCGGAACTGTCGCGGAACAGCTCGGGCCGGCCGGCCGCCCAGACCCGCGCGCACACCTCGGCCCAGGCGTCCCCGACCGGCTCCTCGGCCGCCCGGGCGGTGCAGTCGTGCACCCGGAACCGGTGGTCGTGGCCGACCGGCTCGGAGGACGGCAGTGCCCCGACGATCTGCTGGCGGGCCTGCTGCGGACGGCGCGTGTACGTGCTGAAGGTCAGCCGGTGCGCCCGCTCGCGCGGCAGGACGGTGCAGGCCAGCGCGATCCACTGGGCCACGTCGGCGCTGTCGTGCTCCACGAGGACGATCTGCCGGGTGTCCGTCTCCTCGGCCAGGGCGCGCAGGTCCGCGAAGAACGCGGCGAGCCGGTCCGCGCGGGACCGGGCGAAGGCCACGAGCCCGTCCCGGCGCAGCAGACCGGACGGCTCGAACCGGTCCACCGGCTCGGGCCGCCCGTCCGGGGGAGTGGCATCGGCCCAGCGCGGCGACTCCCAGGCCGTGATGGGCAGCGCCCCGTCCGGCAGCCGTACCCCGGGCGGCAGATGCAGGGCGTGGGCATGGAAGTTGCCCCACCGCCCGCTGTAGTCCGCGCCGGTGTACACCGACCGGCTCAACAGCCGTCCTCCGTCGGACAGTTCGCTGCAGCTGAAGGCCTTCGGGAAGCCCTTCAGCTGTTCCGCGTCGGGGCGGGCGGGCAGGTCGCGCGGCGGCTCGTACCCGATGAGCTGCTCCGCCTCCCGCAGCAGTGTCTGCGGCACGCCGGGGCTGACCGCGGTGAACCGGAAGCCCGACCCGTCCGGACCGGGCGGCGCCGAGGTGTAGTGCAGCTGGGCGAGGTTCACTTGGCACGTCCCTTCCCCGCGGCGCGCACGGGCAGCAGCCCGCGCCGGGACAGCAGCCACAGCAGCGGATCCTCCACCCGCACCGGCTGCGGACCCGACTTCGGTACGTCCGCCGGGGCGTCCGCGGGCGGCGGCGCGCCCAGGGCGGACAGTCCGAACAGGGACAACTCGGCGAAGTCCAGTTCCAGTTGCCGCAGCAGCGCGCCGGAGTCCCAGTCGGTCAGCAGGGAGCGGAGTTCCTCGTGCACGGCCAGCCGGTCCTCGCCGTCGTAGGTGCCCGCGCTGTGCGGGGCGTTGCGCAGCAGCGGGGAGTGCGGGTCCAGCAGGGGTCTGAGCATGTCCGTCTTGGTGACCGCCACCGCGATCGGCGTGGACACCCGCCCCCGTGTCCTCCCCTTGCCGTGGGCCCGCAGCTGGGCGGCCAGGTCGGCGGCGATCTGCTGCGGCGAGGTCTCCACCGCGGGCAGCGGTGGTCCCTCGTGCACGGGCAACCGGTCGCGTACCGAGCCGAGTTGGAGCGGGTCGACGAGCAGGATGATCCCGTCGGCGGCGCCGAGGTAGCGGGTGTAGCGGTCCATCGCCTCGGCGCCCGCGAGGTCCTCACCGGCCGCGTCGAAGAAGACCAGCGTGGTGTGCCGGGTCCCGGCGCCGCCCAGCAGGCCCTTGCGGGGCAGGCTCAGCCGGTACAGCAGCGGGTCGTTGAAGCCGAGCGCGGCCGGCCGGGTGGCGTCCGGCAGCCGCAGCCGCTCGTACAGGTCCTCGGCCATCTCCTTGTCCCGCGTCTGCGTGCTCTGCCCCATCGCCGCGAGCGAGGCGTGATAGGCCTGCCCGACCCGGTGGTTCAACTCGTTGACCAGCACCGACACATAGGTGCTCTTGCCGGAGGCCTTCGCGCCGACCAGGGCGATGATCCGGCTGTCCTGGTCGCAGTAGTCGCTGGGCAGATCGCTGTGGCAGGACGCGCACACCCGCACCGGCGTGGGCACCCCGCACTTCGGGCAGGGCATGCTGCTGCCCCCGCCGCCGAGCCCGGCGACCTTGCGCGCGGGGGTGAACAGGGGCCCGCGCATCCGGGCCGCCGGAGGCACGCCGGGACCCATGAACCCGGCCCAGGTGTCGTCGCGTTCGGGTCCGCAGGGCGCGTCGCCGCGTACCCCGCTCGGGGTCATCAGACAGCGGTACGGCAGCTTGGCCGCCGACGCGCGGGCGAAGCAGTAGGGGCAGATCACGGTCGTCATGGCTCAGCGCACCACCAGGCTGGCGAGAGAGGGTTCTTCGAGTCGCACCGAGGCCGCGTGCTCCCCGAGCAGGAAGCCGCGCAGGGTGTAGGGGGCCGGGCAGGGGGAGGCCGGCAGCTCCTGTTCGACGGTCCCGTGCCGCGCCAGGTCGGGCCCGGGTATCCGCAGGACGGTCGTGCCGTCGGCGGCGCTGCGCGGACGCAGGGTGCCGCTGCGCGCGACGCACACGAACTCCGGTACGTCCCCGGGCGCGCCCGGCGCGGCCAGGGTGACCCGGAGCAGGGTGCGGCCGCCCCGGCCGAGGAACCGCTTCGGCGCGCGCACCAGTTGGTACCGGATCGTGGCGTCGGGCGGCAGCAGCGCCTCGGCGGCGTCCGGCACCACCACGACGGCGCCGGGCACCCGGGGCACGGTCGCCGCCCGGATCCGCACGGCCCCCGGGCCGACGGGCAGCCGCAGCCCGCCGCGCCGGTAGGCGTGCGCGGTCAGGGTCCGCTCCCCGCCGCCCTCCGGGCCGTCCAGGGCCGCCCAGCCGACCACGAGGTGCCCGACCCCCTCGGGCCAGTCCAGCGTGATCCGCGCCTGCCCGTCCGTCAGCCGGTCGACGGTGAGCCCGGGTACGGCGTGTACGGCCTCCACGGCGACGGCCGGCCCGGTCAGCGCCCGTGTACCGAGTACGGCGACGGCGGCGACCTCGGCGTACGTGCCCGGCGGAGGGCACAGGGCGCCCGCCTTCTCGGGCCAGTCCAGCGCGGCCGGCAGCTCCTGCGCACGCAACTCGGTGCCCGGCGCGGGCGCCTGCCCGGGCCACACCACCAGCCGCACCTCGGCACCCTGCCCACCGCTCCACTCGAACCGCACGGCCCCGCCGTCGGCCCGCGCCTCAAGGCTGCGCACAGGCTCCGGCCAGGGGTGGACGGTACCGGTCACCCGCAGGCCCGGGGAGGCGACCCGGCTGCCGTCGGGCGCCCGGTAGTGACAGACGATCCGGAAGGAGTGCGAGCCGGCCGGCAGCCCGGTGGCGGTGAACCCGTCGGACCGCCGAACGAGCCGGAAGGCGGCCTTGTCCGGGGCCGTGGGCTCGGTGGTGTCGCCGGTGGCGCCCGCGGGCCGCTGGGCGGGGTGGGTGGCTGCCGCGTCGGGGCCCTTGGGTGCGTCTGCTGGTCGCTGGGCGCGGCGGAGGGGGGTTTGGTTTTGGCCTGTGGGCTCGGTGGTGTTGCCGGTGGTGCTGCCCGCGGGCTGCTGTGCGAGGTGGATGGCTGCCTCGTCGGGGCCTTTGAGCACGTCTGCTGGTCGCCGGGCGGGGCGGAGGGGGGTCTTGTCCGGGGCCGTGGGCTCGGCGGTGTCGCCGGTGGCGCCCGCCGGCCTCCGTGCGTGGCGGACGGCGGCCTCGTCCGGGCCCGTGCGCTCGACCGTGACGTCCGTCGCGCCCGTCGGCCGCCGCCAGGAGCAGTGGATACGGCCCGGACCGTCCGCCAGTACCGGGCGTCCCACCTCCGGGGCGACCAGCAGTCGGCGGGACACCAGCGGCGGACCCGCCACCCGGCCGTCCCGCAACGGCAGGGCCGCGTACCGCACCCTGGAGCCCAGCGGGGCGTCCTTGTCCCGTACGGTCCCGGCCGCCGTCGGATCCGCGCCGGGCACACTCCGTACGGCAGGTCTGCCCCGCTCCGTGCGGTACAGCCGCAGCAGCCGCCACTCGCCGGGTACGTCGTGCCGGTCCTGCCAGCTCAACTCCACGTGGTCCGGGCGCAGTTCGGCGCGCAGCAGCGGGCGGTGGCCGGACTCGGGCCGGTGCAGGCGGACCAGACCGCGCAGGGCGCGCCGGTCGTCGGCCGCCCCGCACAGCGCCTGCAGGTACGCGCCGCTCGCGCCGTCCCGGTCGCCCTGCTCCTCGGCTCGCCGCGCGGACCGTAACAGGTCCTCGACCAGGCCCATCCGCTCGGCCACTTCCGATCGCAGCGCGGCCAGCGCGGGGTCACCGCCGCCCGGGGGCAGCCGGTCGAGCAGGGTTCGCAGCTGGTGCAGCCGCCGCCGCTCCAGGGCGTCGGCGAGCGACTCGGCGGCATCGCACTGGCGCCGGTCGAGGGCGGGACGGAGCCGGGCGGCCGCCACCAGCCCTTGGATCTCGTCCGCGTGCACCCCCAACTCGGCTGCCGTTCGTAGGCGTTGGGACACGGGATGGTCCTGTAGCAGACCTATCAGCTGGTAGAGGACGACCCGGCGCAGGGCCTGCGGATCGCGCCGGTGCAGCTCGGCCAGCCGTGCGGCGAGCGGGGCGCCCGGTCCCGGCCCGTGCGCGAGACCGTCCAGGAACAGCCCGTCCACCCGGCGCCGGCCCCACGGCCCCGACGGCACGAACAGCCCGTCCAGGACCCGTAATCCCGCGGGGGAGGCGCCCAGGACCTCGCCGAGATGACGTATCCCCGCCGCGTGCTGTGCGACGGCCAGACTGCCGTAATCGGGTACGAGAGGGCTCAGCGGCAGACCCGACAGGGCCCGGGGCAGCCCCAGGTGATGCCCGAACTCCTGACCGGCCACGCGAACCGTTCTCCCCCGAGATAGTGCCTCGAGGGACCATCCCAGCAGATCCGGACGTGACCAGGAAGGGGTTTCAGGGAACCCGAGCAGGCCGGGACGGGAACGACCGTACGGGTGGGCGTCAGGCCGTCAGACGGTCATGCCGTCAGGCGCCGATCACCGCCGGCAGCGGCAGCCGCGCCTCGTCGTACCGCTCCAGCAGCACCCGCGCCACCTCCGGCGCCGGGCCCAGCACGTCCGCCAGGACGTCCGCCCCGGCCGCGCCGCGCGCGATGCGGTCCGGCAGGAAGCCGGGGGCCAGCACGTACGGCGCGACGGCCACCCGCTCGCAGCCGAGGGCGCGCAGCTCCTGTACGGCGTCCTCGGTGCGGGGGAACCCCGCGCGAGAACCAGCGGAGGCGAACGCAGGTCGCACGGCGCACCAACCGGTGTGCCACCACTCCCGCGCGATGTCTGCGATCACTGCGATCGCCTCCGGGTCGGAGGACCCCGCCGAGGCCAGCACGACCCCGGTCGAGGACTTGTCGGCGGGCGTCAACCCCGCCTCGTACAGCCGTCGTTCCAGCGCCGACAGCAGGAGCGGGGACGGGCCCAGCACCTCCGCCTGGCGGATGCGCAGCCGCGGCGGCGCGGCCCGCAGGACGGCGGGGATGTCGGCCTTCGCGTGGAAGGCGCGGGTCAGCAGCAGCGGCAGCGCCACGACGTCCCGCACGCCCTCCGCCGCCAGCGACTCCAGCACCCCGTGCACGGAGGGGAGGTTGAAGTCCAGGAAGCCGGTCTCCACGCGCAGCCCCGGCCGCAGCGACCGTACGCGCTGCACGAGCGCGTGCACGGTCGCGGCGTGCCGCGGGTCGCGGCTGCCGTGGGCGATCACCACGAGCACGGGGCGGACCGGAGTACGCATGCTGTGCCTCAGCCCCTCACCAGCAGGCCGCGGCTGCGCAGCACCCACCGCTCCAGCGGGCTGAAGATCAGCAGGTCGATGGCGATGCCGACGAACAGGATGAGCAGGATGGCCTCGAAGACCATGGCCATGTCGCTGGCGGTGCGCGCGTTCTCCAGCAGCTGGCCGAGGCCGACGCCGAGGTCGGGGAAGGACGCGATGATCTCCGCGGCCATCAGGGAGCGCCACGAGAACGCCCAGCCCTGCTTCAGGCCGGCCACATAGCCGGGCAGCGCGGCCGGCAGCGTGACGTGCCAGATGCCCTTGACGCCCGTCGCGCCCATCGTGCGGCCCGCCCGCAGGAACAGCGGCGGCACCTGGTCGACGCCGGACACCAGACCGTTGGCGATGGAGGGGACCGCGCCGAGCAGGATCACCGCGTACATCATCGAGTTGTTCAGGCCCAGCCAGATCACGGCCGGCGGCACCCACGCCACCGACGGCAGCGACTGGAGACCGGACAGGATCGGGCCGATGGCCGCGCGCACGAACTTCACCCGGGCCACCAGCAGACCCAGCGGGGTGCCGATGAGCAGCGCGAAGGCGAAGCCCAGCAGACCGCGCGAGACGCTGGTCCAGATGTAGCCGAGCAGCTCGCCCTTCAGCCAGGCGTCCCGGAACGCGCTCCCCACGGCGCCCGGCGAGGGCAGCTTCGTCGGGTTGTCGACGATCGGGTACAGGAGGTACCAGACCACGAGGACCACCGCGATCGCGATGATCGGCGGCAGGATCTTGTCGACGAACGTCTTGCGGAACGGCGGGCGGCCGGTGGCCGTGGTCTCCAGCGCGTCGAGGCCCGCCTCGACGCTCCCGGCGTCCTGAGCCGCTGTCGTCTCAGTGCTGGCCATGGCGGCGGATCTCCCCACGCAGTACATCGGTGATCTCAAGGGACAGTTCGGCCACGGGCGCGTCCTCGATGCGCCGCGGCTGCGGGATGTCCACGCTCCACTCGCGCGCGATCCGGCCCGGCCGGGAGGACAGCAGGATCACCCGCTGCGCGAGCCGCACCGCCTCGCGCACGTTGTGCGTGACGAACAGGACGGAGAGCCCGGTCTCCGCCCAGATCCGGGTCAGCTCGTCGTGCAGCACGTCCCGGGTGATGGCGTCGAGGGCCGCGAACGGCTCGTCCATCAGCAGGAGGTTGCTCTCCTGCGCCAGCGCGCGGGCCATCGCCACGCGCTGCCGCATACCGCCCGACAGCTCGTGCACGCGCTTGCCGTGCGCGCCCTTCAGCCGGACCAGTTCGAGCAGCTCCTCGGCCCTGCCGCGCCGCTCGGGCTTCGGAACCCCCCTGAGCTTCAGGGCGAGTTCGATGTTCTTGCCCGCGGTCAGCCACGGGAAGAGGGCGTGCTCCTGGAACATCAGGGCCGGACGCCCGTCCGTCGTGATGGAGCCCGCGGTGGGCCGGTCGAGCCCCGCCACCAGGTTCAGCAGCGTGGACTTGCCGCAGCCCGAGGCCCCCAGGAGGGTGACGAACTCGCCCGGAGCCACATCGATGCTGATGTCGTCCAGGACGAGCTGCTGCCCGCCCGGTGTCGCGAAGGACTTCGAGACATGCTCAAGGCGTGCCGCGTAGTCGACCGACTCGGCGGCCTTGGCGAGAGTCGTGGTCGTGGCCATGGTCGTCACCTCCTGGGAACTCGTCGGGTGCCTGCGTCAGCTGCCGAGGCCGGCGTCGCTGACCGTGCTCTCGCCCTCGCCCTTGAGGACCTTGTTGAGGATCGTGAGGTCGTAGATGCCCTTCAGGTCGGGCTTCTCCAGCAGACCGGCCTTGACCGCGTGCTCCGCCTCGGTGTCGAGCGTGGCGGCCAGCGGGTCGTCGGTGATCTGGATCGACTTCCACGCCGGGTCCAGGACGTCGGCCGGCAGCTCCTTGCCGGAGTCGATCCCGAGCTGCTTGTTCGCCGCGGCCTTCGCCTCGTCCGGGTTGGCGTTGATCCACTTGTTGGTCTCGACCGAGGCCTTCAGGACCGCCTCGACGGCCTTCGGGTGCTCCTTCAGGAAGGCCTGCCGCACGACGATGTTCGTGATCACGAACTTCTTGTCCGGCCACAGCGACGCCTCGTCGAGCAGCACCTTGCCGCCCTCGGCGACCAGCTTGGACGCGGTCGGCTCCGGCACCCAGGCGCCGTCGACCGAACCGGCCCTGTAGGCATCCGGGATGATCTTGTTGTCCGTGCGGACGACCGTGACGTCACCCTTGCCGCTCTGCGCGTCGACCTTCCAGCCCTGGTCCGCGGCCCAGTTGAGGAACGCCACGTCCTGCGTGTTGCCCAGCTGCGGGGTGGCGATGTTCTTGCCCTTGACGTCCTTGAGGGACTTGATCTTCTTCGGGTCGACGACCAGCTTCACGCCGCCGGACGCCGAACCGCCGATGATCTTCAGGCTCTTGCCGTCGGACTTGGCGTAGCCGTTGATCGCCGGGGACGGGCCGATCCAGCCGATGTCGATGGAGCCCGAGTTGAGCGCCTCGATCTCGGACGGGCCCGCGTTGAAGAGGGCGTACTCGGCCTTGGTGGCGCCCAGCTCCTTCTGGAAGAAGCCCTTCTGGTTGCCGACCAGCGCGGTGGCGTGGGTCAGGTTGCCGAAGTAGCCGATCTTGACGGAGTCGAGGCCGTCGGTCTTCTTGGAGCCGACGGCGACCTTGGCGGTGCCGTCCTTGTCGGCCTGGGAGCCGTAACCGCAGGCGGCGAGCGCGAGCAGGGGGAGTGCGGCGACCACGGCTATGCCGCGGCGAAGGAACGTCGAGTTGGCAGGCACGGGAGGTTTTCCTCTCGTTGGCCCGGCGGTCACGGTCTCTCAGGTCGTGGCCGGGAGGTCGGCAGGTCTGCGTTTCCGGCGGTGGGGGGTGAGGGCGCGCGAGCGGTGCGCGTACGTCAGCGCACACATCGCGTCACCCCGCCCTGCCCGCTGCCGAGGTCGCCGCTGCCGACGCGGCCGCCCTCCTTCGCGAACGTGGAGTAGTAGTCGGTGGAGTTCACGTCAGAAGTCCCACCCGTCACCCTCGGCCTCGTCCTTGACCGGCTCCGGGGAGGCGAACGACTCGCCGACCATGCCCGCGGTCAGCGTGGTGCCGTCGTTCGGGTCGATCAGGATGAACGAGCCCGTGCGCCGCGAGTCGGCGTACGAGTCCACCGGCAGCGGCTCCGCGGTGCGGATCTTCACGCGGCCGATGTCGTTGGCGACGAGCTGTCCCGGGTGCGGGTGCAGGGACAGGTCGTCGAGCGTGAGGCGGGACGGGATGTCCTTGACGATGGCCTTGACCGTGCGGGTGCCGTGCTTGAGCAGCACCCGGTGCCCGACGGTCAGCGGCTGGTCGGCGACGTGGCAGACGGTCGCCTCCACGTCCTGCGTGGTGGCCGGGGCGTCCTTGGTCGGCACGATCAGGTCGCCGCGTGAGACGTCGACGTCGTCAGCCAGCAGCACGGTCACCGACTGCGTCGTCCAGGCCACGTCGACCGGCTCGCCGAGCAGGTCGATGCCGGAGATCGTCGTCGTACGGCCGGAGGGCAGGATCGTGACCGGGTCGCCGACGCGGAAGGTACCCGCCGCGATCTGGCCCGCGTAGCCCCGGTAGTCCGGGTACTCGGCGGTCTGCGGACGGATCACGTACTGCACGGGCAGCCGGGCGTGGCAGTGCGCCAGGTCGTGGCTGACCGGGACGGTCTCCAGGTGCTCCAGGACCGTCGGGCCGCCGTACCAGTCCATGTTGGCGGACGGCTCCACCACGTTGTCGCCGGCGAGCGCCGAGATCGGGATCGCGGTGACCTCCGGAACGCCCAGCTCGGTCGCGTACGCCGTGAACTCCTCGGCGATCGCGGCGAACACGGACTCCTGGTAGTCGACCAGGTCCATCTTGTTCACGGCGAGGACCACGTGCGGCACGCGCAGCAGCGCGGCGATCGCCGCGTGCCGGCGGGTCTGCTCGACCACGCCGTTGCGGGCGTCGACCAGGACCACCGTCAGCTCGGCCGTCGAGGCGCCGGTGACCATGTTGCGCGTGTACTGCACATGGCCGGGCGTGTCGGCGAGGATGAACCGGCGGCGGGGGGTGGCGAAGTAGCGGTAGGCCACGTCGATGGTGATGCCCTGCTCACGCTCGGCGCGCAGGCCGTCGGTGAGGAGCGCGAGGTCCGGGCCGTCCTGGCCGCGGCTCGCGGACGCGCGCTCCACGGCCTCCAGCTGGTCGGCGAGGACCGACTTGGAGTCGTGCAGCAGCCGTCCGACGAGCGTGGACTTGCCGTCGTCGACGGAGCCGGCGGTGGCGAACCGCAGCAGGGTGGTGGCCGAGAGCGCCTCGGTCGTGGTCGTGCTCATGCTTAGAAGTACCCCTCGCGCTTGCGGTCTTCCATCGCGGCCTCGGAGAGCTTGTCGTCGGCGCGGGTGGCGCCGCGCTCGGTGAGCCGGGAGGCGGCGATCTCGGCGATGACGGCGTCCAGTGTGGTCGCGTCGGAGTCGACGGCGCCCGTGCAGGACATGTCACCGACGGTCCGGTAGCGGACCAGGCGCTTCACGACGGTCTCGGACTCCTTCGGACCGCCCCACTCGCCGGCCGTCAGCCACATGCCGGCCCGCTGGAACACCTCGCGCTCGTGCGCGAAGTAGATCTCCGGCAGCTCGATGCCCTCGCGGTCGATGTACTGCCAGACGTCCAGCTCGGTCCAGTTGCTGAGCGGGAACACGCGGACGTGCTCGCCGGGTGCGTGGCGGCCGTTGTACAGGTTCCACAGCTCGGGCCGCTGGCGCCGCGGGTCCCACTGGGAGAACTCGTCCCGCAGCGAGAAGACGCGCTCCTTGGCCCGGGCCTTCTCCTCGTCGCGCCGGCCGCCGCCGAAGACCGCGTCGAACTTCTCGCTCTGGATCCGCTCCGTCAGCGGAAGTGTCTGCAGCGGGTTGCGGGTGCCGTCGGGACGTTCTTTCAGCACACCGCGGTCGATGTAGTCCTGTACGGAGGCCACATGGAGGCGCAGCCCATGTGCGGCGACCACACGGTCCCGGTACTCCAGCACCTCGGGGAAGTTGTGTCCGGTGTCCACATGGAGCAGCGAGAAGGGGACCGCCGCCGGGGCGAACGCCTTCAGCGCGAGGTGCAGCATGACGATGGAGTCCTTGCCACCGGAGAACAGGATCACCGGGTTCTCGAACTCCCCCGCCACCTCGCGGAAGATGTGCACGGCCTCGGACTCGAGGGCGTCCAGGTGGGAGAGGGCGTACGGGCTGGCCGTACCCTCCTCGACCGTGGCGACGGTCGTCATGCCAGTCCCCTTTCGGTGAGCAGCGCGTGGACCGCGGCCGCGGACTCCTGCACGGTCTGGTGCTGCGACTCGATCCGCAGATCGGGCGTCTCGGGCGCCTCGTAGGGGTCGTCGACCCCCGTGAGCCCCGACAGCTCGCCCGCGGCCTGCTTGGCGTAGAGCCCCTTCACGTCCCGCACCGAGCACACCTCGACCGGGGTCGCCACATGGATCTCCAGGTACGACGTCCCGTTCTCCGCGTGCCGCTCGCGCACCGCCTGGCGGCTGTCCGCGTACGGGGCGATCACCGGGACGAGCGCCTTGACCCCGTTGCGGGCCAGCAGCTCGGCGACGAAGCCGATGCGCTGCACGTTCGTGTGCCGGTCCTCGCGGCTGAAGCCGAGGCCCGCCGAGATGAACTCGCGGATCTCGTCGCCGTCGAGCACCTCGACGCGGTGGCCCTCGGCACGCAGCCGGCCGGCCAGCTCGTACGCGATCGTGGTCTTGCCGGCGCTCGGCAGACCCGTGAGCCAGACGGTGGCTCCGGTGGTCACGTGGTTCTCCTGGGTCGCAGTGGTCGCTTCGGTAACAGCGGTAACAGCCGGAACTGTGGGCGAGGTGTGGGTAGCTGTGGGCGCCGTCATCCGTGCAGCCCGCACTCGGTCTTGGCGCGGCCCGCCCAGCGGCCGGCCCGCGCGTCCTCGCCCTCCAGGACCCTGCGGGTGCACGGGGCGCAGCCGACGGAGGCGTAGCCGTCCATCAGCAGCGGGTTGGTCAGCACGCCGTGCTCGGTGACGTAGGCGTCCACGTCGTCCTGGGTCCAGCGGGCGATCGGGGAGATCTTGACCTTCTGCCGCTTCTCGTCCCAGCCGACCACCGGGGTGTTCGCCCGGGTCGGGGACTCGTCGCGGCGCAGGCCCGTCGCCCACGCCTGGTAGCCCGTCAGGCCCTCCTCCAGCGGCCGGACCTTGCGCAACGCACAGCACAGGTCAGGGTCGCGGTCGTGCAGCTTCGGGCCGTACTCCGCGTCCTGCTCGGCGACCGTCTGCCGCGGCGTGAGGGTGATGACGTTGACGTCCATCACGGCCTCGACCGCGTCCCTGGTGCCGATGGTCTCCGGGAAGTGGTAGCCGGTGTCGAGGAAGACCACATCCACGCCCTTCAGCACGCGGGAGGCCAGATGGGCGACCACCGCGTCCTCCATGGAGGACGTGACACAGAACCGCTTGCCGAAGGTGTCCACCGCCCACTGGAGGACCTCCAGGGCGGAGGCGTCCTCCAGGTCACGGCCCGCCTGCTCGGCGAGCTGCTTCAACTCCTCGGTCGTACGCTCTTCCTGAGCCGTCGTCATATCCGGTCATCCCCTCCGTCGTCGGCTCGCTGAAGACCCCGGGCGAGCAGCCCGAGGAACTTCAGCTGGAATGCGCGGTTGCACGCCCCGCACTCCCAGGCGCCATGGCCCTGCTCACTCGGACGCAGGTCCTCGTCGCCGCAGTAGGGGCAGTGGAAAGGTGCGGCCCGCTCACTCATGCTGCGTCCCTCGTTTCGTTCGCCGCGCTCACGAAAGGGCCTCCTCGGACGCCCGGGCCGCCCAGGTGGCGAACCGCTCCCCGTCCTCGCGCTCCGCCTGGTAGCGCTTCAGGACGCGCTCGACGTAGTCGGGCAGCTCCTCCGAAGTGACCTTCAAGCCACGGACCTTGCGGCCGAAGCCCGCCTCCAGGCCGAGCGCGCCGCCGAGGTGCACCTGGAAGCCCTCGACCTGCTCGCCGTTGTCGTCGAGGACCAGCTGGCCCTTGAGACCGATGTCCGCCACCTGGATACGGGCGCAGGCGTTCGGGCAGCCGTTGATGTTGATGGTGATCGGCTCGTCGAAGTCCGGGAGGCGGCGCTCCAGTTCGTCGATCAGCTGCGAACCGCGCTGCTTGGTCTCGACGATGGCGAGCTTGCAGAACTCGATGCCGGTGCAGGCGATGGTGCCGCGCCGGAAGGAGGACGGCCGGGCGGTGAGGTCCAGCGCCTCCAGGCCCTCGACCAGCGAGTCCACCTTGTCCTGCTCGACGTCGAGGACGATCATCTTCTGCTCGACGGTGGTGCGCACCCGGCCCGAGCCGTGCGCCTCCGCGAGGTCGGCGATCTTCGTCAGCGTGGCGCCGTCGACCCGGCCGACCCGCGGGGCGAAACCGACGTAGAACCGGCCGTCCTTCTGCCGGTGCACACCGATGTGGTCGCGCCACTGCTGGACCGGCTGCTCGGGAGCGGGCCCGTCGACCAGCGTGCGCTTCAGGTACTCGTCCTCCAGCACCTGCCGGAACTTCTCCGCCCCCCAGTCGGCGACGAGGAACTTCAGCCGCGCGCGCGTGCGCAGCCGGCGGTAACCGTAGTCACGGAAGATCGAGATGACACCCTCGTAGACGTCGGGGACCTCGTCGATCGGCACCCAGGCGCCGAGCCGCACGCCGAGCTTGGGGTTGGTGGACAGACCGCCGCCGACCCACACGTCGAAGCCGGGACCGTGCTCGGGGTGCCGGACACCGACGAACGCCACGTCGTTGATCTCGTGCACCACGTCCAGCAGCGGCGAACCCGAGATGGCCGTCTTGAACTTGCGGGGGAGGTTCGAGTACGCCTTGTTGTTCAGGACGCGGCGCTTCATCTCCTCCAGCGCCGGCGTGGCGTCGATGATCTCGTCCTCGGCGATGCCGGCGACCGGCGAGCCGATCATCACTCGCGGGGTGTCACCGCACGCGGTGACCGTGGACAGACCCACGCCCTCCAGCCGGTCCCAGATCTCGGGCACGTCCTCGATCCGGATCCAGTGGTACTGGACGTTCTGCCGGTCGGTGATGTCCGCGGTGCCGCGCGCGAACTCCTGCGAGATCTCGCCGATCACGCGCAGCTGCTGGGTGGTCAGAGCACCACCGTCGATCCGCACCCGCAGCATGAAGTACTCGTCGTCCAGCTCCTCAGGCTCCAGGATTGCGGTCTTGCCGCCGTCGATCCCGGGCCGGCGCTGGGTGTAAAGACCCCACCAGCGCATCCGCCCGCGCAGGTCGTTGGGGTCGATGGAGTCGAAGCCACGCTTGGAGTAGATCGTCTCAATGCGTGTCCGCACATTGAGACCGTCGTCGTCCTTCTTGAACTGTTCGTTGCCGTTGAGCGGGGTGAAGTGACCCGCGGCCCACTGACCCTCGCCGCGGTGACGGCTCACCTTGCGGCCGGGCGCGGACGCGGCGGGGTTCTGCGGGTTGGCGGCCATGGTTCTACGTCCTTCGGACAGGCGGGAAGCGGCTCTGAGCTGCGCATAAGGGCACGCGGGCAGGCGTGCGCGGCGTTGCGCAGGCAGGAATCAGGTGTACGAGGAGATCGGCGGTGCTGGGGCGGTCAGCTCGCCGGACAGATGGCGCTGGACATGCGGCCGAGGTCGACGTGCCGCCGACTCACCAAGGCAATTCCAGTTCCAGACATGACGGAAGCGTGTCACGGGGATCTCTGGGCAGTCCACTGTTATCCGCATACTGGACATGGCTGTCTCGAATGCCGGGACACTGTGATGTGGGTCTCGTACGTAGCGTCAGAAGCGTCTCGCGACCTGTGTCCGAACCTGGGACACCCGGACATCTCCGCCCCTATCCTGCCGGTCCAGGGACTGAGACGGCGAACGGGGGGCGGCATCACTGATCGCTTCGGGGCCGGTGGCCCGGGTGCTGTGGCGGGTGCACACGGAGAAGGCGACGCTGGCGCTGTTCAACTACGCGATGGACCCTTACGCTCCCGAGCGCGCGGTCGATGATACGTATCTCGCTGATCTGCTGCGTGACCCCGGGCTCGAAGAAGCCTTCCGCGATGCGCGCATCCAGCAGACGGGGCTCGAAGGGCGCTTCGATCGGGTCTGGAAGCCCTTGCACGCCGTGGTGACGAGCAGATGACAAGAGTCGTCGGCACGCTGGCGCACCACTTGTCCAACATCGCCCGCGCCCCGACGCCGCCCTGCGCACCGCCCCTATGACGGGGCCGGCTGGATCGAGTGGATGCCAGCCCTGGATGCCCGGCAGAAGACCATGCCGTCGAGTCCCTGACCGCCCCTACGCCCCCGGCCAGAACCCCGGCGTAGCCACCTCCGCCTCCAGCTCCACCTTCGTGTCGAACAGCCTGAACCCCCGCCGCTGATAGTTGTCCATGGCGAACTCCCCATCCTTGCTGCACGTGTGCAGCCACACCCGCTTGGTCGGCGTCCGCTCAGGCCACCGCTCCGCCAGATCCCACGCGCGAGCCGCCCCGTACGACAGCAGATGGCCCCCGATGCGGCGGCCGCGAAACGCGGGGATCAGGCCGAAGAGGATGATCTCGACGACGCCGTCGTCCTGCGGGTTCAGCTCGACGTACCCGGCGGGGGTGCCGCGGTCGTAGGCCACCCAGGTCTCCGCACCGGGACGGTCCAGCTGCTCCTGCCACCGGGCGTAGTCCCAGACGAGGCGGTCGGTCCAGTGGATGTCGCCGCCGACCGCGGTGTACAGAAAGCGGCTGAACTCGGGGGAGGGAACCTCGGCGCGGACGATCCGGACGTCGCCCTCGGGGGCGGCGGCCGGCAGGAGGTCGGCCGGCGAGGTCTGTTCCAGGGACCAGGTGGTGACAGGGACGCTGCTCATGCGGGCCAGGGAATCATCCCGCCCGGCGGTCTGTCGATCGACCAGGTCACCCCCGGTCAGCGCACCGAACGGTCGAGCACCGCCAGGGGCACCGCGAACAGCATCCGGTCCGAGACGGACCACACCTCGCCCGTCTCCTGCCAGTAGGACAGGGAGCCCGCGGACTCGGCCCAGCAGTGGTGGGAGGAGTCCGATCCACAGTGTGCCGCCTTCGCCCCCTTCGCGTCCTGCCGCCACAGGCCGCCGTGGCCGTCCCCGGAGCCGGACAGCTGTCCCACATACCAGGACGGACCGGCCGACCCGGCCTGCCGGTACGACAGCACGCCCCGGATCCCGGCCGTCCGGGTCCGGTAGGCCTCGACGGCGTCCACCCGCCCGGCGGCGTCGGTGGCGAGCAGTCCACTGCGCGCGGGGTCCGTGCTGAAGGCGTACCGCCACAGCCGGGCGTGCCGGTCGCTGCCGGGAGCGGTCCACTCGCCGGCGACCAGGCTGTCGGGTGCGGTGCCGCGGTCCAGGGAGAGGCTCGCGGGGCAGGGCGGGCCGGCGGCGGTGCAGCGGCCGGCGAGGTAGCGGTAGGAGCCGACGGCGGGCATCACGTACTCGTAGCCGTCGGCGGACCAGCCGCCGGGCACCCGGCCGATCGCGGGCGCGTCGACCGTGGTGCGCTGGATGCGGTCGAGGTCGTAGACGTAGAGCGCGTCGGCGCTGCCGGTCGTGGTGGTGACCAGGAGCTTGTCCTGGTACCAGACCATGCCCAAGACGCGGGAGGCGAGGCCTCGGTAGTCGCGGCCGCCGTCGACGGGGACCACCAGCAGCACCCAGCGGTAGACGGGGTGGTCGGCGTCGTCGGCGTCGACGAAGGCGACCCTGGCGAGGCCCCGCTCGGCGGTGGTCCCGGTGGTGGTGCTGTGGGTCCAGCCGGTGAGGATCGCCCGGTGGGTGCCCCAGACGCCGTCTTCGTCGGCGTCCCCGGAGGTGGTCACCGAGGCCGGCCGCCAGGCGGTGGTGGCGGCGTCGGCCGGGTCCCAGCAGTAGGCGCGGGTGGCGGCCGGGGCGACGGGCAGGGTCGCGTGGTCCTCGGAGGTGCAGCCGGTGCCCGCGCTCAGGGTGCGGTCGGCGCTCTGCAGGACGGTGTCCACGCCGACCGGGCGGCCCATGGACGCGGCGAGCCGGTTGAGTGTGCGGGCCGGCACCAGGTGCTCCTGCAGGCGCAGGGGCGCGGTGTCCGCCTGGGAGGTCAGTGGCTTGAGCGGGCCGGGGTTCTCGGCGACCGTGGCCTGTGAGGCGCTGATCAGCGTGGCGGCCGCGGTGAGCGCCAGCGCCGTCCCGGCGAGGAACGCGCGCACGGCTGCGCCCCGTCTGTGTCGGCGGTGTCTGCCGCGATGTCTCATGTCTCCTCCCGAGGCGGGCCAACTGCGCCTGGTGGTCCGTACGTTGACCAAGGAGCAGGTGGGGAGGCCCGTAGGGATGCTACGGCAGTGGCGGGCGCCACAGGGGCAAGACCCGCAAATATGCGGAAGATGCCCGCATCGAACCCACCTGTCACCCGACAGGTCAGCCGGCTGTCCGATGCCGTGCCACCGCCGGTGCCGTCGACTGGGGCAGCAGGTCACGGGTGTTGTCGGGCAGGAGCACCTCGATCTCCGCGTTCTCGCAGAAACGATACGGCCGGTGTCGCAGAAGGTCCCCGAGATATCGGCGAATTCTGGATATTTCTGCCCTGACGGTTACCGTTCGTGAAGGGTCGCCGAACAGGTCTTCGGCCAGGCCCGCCGCGCCGCGTCCCGACCGGTGTTCGGCGAGCAGGTAGAGCAACTCGGCGTGCCGGGGGCTGAGTTCGCGGGACCAGGAGCCCGTCGCCCGGTTCACGGTCACGGAGCTGCGGCCCGGGCGGCTCAGGTCCAGCAGGATCCGGGTGGGGCTGGCCGGCAGCGGCTCGTCGGCCACCCGCAGCAGCCAGCCCCCGGCCAGCGGCTCCACCGCGCAGGTGCCGAGCGCTGCCAGCCACCGGTGGCCCGGCGTGAGGGACTTGGGCACCGCCACGCGCCGCAGGTACGGCATCCCGGTCACGGCCGCGGTCCAGCCGTTCCGGTCCACCACCAGGGCCCGCCCGTCCAGCCGGGCCAGCACCGGCGCCGCCACCGCGCGCAGCCGCTCCAGCGAGGACAGGTGCAGCTCCCGCAGCCGGGCCTCGGCGAGTTTGGCCACCGAGTCCACCCAGGCGAGGGTCGCCGGATGCATGGTCTCCAGCGGGCCGCTCACGTCCACCACCCCGATGAGCCGGCCGTCCCTGGGGTCGGTGATCGGGGCGCCCGTGCACGTCCAGGAGGCGTGCGACCGGACGAAGTGCTCGGCGGCGAAGACCTGCACGGGCCGCCGTACGACCGCGGGGGTGCCCACGCCGTTGGTGCCGACGACGTCTTCCCGCCAGTCCGCGCCCAGTTCGAAGCCGAGTCCGTCGGCCTTGCGCAGCACCGGCGGGGATCCCTCCCGCCACAGGACACGTCCCTCGGCGTCGGCGACCACCATGATGTGCTGGGCGACGTCCGCGACCGAAAGCAGCCCGTGACGCAACACCGGAAGGACGTGCCTGAGCGGTGACTCCTCGCGTCTGCGCCGCACTTCGTCGGCGGGCAGCAGCCGGGATCTGAAGTCGTGGTCGGGGTCGACGCCGCTGCGCAGCATCCGTCCCCAGGACTGCTCGATCACCGGCCGGGGTGCGATCCGCGCACGTTGCCCGGCGAGTGTGGCCTCGCGTACCTCGCTCAGCACCCGCGCCGCCTGCGCCGCGTCCACGGCGGCCAGACGCGCCACGTTCATCGGCGGGTTCACCACTGGGGTCCTCCCGGAAAGGGCATCGAACACACTTGTCAAGCCGTCCGGGCGGCGGTTTCCGGCCCGACTGTTCCTCACATACTGCCGTCCGGCGCATGCCGGAGGCACAGGGTCCGCGCACAGTCACCAACAAGTTGCAACCCCCTGCAACCCTGGTGAATGGCACGAGGCTGGCTGAGACTTGACCCGGCGCCGCCTTCGGGCGGCGTTTTGTGGCCTTCAACGGGCCCAGTAGGCGGGGGTGGTGCCGTGTCGGCGCAGCACCACCCCCGTGCCCCATGCCCCGTAAAGGTTCAGGTCAGCGGGTCAGGGCAGCGGCCTGGCCCGCTCCACCACCGAGGCCGGGTCCAAGCCCTTGGGCAGGGTGCCGAAGGCCGCGCCCCGGTCGCCGCCGAGCCGGGAGGCACAGAACGCGTCGGCGACCTCCGGCGGCGCGTGCCGCACCAGGAGTGAACCCTGGAGCACCAGTGCGAGGCGCTCGGTGAGCCGCCGGGCGCGGCCCTCGACGCCGTCCAGATCGGCGAGTTCGGTGAACAGGTCCTTCACCGCCCGGTCCAGCCGGTGGTCGGCGCCGTGCGCCCGCCCGATCTCGGTGAGGCAGGCGTCCAGCGCGCCCGGCTCGCGCTGCAGCGCCCGCAGCACATCCAGCGCCTGAACGTTTCCGGCGCCCTCCCAGACGGAGTTCAGCGGCGACTCGCGCACCAGCCGGGGCAGCCCCGACTCCTCGACGTACCCGTTGCCGCCCAGGCACTCGGCGGCCTCCACCACCACCGGCGCACAGCGCTTGGTGACCCAGTACTTGGCGGCCGGCACCGCGAGCCGCAGGAAGGCACGTTCCTGCTCGCCCCCGTCGTCGTAGGCGGCCGCGAGCCGGAGCGTCAGCGCTGTCGCGGCCTCGGACTCCAGCGCGAGGTCGGCCAGCACGTTGCGCATCAGCGGCTTGTCGATCAGCTTCCCGCCGAACGCCTCCCGGTGGGCGCAGTGGTGCACGGCCTGCGCCACCGCCTGCCGCATCAGGCCCGCCGAGCCGAGCGCGCAGTCCAGCCGGGTCGCGGCGACCATCTCGATGATGGTGCGCACCCCGCGTCCCTCCTCGCCGACGCGGCGCGCCCAGGTGCCGTCGAACTCGACCTCGGCGGAGGCGTTGGACCGGTTGCCCAGCTTGTCCTTGAGCCGTTGGATGAGGAACACGTTGCGGCTGCCGTCGGCGAGGACGCGCGGGACGAGGAAGCAGGTGATCCCGCCGGGAGCCTGGGCCAGCACCAGAAAGCCGTCCGACATGGGCGCCGAGCAGAACCACTTGTGCCCGGTCAGGACGTACGTCCCGGCCTCGGCGAGCGGCCGGGCCTCGGTGGTGTTCGCCCGTACGTCGCTGCCGCCCTGCTTTTCGGTCATGCCCATGCCGAACAGGGCGCCGGGCTTCCGCCCGGCGGGCCGCAGCTCACGGCCGTAGACCGTGGACGTCAGCCGTGGCTCCCACTCGGCGGCCAGCGCGGGGTCTGCCCGCAGCGCGGGTACGGCCGCGTGGGTCATGGACAGCGGGCAGCAGTTGCCCGCCTCGACCTGGGTCCACACGAGGAACCCGGCCGCCCTGCGCACATGCCCGGCAGGACGCGTCCAGGCGCCGGTCAGCCCCGCCCCGACCCCCTTGCCGAGCAGCCGGTGCCAGGCGGGGTGGAACTCGACCTCGTCGATCCGGTGGCCGTACCGGTCGTGCGTGTGCAGCCGTGGCGGATGCTCGTTCGCCTGCACGCCCCACTCCTGCACCTGCGCCGAACCCGAGGCCCGGCCCAGCACGGACAGCTCGTCGCGCACCTCGGCCAGCACATCGGGATCCGTGTGCCGCTCGACCGCCTCGACAAGGGCCCGGTCGGCGCTGAAGACGTCGTATCCCACCAGCGGAGGGGGCTGGTTCGTCACGGTATGGGTGGAGTTGCCTGCCATGATTGCGAACCTACCCGGGATCGCAGCGATACTGGCCTCCAGAGTCGCACAGCACCGCCCGTGGGCGCGTCCGGCCCGTCACCTGCCCCGGAAGGTGAGGGCGGTCCCGTTCGGCGGATACCGTTAGGTCGTGCAGCCAGGAAGTGAAACCCCCGAGCGGCCCGCCGGCCGGCTCCACCGGGCCCGAGTCCTCTACCGGAACGTCTCCAAGCGCCGGACCGCCTGGCTGCTGCTCAAGGACACCGTCAACTCCTGCATGGAGTACCGCATCCTTGGCCTGGCGGCCGAGGCGGCGTTCTTCACGCTGCTGTCCGTGCCGCCGCTGCTGCTGAGCCTCATCGGCCTCCTCGGCTACGTCGACGCCTGGACCGGCGCGGACACCATCCAGAGCCTGGAGAACAACCTCCTGGAGGCCTCCCGCACGGTCCTGTCCGACAAGGGCGTGAAGGAGATCGCCGAGCCGATCCTGCACGACGTGATGAAGGGCGGCCGGCCCGACGTCATCTCCATCGGCTTCCTCTTCGCCCTGTGGTCGGGCTCCCGCGCGGTGAACGTCTTCATCGACACGATCACCGTCATGTACGGCCTCGACGGCGTCCGCGGCATCGTCAAGACCCGCATGATGTCCTTCCTGCTGTTCATCGTGGCGCTGCTGATCGGCTCGGTCGCACTGCCGCTGATGGTGGCCGGGCCGGACGCGGTGGTGGGAGTCGTGCCCTGGTCGGAGACGGTCGTCCAGGTCCTGTACTGGCCGGTGGTCATCGTCCTGTCCATCGTCTTCCTGACGACCCTGTACCACGTTTCCGTGCCCGTCCGCTCCCCCTGGATCGAGGACGTCCCCGGCGCCCTGGTCGCCCTGGCCATGTGGGTCCTGGGCAGCTTCCTCCTGCGCATCTACCTCACCAGCACCATCGAGGGCGCCACGATCTACGGCTCCCTGGCGGCCTCCGTCGCCGTCCTCCTCTGGATCGGCGTGTCGGCCTTCGCCGTGCTCGTCGGCGCCGCGGTGAACGCCGCCATCGACCGGGTCTGGCCGGCCGCCGCCACGGCCGCGGCCCGCGCCGCCAACGAGCGGCTGCTCGAGGCGGAGGTCGTCGAGTACGTCGCCCGCGTCGCCGCCGCCCGCGAGGCCGACCCCGACGACCCCGACATGCCGTCCGAGTTCCCCGAACGCTGGTCCCGCTTCCTCCCCCCGGAGGACGTCACGGCCCGCCTGCGCACCCACGCGAAGAACCCCCACCACCACACCCACAAGGGCCACGAGGTGAAGGGCGCGAACGGAACGAACGGGAGCACCCCGCCACATGCCGGGTGACGGGCGGACCGCCGGCCGGCGCCCGGGTACGGCTTCCACTTGCCCGCCGCCGCGGTCTCCCGTACGAAGTCGGCGAAGTCACGCGGCTCGCGGCCCAGGACCTGGCGTACGCCGCCCGACAGGTGGGCGTTTCGGCCGTCGAGGAGGCTCTCGAAGAGGCCGACCAGGTAGCCCGCCTCCTCGGGCGGCACCCCGAAGCCGGCCAGTCGCTCGCCGTGCTCCCGGGCCGGCACGGCCCGGTACGACAGCTGCCGCCCGGCCGCCGCCGCGATCTCGGCGACCGCCTCGCCGAAGGTCAGCAGCCGTGGCCCGGAGACCTCCACCACCCGTCCGACGTACCGCTCGCCCTCGGCCGGCGCCGCCACGACCACGTCCGCGATGTCCCGCGCGTCGACGAACGGCTCCCGCACCGCCCCCGCCGGGAACACCAGCTCCCCGTGCTCCCGCACCTCCGCCACCAGCGGGCCCTCGCTGAAGTTCTGCGCGAACCAGGCGGCCCGTACGACCGTCCAGTCCGCCCCCGAGGCCCGGAGCGCCTCCTCGGTGGGCCGCGCCTGCTCCCTAGGCCCTGCCGTCGGTCTCCCGCCTGCCCCGCGGCGTCTGGCACGCACGCTCGCCGCGTTGCCGAACCGCCCACGTGGCTCCGCCACGGGGCGCTCCGGCGCTTTGCGATCGCACGCACCAGACGCCGCGGGGCCCGCCCTCCGGGCGGACGACGGGAGACCGACGGCAGGGCCTGCCCCGCGCCGACAGCAGCACCAGCCGCCGCACCCCAGACCGACGGCCTCGCGGGCCAGGTGCCCGACCGCCTCCGCGGCGTCCGGCGCCCCCACGTCCGAGGGATACACCAGGTAGGCCGGGTCGGCGCCGCTCAGCACCCGCGCCCACGTCGACCCGTCGTGCCAGTCGAAGCCCCCCGCCCGCGAGGCCGCCCGGACCATCAGCCCGGCCGCCCGCGCGGCCTCGGCGACCCGGCTGCCCGTGCGACCGGACGTGCCGGTCACCACCACCGTCGAACCCTGTGTCCCACCCGTGTTCCGTGTCCTGTCCGTCAGTTTCCGCGTCATGTCCGTCAGTCAACTGCGGCCCCGCGGGGGACCATCGCCGATCGGCTCACCCGCATACGCGCGCGTCTACGCTGAGCCCATGGACGCACTCGCAGGCCTCCTGGACGGCCCCCGCGCGCACGGCGCCTTCATGATCCGCGCGTGCTTCGAGCCGCCCTGGGCGGTCCGCGTGGAGGACCGCGCCCCGCTGACGGTGATGGTGATGGCGCGCGGCGAGGCCTGGGTCACCCCCGACGGCGGCGAGCAGGTCCGGCTGCGCCCCGGCGACCTGGCCATCGCGCGCGGCCCCGACGCGTACACCTGCGCCGACACTCCCGGCACCGCCCCGCAGGCGCTGATCCTGCCCGGGGGCGAGTGCCGTTACCCCGACGGCAGCTTCCTGAACGGCTCCATGGACCTCGGCGTGCGCACCTGGGGCGACCGCCCGGACGCCCCGACGGTGATGCTGATCGGCACCTATCTGATGCAGGGCGAGATCAGCGGCCGCCTGCTGGACGCCCTGCCCCCGCTGCTGACCCTCCCCGTCGAGGTGTGGGAGTGCCCGCTCACCCCGCTGCTCATGGACGAGGTCGTCCGCGACCAGCCTGGCCAGAAGGTGGTCCTGGACCGCCTGCTCGACCTGCTCGTCATCAGCGCGCTGCGGGCCTGGCTCTCCCGCCCCGAGGCGGCCGCACCCGCCTGGTACCAGGCTCTCGGCGACCCGGTCGTCGGCCGCGCCCTGCGCCTGATCCAGGACGACCCGGCCCACCCCTGGACGGTGTCCGCGCTCGCCGCCGAGGCCGGGGTGTCCCGGGCGGCCCTGGCCCGCCGCTTCACCGAGTTGGTCGGCGAACCCCCGATGGCCTACCTCACCGCCTGGCGCCTCGCCCTGGCCGCCGACCGGCTGCGCGACACCGAGGACACCCTCGCCGCCATCGCCCGCCGGGTCGGCTACGGCAGCGCCTTCGCCCTGTCCAGCGCCTTCAAGCGGGTGTACGGGGTCAGCCCCCAGGAGCACCGCACCCGCGCGGCGTAGCCTGGCGTACGTGTACGAGGAGCGGCCGTCCCGACTGACCGGCGCGGTGGTGTGGCAGCGCACCCCGGAGCATCTGCAGGACCTGGAGGGTGTCCGCCCGGTACTGCCCGACGGCTGCATGGACCTGCTGTTCAGCGAGGGCCGGCTGCTGGTCGCCGGGCCCGACACCCGCCCGTACGTCCCCGAGGGCCCGCCCCGCGCCTGGGCGGGCATCCGCTTCTTCCCCGGCACCGCGCCCGCCCTGCTCGGCGTACCGGCCCACGAGCTGCGCGACGCCCGCGTCGAGTTGACGGACCTGTGGCCCGCCGCCCGGGTACGACGACTGCGCGACCGTATCGAGGCGGCGCCCGACCCGGCGACGGCCCTGGAGGAGATCGCGCTGGACCGGGCCGCGCAGGTGCAACCCCCCGACCCGCTCCTGCGCCATCTGGTGGAGTGCCTGGACGCGGGCCGCCCGGTGGCGGCGACGGCCGGCGAACTCGGCATCGGCGACCGCCAGTTGCACCGCCGCTGCCTGACCGCGTTCGGCTACGGCCCCAAGACCCTCGCCCGCGTCCTGCGCCTGCAACGCGCCCTGGCCCTCGCCCGCTCCGGCGTCCCGTACGCCGAGACGGCGGCCCGCGCCGGATACGCGGACCAGCCCCATCTCGCCCGGGATGTACGGCAGTTGGCGGGCATGCCGCTCGGAGAGCTACTCGGCCGCTAGCGGCGCGAACAGGTCGACGCCGTTGCCGTCGGGGTCGTGCACGGTGGCGTACCGCTGCCCCCAGAAGGCGTCCCACGGCTTCAGCTCCCCGTGGTACCCGGCGCCCACCAAGCCCTCGTACACGGCGTCGACCTCGGCCGGCGAGCCGCACCGGAACGCGAGCCCGACCCGGCCCCCGCCGGCGGGCGGCCGCCACCCGGAGTGGAACGACCGGACGGTCTCCTCGGTGTCCAGCGCGAGCACCAGCCCACCGGGCAGCTCGGCCTCGACATGCGGCTGGTCCTCGGCCCCTTCGGGGAAGACCAGTCCGAGGCGACGGTAGAACGCGAGCGAGGCGGCCAGATCGGAGGCCACCACGCCGATCACGGCGAATCGTGGAGTCATGGGTTCACCGTAGGCACGGGCCGGGTGCCCGGTCTTGAAGGAATCGGACACGGTGGCACCGGCGGATAAACGGTTGCGCCTGCCTCGCACGGTCGGAATGATCCATCCGTTCGATCGTGGGGGAGTGGTTGTTGGCCGACGTGTTCGTGTGTGATCAGTGCGGTACGGAACTGACCGTGCCCGTGTCCAGGGTGGCGCTTCCGGTGCGGGCCCGGCACCACTTCTGGCACGATATGCTCCCGGCCCTGATGGAGTCGGGAACATACGCCATCGACCCGGAGCCCCGGGGAGGGCCCTGGATTCCCTGGGACGAGGTGGGCGAGGAGGGAGCGGCGGCCCTGGGGGTGTTCGCTCCGGTGTACGTCCTCTTCTCCGGGCCGCCGGGCGCGGTCGTCGTCGCGCCGGGGGACGTCCGGGGCACCGTGCTGATCCCGGGCCACGACGGTTACTGCCTGGGCCTGGACGGCAGAAACGGCCCCAACCTGGCCTGCGAGGAGTGCGGCCGGCCGGTGGCGACCCGGATGGACGACTGCTCGATCTGGCAGGCCGTGTGGCTGACCCCCACCGCCGTACGCCGCGTTCCGGGCCCCGCTCCCCGGATCTCCGACTGGGAGACCGTGGTGGAGGAGGGGCACGGCACGCCGCCCGTCGAGCAGCCCGGGCACTGGAGCCCGCAGTGGGAGGCGGCCGCCGGTGTTGCCCTGGCCCACCTGCTGGTGGCTTCGGCCGGCGCCCGCGTGGCCCTGCCCGGCGGACTCGTCACGGACATGTTCGGCCGGGCACTCGACGCCCTGCTCCCGCCCGGACGGCCGGTCCGTACGCTGGCCCTGACCGGCCCGGGTCTGCCCGCGTCGGGCGCGTCGGGCCCGGACATCGTTCTGGTCCCCGTGCACCCGCAGACCGGCGAGGCATGGCAGCCGCCCGGCAGCCCGGCGACCGTACCGCTGCCCGCCGACGTGTGGCTGGGCCTGGCCTTCCCCGAAGACCTGCCCCGCCTGCCGGTGACCGGCGGACTGCCCCGCGGCGTCGAGCGCGACGACCCGCTGCCGCTGCGCCCGGGGTGGATGTTCCGGCCCGACCGCAACCTGTTCCTGTACACGCTGGCCAGACTGCCGGCCGTACGCGAGCCGTGGCTGCGCAGGATCTACCTCCAGCTGCAGAGCTCCAGGAACTTCCGCGTGTTCTAGTCCGTCTCACCCACCAGGCGAATTCCGCTGTCGCAATGCGCGACGGGCCGACCGCTCCGCCCGTTCTGCGCAGGACATGATGCGCGCCTGCCTCCGGGGCCACCACGTCAGCTCCACGAGGAAGAACAGGACGAACAGCCACGACACCCATGCCTGCCGCATCGATCCAGAGAAGGTGTCGATCAGCGCGAGAGCCACAGCCAGTCCGGCGAAGACCAGGACCACCCAGAGGAGGAGGCGATCTTGTTCCCGTGCTGTCCGCAGGCCGTTGCAGTAGTCGATGACGGCAGGCGCCAGCCGGGCGTCACCGGTGTCCTCACCACGTCGGGCGGCGCGCACCACTGCCGTCCGATCCGCCGGATCCAGGTCCCCGGCCCCGGGCCAGACCCGGGCCATCCGTCGGGCCACCCTGATTCCGTAGAAAGGGCCGAGCACGAGAACCGCCGCGACCGCGCCCACCCATGATCCCGACTCGGCCAGCACGAACGCGCCGAAGAGGACACCGGCCGAAAGTCCGATGATCAACGCCCTGTGAACCGGACCGCCTCGCCACACCCAGCCGGGGAGGAGCACCACCACAGCGTCATGCTGGCACACGGAGGGCACGGAGGTTCTCCAGGCTCACCCGAAGGTCACCGGCCCTTCCGGCGTCCGAACGGTGAAAGAGATCATGAACGGCCCCTCGCCGAGGGCGAGCTCGGTGCCCAGCGCCGACAGCAGGGGCCGTACCTTGTCCGGCTCCGGAGCCGTGGCCGTCACCTCCAGCAGCGGGGTGACCGGCAGTCCCGAGGCGGCAGGGTGCACCGAGCCGCCCCAGTCGATGAGAAACGGCACCAGTCCGGAGGGATGCCCGCTGCCGCTGTCCGTCAGCCGCCACTCCAGCAGCGTGCCGTCCGGGGTGCGGCGGCTCATCGGGTGGATCGGCCCCGGGTCGTAACCCCGCTCTCGGGCAGCCGCGATCGCCGCCTCCAGGTCAGGCGGGCTGATCGCCCAGGTCACCGTGGCCGGCCCGGCCAGCCGGTCGACCCCGAACGGCCGCAGCTCCACCGGCTCCGGCTGCTCCGGATCCGGCCCGATGATCTCCAGATAGCTCCGGCCGCCCAGCCCGACCAGGTAGTTCCGCGTACCCAGCTCGACATGCACCCCACCGGGCGCGGGCGTCACCCCGGTCCGCGACGCGAACTCGGCTACGGTCGCGGCCAGATCGGGCGTGGCGAGAACGAGGTGGTCCAGCAGCGGAGGAATGGCCTTCATTCCGGGGGAGGTTACAGCTCTCGGAGGTTGTTGGGGAGCCTGAGGAACGCGGTCCAGATGGAGGGGGTTGGGGGAGTTCACCGTCGGCGGACGAGACGTCGTACGAGGGCGGCGGCATGGGGTCGACCATCCGCTGGCCTGGTGCCGCCGCCAGGGGGGGGGACGGGTGTTCTGCGCGGCCCCCGGACACGCCGCCGAGGCCTATCGGGATCAGGCCTTCCTGACCCACTTGAGCGGCGGTATCGCCTGGGCGGGACGGCTCTGCGAGTGACGTTTCTGCGGTGAACCCGTTCGGCCATCGGGGTGAGTAAAGCTGGCGTATGGGGCGGGTCATATGCGTACCTAGAGATGCTCTTGTCTTGGCAAAGGGCGTCGAGACGCGGTGACCCGCCCCCGGTCCCGCGTCACCCACCCACCGGAGGAGCCGGACCTTGACTTACGGGACAAAACTGCGCGAGCGGATCGCCGGGCCCGGGACCACACCGCTGATCGGCGTGTACGACATGTACTCGGCCTCGATCGCGGCCAACCACTACGACGGCATGTTCGTCTCGGGCTTCGGCTTCGCGGCGTCGTACTACGGACTGCCGGACATCGGATTCATCGCGTGGCCGGACATGGTCGCGTTCGTCCAGCGACTGCGGGGCGCGTTCCCGCACCACCACCTGCTGGTGGACATCGACGACGGGTACGTCGACCCCGAGGTCGCCTGTCACGTCGTCGAGGGACTGGAACGGATCGGTGCCTCCGGGGTGATCCTGGAGGACCAGAAGCGGCCCCGCCGCTGCGGGCACGCCGACGGCAAGCAGGTGCTGCCGCTGGACGAGTACCTGGAGAAGCTGGACAAGGTTCTGGCCGCCCGTCAGGACCTCGTGGTCGTCGCCCGTACGGACGCCACCGACGAGCACGACATCCTGCACCGGGCCGAGCGGCTCGCCGCGACCGACGCCGACGTGGTGCTGGTCGACGGGGTGCGCAGCGTCGAGTGGATCAAGCGCATCCGCGAGGTCGTCGGGGACAAGCCGCTGCTGTTCAACCAGATCGCCGGCGGCAAGTCGCCCCGGCTGTCGCTGACTGAGCTGTCCGACCTCGGCGTCGACGTCGCGATCTACAGCACCCCCTGCCTGTTCGCGGCGCACGAGGCGATGGACTCGGCGCTCGGCGAGCTGAAGGCGGCGGACGGGCGGTTGCCGCAGGTGGACCCGGCCGGCGGGGTCGGTGTGAAGGCGTCGACCACGCTGCTGGAACGGAACATCGCCCGCGAACGGCTGCAGCCCGAGGGCGTGGGCGTGTGACGGGTGGCGCCGGGCCCCGGCTCGGGGCGGCCGCGGTGATCGCGGCGGCGCTCCTCGCGGCCGGTGCCGCGCCCGCGGTGGCCAACGGAAGCAGTCTGATCACCGTCATCGACAACTCCCAGGCCGACTCGATCCTGGAGGTCGACCGGACGGCCAACGTGCAGACCGGAAAGGGCACCGCGGGCAGCGACCACGACGGCAGCGCGGTGGACGCCATCCAGGCCCTCCTCGGCGACTTGGAGAGGGACGACGAGGACTGAGACAGGCCGATCGCAAAGGGCCGGGCACCCCGTGCGGGGGATGCCCGGCCCTCGCCGGGTGGGTAAGGTCAGGCGACCCAGCCGTTGGTGATGCCGAGGACCGCGGAGCCGTCCAGGTCGGTGAGTTTGGTGCCGACGAAGCCGCGGGCCCAGTCGGAGGTCTGGAGGCGGAAGGCGGGCTCGTCCGCGGTCAGAGCCTCGATCACCGACTCGGCGGCGCCCTCGGCGGTCTGCGCGCCGTCGAGGAACTGCGCGATCGTGCGGTTCAGGTAGGCGTTCAGCTGAGGCGCGTACACCCCGGCAGCGGCGACGGCCTCCTCCAGGTCGACGCCGACGTTGGCGACGAATTCGGTGGCGACGGCGCCGGGCTCGATCACGGAGACGGACACGCCGTGCGCCGCGGCCACGGGGGCCAGGCTCTCCATGTATCCCTCGACGGCGAACTTGGCCGCGCAGTAGGCCTCGTTGAAGGGCTGTCCGATGACGCCGCCGACGCTGGTCACGGTGATCAGACGGCCGCCGGAGGCGCGCAGGTGGGGCATGGCAGCCTTCGAGACGTTGAGCACGCCGAAGAAGTTGACCTCCATGACCTTGCGGACCTCGGCCACGGACTCGTTCTCCAGGGTGCCGAGGTGGCCGGCGCCCGCGTTGTTGACGACGGCGTCCAGGTGACCGTAGTCGGCGAGCACGCCGTCGATCGCGGACGTGATCGAGGCCTCGTCGGTGACGTCGAGCCGACGGATGTCGACCTCCACGCCCGCCTCGGCGGCGGCCTTGCGCAGGGCGTCGGAGCGGCCGGGGTCACGCAGTGTGGCGACCGTAGTCCAGCCGGCGCGTGCGGCGGAGACGGCGGCGGAGAGGCCGATGCCGGAGGAGGTGCCGGTGATGAGGACGACCTTGGGGGAGTGGGAAGACATGGGGGAGGCCTTTCGGGGCACGGGAATCTCGGCTCATTTGAGTGCGTGTACACACACCATAATGCACTTACGTGCGTGTACACGCAACCGGTAAGCTGATGACATGCCGAAGAAGAAGCTCGCGCAGGCGGAGATGCCGGTGGCGGACCACGCCTTCTACGGGCTGGTCTGGGCCGGGACCGTCCTGACGGACCGCGTCGACCGCGCCCTGAGCAAGGCGCACGATCTTCCGGTCTCCTGGTTCGAGGTCCTGCTCTGGCTGGCCTCCAGCCCCGACCCCGTTCCGGCCTCCGTCCTGGGCAACAGCACCATG
This sequence comes from Streptomyces sp. NPDC001450, assembly GCF_053597295.1. Classification (NCBI taxonomy): domain Bacteria; kingdom Bacillati; phylum Actinomycetota; class Actinomycetes; order Kitasatosporales; family Streptomycetaceae; genus Streptomyces; species Streptomyces sp. NPDC001450. The sequence continues at coordinate 225,913 of NZ_JBSFHY010000009.1, forward strand.
CTCAGCCGCAGCCAGGTCTCGCGCGTCGTCGACGCCCTCCAGAGCCGTGGTCTCGTCACCCGTACCCCCTCGGCCCGCGACGCCCGCTCCGTCGAGGTCTCGCTCACCCCCGAGGGGCATCGGCTCTTCGAGGCGGCCGACGCCACCCGCCGCGAGTGCCTCGCCCCCGTCTTCACGGACCTCCTGGACGAGGACGACCTGCAGGCGCTCAGCAGGGTGTGGCAGAAGCTCAAGGCCAACAAGGACGGCTGACGAGACCCGCATCGACGCAGTGGAAGAAGCCGGACTGACAGCCGACGTCCGCTCCCCGTGGAACACGTGATGAGCACGTAGTTCTACGCTGCCGCACGCGTCTTCGCCGCAGCGATCCTTGTTCTGGGCGGAGGACGGTGGCGATCACTGGCAAGTCCTCGGGCTGATATTCGAGTTGGTGGACAAGTGGGTGCTCATCCGGGAGAGCCGCGACCCCGACACCGTGCGTTACCGCATGCTGGCGCAGGATGGAGACGGCTCCACCTGGCCTGACCTCGGCGTGGACACCTACCCGACCGGAGTCGCCATCGACGACGCCGAGATGGCAGCCCTGGGGTCCGGCTCTGCTGTCGATCTGACCCGGACGCTGGCCACGGACGGCGATACCGGACGCGGCCGCCCGCCCCGGCTCGCCTTCCCTGGCCAGGTCCTGGCCACCGTGTCCTCCTCGGGGGCGTGTTCGTCGTCGCCGGGCGCGGCCATGGTGGTGCGGTGCCGTGCGGGGGTGAGGGTGCGGCCTGGGCGGTGCCGTACGCGGTGACCAGGGCGACGGCGGCCGCGGCGAGGGCCGCTGCGGTGCGCGTGGTGGGATTCATGCGCGGTGCAAGCCTGGGTTCGGGGCGGTCACCGCGATGCGGCCGAACGGGCGGCGGGCGGCACGGCCGTACTCGCCCGCCGCACCAGCCTGGTCGACAGTTCCGTCCGTGTCCCCTCCGGGCGTTCCCCCTGCATCATCCGCACCAGCAGCCGCAGCGCGGTCGCCGCCATCTCCGCGAGGGGCTGGCGGACGGTGGTGAGCGCCGGGGTGACCCAGCGGGCCTCGGGCAGGTCGTCGAAGCCGACCACGCTGACGTCGTCCGGCACCCGCAACCCCCGCTCGGCCAGGGCGGTGTACACGCCGAGCGCCATCCGGTCGGAGCACACGAACACCGCCGTCGGCGGCTGCGGCAGGTCCAGCAGTTCGTGCATGCGCAGGCGGGCGGTCGGCTCCTCGAACCCGGCGTGCCGCACGTACTCGCCACGGTGCCGTACCCCGGCCGAGGCGAGGGCCGAGCGGTAGCCCGCCACCCGGGCGCTGCTGCACATCCTGCGCCGCGGGCCGGCGATCACCGCGATCCGCTCGTGTCCGAGGGCCAGCAGATGCTCGGTCGCGCTCACCCCGCCCTGCCAGTTGGCGGCCCCCACCGACATCACTCCGGACGGCGGCTCGTGCACGGGGTCGATCATCACGAACGGGATGCGGTGGTGGTCCAGCCAGGCGTACTGGGCCGGGGACAGCTCCGCCAGGTTGAACAGCACGCCCGAGGAACCGCGCGCGGTCAGCTTGTCCAGCCAGTCGCGCTCGGGGCGGTCGCCCCGGGTGCGGTTCAGGCCCGCCGAGACCACCACCTCGAGGCCCGCCTCGTACGCCGCCTCCTCCACTCCGTGCAGTACGGCACCCGACCAGGAGCTGTCGAGCGCGTGCACCACCAGGTCCACCAGGGCCGGCGTCTTCGTCGCGTCGAAACGGGGTCTGCGCACGTACCCGAGCCGGTCGAGCGCCTCGGTGACCCGACGCCGAGTCTCCGGAGCCACATCTTCCCGTCCGTTGACGACCTTCGAAGCGGTCGGCACCGACACCCCCGCCTCGCGGGCGACCACCGCCAGCGTCGGCCCGGCCGCCACGCTCGCACTCCCCGCACGGACCATGGGGAACCCGCCTCTCCGACCCGCCCTCGGGCCACCGAAAGTTGCGACCAACGCTGCTTCCGCGGCCTGCTCACCGAGCATGCAGAAAGCGCTTCCTACGATAGGTGTGCGTCAACACGGCGTGAAGACATGGGAATTCGCGGGATGGTGGGCGGGGGGACTTTCGAAACTTCGAACAGGGTGGGGTGGTTGTGAGGCCGTTGACGCGCGGTCCCCGCGTTGCCCGGTGCCGTCCACGACATCAAGGCCGCCCGCACCCCACGGCGTCCTCGACACCCTGACCGGCGCGGACATCCGCTGCTGGGCCGACTCGGGGTGGGAGTTTGCGCTGCCGAAATCACGGAATCCCTGCTCAGCGCGGTGACGGAGGACGGAGCATCACCCGTTTGGAGTAATCCGATCGGGTGCCGAGTCGCGCGTCACCCGTTCGGAGTGGTCAATGGGGAGGGCTGACACGAGGTTTTCGTTCATCGCCCCGAGGGGTTGATGCCATGGGAATCATCGGCTCCATCGACGCTCTTGCCGATGTACACACCGGCGACCCGTACCCCGTCTACGAACGACTGCGTGAGACTGAACCGGTGTACCGGTGCCGGAGCGGCACCTACCTCCTGACGCGATACCCGGACTGCCGACGCGTACTGACCGGGCGCGAGCTCTTCCTCGCGCCGGGTGCTCACCGGCCGTCCAGGGGGAGGACCGGACATGCCGTGCCGGTGCTGTCCCGTGTCATGAGCTCGCAGAATCCGCCCCGGCACACGAGAATGCGTGCGGCAGTGGCCCGGCGGTTCGCCGAGCACGTGCGACGTCGGCAGCCGTGGCTCAGCAGCCTCTGCGACCACCTGCTCGAACCCGTGGTCGAAAAGCTGCGCCACGGCGTCACCGACATGACCCCTGTCGCCGAGGCCTTCCCACGCGACACGATCATGCACATGCTGGGACTGCCCCGGACCGACCGAGAGCTGGTCTCGGGGCTCGTCGCCGACATCTTTCCGACCTCGGGGCCACTGCCCGAAGAGGAGGGCGACGGCGCGGCGGCGATGCGACGGCTCACCGACTACCTCCAAGGGGAAGTGGCCCGCAGACGCCGTGCGCCCGGCGACGATCTGACGTCCGAACTCGTCCGTGTGCACACCGCCCGTCCCGACGCCCTGCCGCACGACGAACTGGTCAGCATCCTCACGGGCCTCACGGTCGCCGGATTCCCACAGATCGCTGCGGGGATCGAGACCGGCATCGTCCTGATGATCCGTCACCCCGAGTGTGCGGTCTTCCTGGACGACCCCGTCCGTGCCCGGATGTTCGTCGACGAGCTGCTCCGCTACGACGCACCGGTGCAGTTCACCCCCGCCCCGCGCATTCCCGCCAGGACGGTGGTCATCGGCGGCGTGACGATACCGGCGGGCGCGCGGGTCTGGCCGGTGCTCGGCGCCGCCAACCGGGATCCCGCTGTGTACTCCCGGCCGGACGAGTTCCTGCCGGGACGCGGCGGGCCACGTCATCTGAGCTTCGGTGGAGGCGCCCACTACTGCCTCGGCGCCGAACTTGTGCACCTCGAGATCGCGATGCTGTTGCAGCGGCTTCGGCAGCGGCTCCCCGATCTCGCGCAGGCACAACCTCCTGCCCAGAGGTACGGGCGGCTGCGCGGGTTCACGTCCCTCCCCGTCATGCGAACGGAACGCTGATCGTGACGAACCGCCGGAGTCCCGGCACATGCCCGGAGAGCATGCAGGTCTTCCTGGAGCGCACCGCCTGCTCCACGTTCCTCGACGCCGCACTCGTCGTCTACGAAGCGATCAGGCCGGGCTGCCCCTACCCGTGCTTCGGCGTGCTGGTCGGCCGTATGCACGGTGGCAACGCCCGCATCGAGCGCGTCGAGTTCGGCCGCAACGTGCGGGCCACCGACAGCGCGGCCCTGGGAGAGTTCGCGGAATGCATCGTGCCATGCTTCGGGACGGCCTACGAGAACCCACGTCGCGGGTACTGGTGCGATTCCACCGACTTGCTGCGCATCCTGCGGGGCGCCGAGGCGGACGGCCTGGACATCCTCGGGTCGATCCACCTGCACCCCGACTGGCACAACATCGACTCACCGGGCGGAGGGCCGCCGCTGAGCGAGTACCCGACGCGTATGGACACGTACGTGTTCGTCAACACCGGGTGGCCGGTCAACCTCATCTGCTACCTGGAGCGACGGAACTGCAGCATGTACCACTCGTGGGGTGCGTGGACCCCGAACGCCGCCGACCCCTCGAACCCTCGTTGCGACGCGCTGCCGGTGCGCCTGGCCCTGCCCGCCCATGCCCGGGGCAACGGACGACCAACGACCGCGCGGCATGAAGGTCTCGTGAGCTCGGAGCAGGTCAACGACGTTGTCACCCGCCCCACGCGGCCTCCGGGACATGAGGATGCCCACAATGCCACCGATCTCATGGACCAGCAGGGCTATGTCAATGCCCCCTATGAGCTGCTCGCCGGCCGGCGGGCCGAACGCCCCGTACAGCGCGTGATGTTCGCCGGCGCTCCGGTGTGGCTCGTCACGCGCCACGAGGACATCCGGACGGCGGGCAAGGATCCACGGCTGAGCAACGATCCGGGGCACGGCAACAAGACCGTCCGGTCCGCCCCGTGGGCCTTCGCCGACGAGACCTACACCGTCACACGCAACATGCTCCGCTCCGACCCCCCGGACCACACCAGACTGCGGGCCCTGGTGGCAGGTGAGTTCACCCCGGGCCGCATCGAGGCCCTGCGTCCCCGCATCCAGGAGATCACCGACGACCTCCTCGCCCCGGTCCTTCCGCTGGGGCGCCTGGACGTCATCACCGACTTCGCCAAGCGTCTGCCGCTCACCGTCATCTCCGAAGTGCTCGGCGTGCCGGCCGAAGGGCGCGACACCTTCGCGCGTCTGGCCGGCGTCTACGTCGAGATGAGCGAGGGCGACCACGGGCGCATGCCCCGTGCCGCCCGTGAGATGCGGGACTACCTCATCGGACTGCTGAAGGAGAAGAGGGAGGCCACCGCCGGCGCCGACGACCTGCTGGGGCGCCTGCTCGCGGGCGATCACCGGGAGGACGAGCTGATCGCCATGTCCTTCCTCCTCCTGGTGGCCGGTTTCGAGACGACCGCGAACCTCATCGGCAACGGCGTACTGGCCCTGCTGGAGCACCCCGGGCAACTGGCGATGCTGCGCGCACAGCCCCATCTCATGGGGCAGGCGATCGAGGAGATCCTCCGCTGGGACGGCCCCATCAAGATGGCGCCCGTCCTGCGGTTCACGACGTGCGACGTACAGATCGGAGACGTCACCGTCCCCGGTGGCGGAGAGGCCGTACTGTTCTCCTACGGCGCCGGCAACCGCGATCCCGCCCGTTTCGCCGAACCCGACCGGTTCGACATCCGCCGCGACAGCCGGGGTCACCTCGCCTTCGGATACGGGATCCACCACTGCCTGGGCGCGCCGCTCGGCAAAGCGGAAGCCACCATCGGGCTGCGCACCCTTCTGGAACGCTGCGACGAACTGGCGCTCGCGACCGACCCCAGCGAACTGACCTGGGGGTACAGCCGGTTCATGCGTGGACTGACCAGCCTGCCGGTCACCTTCCGGCCCGTCACAGGAGGTGCCACACCATGAACACCCCACGACCTCGCGCCCTCGTGACCGGCGCCTCCCGGGGGATCGGCGCTGCCATCGCCCGTGCCCTCGCCCCCACGCACGACGTGCTCCTCGGCGGCCGGGACACCCGGTTGCTCGAGGCGCTCGCCCAGGAGCTGCCCGGAGACGCCGGCCCCTGGGTGGCCGACCTGGCGGATCCCGGGGAACTCGCCCGGGCCACGACGGACATCGACCGACTGGACGTGCTCATACACAACGCAGCCGTCGCGGAACCCGGCACCATCGCCGACACCTCGCTCGACGCGTGGCAGCGCGTCTTCGCCGTCAACCTCTTCTCCGCCGCCGAACTCACCCGGCTGCTCCTGCCGCCCCTCCGCCGGGGCCGAGGACATGTGGTCCTGATCAACGCCGGGTCCGGCCTCCGGGTCAAGTCGCATCGCGGCGCCTACGCCGCCAGCAAGTACGCGCTGCGAGCGTTCGCAGAGGCCCTTCAGGCCGAGGAGAGCCCCAACGGAGTCCGAGTGACGTCGATCCACCCGGGCCCGACAGACACCGAACTGCAACGCAGGGCGGCCGAACGGGCCGGGCGCGAGTACCGCCCGGAGCAGTTCCTGCGACCCGAGTCGGTGGCCGCCGTCGTACTCAACGCGGTACGGGCACCTGCGGACGCGACGGTGTCCCGTACCGTCATCGACTGAGGACTGTTCAACGTCACCGGTCACGGCGATGCTCACTTCAACGCCCCCAACGTCACCCCCGTCCGCCAGTACCTCCGCATCCCCACCATCATCACCGCCATCGGCACGATCGACAGCAGCGCACCCGTCAGCACCAGGTTCGTCAGGTCGACCCCCGACTCCAGGCGTTTGCCGTCCAGTTGTACAGGCCCAGGTTGAGGGTCCAGTTCTCCTCGCCACGCAGGACGGTCAGGGGGGAAGAAGGCGTTCCACGTGTTGACGAAGGCCAGGAGGAAGACCGTGGCGCCGCCTGTGGTCAACATGCGCAGGACGATGGTGAAGAAGATCCGCAGCTCGCCCGCGCCGTCGATGCGGGCCGCCTCCAGGATCTCGTACGGGATGGTGGACTCTGTGTAGACCTTGGCGAGGTAGACGCTGCGGGTTGATCAGACAGGGGATCAGCATCGCCCACGGCGTGTCCACCAGGCCGATCTTCGAAAACAGCAAATACAGGGGGAGCGTCAGCAGCGCGATCGGCATCAGGAACGAGCCCACCACACATGCGAACACCGCACCCCGGCCCGGGAAGTCGAAGCGGGCCAAGCCGTAGCCGGTGGCCAGGGCGATGAGCGTGCCGCCGAGTGAGCCGACACCGGCGTACAGGAACGAGTCGGCCGTCCAGCGCAGGAAGATGCCGGGGACGTCCCGTACACCACCTACTCTGGGGCAGTGGCCAGAACTGTGCCCAGCAGTCCCAGAGCGCCGTCTCCGCCGCCTCCCGCGGCCAGGTCCGCCCGGTGTGGGCGATGCTCCACTACCACTACAACCGGCGCCTCCACCTGGACGACCAGTACATCGCTCAGATGTGCCACTCGGTGGCCCCCGAGGGCGGAGGCGGGGACTACGGCTCCACCTCCGGCGGATACGACCAGCTCGGCTTCGGCACCCTCATGTACGCCAAATAGGCCGACGTAGCCCGAACGGCCCAGCGCGGGGTCCGTGCACCGGAATACATCCGGGTGATGTGGTGCTCTGATGTGAACGGTGCATGAGCACGGCGAAGGGCTGGTGGGCGATGACGGCAGACCGGACGGGCCCCGTGGTCACCACACCCCACGGGGCCGTACGCGGCCGGTACGAGCGGGGCGTCGCGGTGTTCCGGGGCATCCCGTACGCCGCCCCGCCCTTCGGCCCCCGGCGGTTCCGGCCGCCCGAGCCGCCCGAGCCCTGGGACGGGGTACGCGACGCCGGAGCCTTCGGGCCGACGGCGCCGAAACCCCCGTACTCGGAGGCGTTCGCCCAGTACCTGTCGGACCCCGTCATCCCCGGCGACGACTGCCTCAACCTCAACGTGTGGACCCCCGAGCCGGGCCCCGGCGCCCGGCTCCCGGTCCTGGTCTGGCTGCACGGCGGCGCCCTGACCAGGGGATCCTCCGCCGTGCCCGTGTACGACGGACGCACCTTCGCCCGCGACGGAGTCGTCTGCGTCTCGGTCAACTACCGGCTGGGTGTCGAGGGCTACGGACTGTTCCCGGACGCGCCGCCCAACCCCGGCCTGCGCGACCAGCTCGCCGCCCTGCGCTGGGTGCACGAGAGCATCGCGGCCTTCGGCGGCGACCCCGGCAACGTGACCCTCGGCGGACAGTCGGCCGGCGCCATCAGCGCCGGAGCCCTGATCGCCGCACCCCAGGCCCAGGGCCTGATACGCCGGGCGGTCCTGCAGAGCGGACCGCCGGAAGCCTCGGAACGCGACAAGGTGCGGCGCATGGTGCGCCGCATGGCCACCCGGCTGAAGGTCCCCGCCACCGCCGAGGCCTTCGCCGCCGTCGACCGCGACCTGCTGCTGCGCAGCCAGGCCGAGGTGGGGCGGCTGAGCAGCCCCGTCCTGGGCGGTCCCGCCTTCGGCATCGTCGTCGACGGCGACCTCGTGCCCGGCGACCCGCTCCAGGCCCTCATCGCCGGCGGGGCCGCCCAGGGTGTCGACCTCCTCATGGGCTGGACCCGGGACGAGTACCGGCTGTGGCTGGTGCCCGGCGGACTCCTGGAGCACGTCGACCGGCTCGGGCCGGTCGCCCTGGCCGGTGCCATGGCCCGCTGCCACGTCGGCCACGAGGTCCCGCGCGGCTACCGCACCCTGCACCCCGACGCCGGCACCGCCGAGACCGTCGGCCAGATGGTCACCGACCACCTGCTGCGCGCCCCGCTGCACCGGCTGGCCGACGCCCGCCCCGGCACCTCGTACCTCTACGAGTTCGCCTGGCCGTCCCGCCTCCCCGATCTCGGCGCCTGCCACGCCCTGGAACTCGGGTTCGTCTTCGACACCGGCGACGTCCCGGAGTCCGCCAAGCTGGCCGGCGAGGGAGCCCCGCCGGAGCTGGCCACCGCGATGCACGCGGCCTGGGTACGGTTCGCCGCGACCGGGGATCCGGGCTGGCAGGCCTGGGACGCCTCCCATCCGGTACGGATCTTCGACGACGGTGTCCCGCACACCGCGTACGGTCCCCGGGATCAGGAACTCGCCCTCTGGACGGCCGCCCTCAAGGTCCCGGAACCGGCCTCGCCCTCCGACGCCCGGGCCGCCGGAGCCGAACTCGCCTCAGCGGTACGGCGGTTGCGCCGATCGGTGGGGGCGCGGCGCCGCTGAGACGTACACGATCGTCCCGCCTACCGGGTCGGACGGACGTCCGGGGCCTGCCGAATCCGGGTTCCGTCCCCTGCCAGCTCGCGTCCGGCCACCGCCCGGAAGCTGTACGGCGGGCGGCCGGTGAGGCGCCGGACGGTCTCGGTGGTCCGGTCCTCGGCTCCCTGGGCGATGGCGCGTTCCAGGCCGGCCAGCATGGTGGCGAACTCCAGCGGCATGGACGCGGCCAGGCGGTCACGCATCTGGTCGTACGTCAGGTGCCGGTGGGCCACCGTGCGGCCGGTGACCTCTGTGAGGACGCGGGCGACGTCGTCGTGGCTGAGCGCCTCCGGGCCGGTCAGGATCAGGTCGGCATCGGGCGCGCGGCCGTCGGTCAGAGCACGGACCGCTACGGCGGCGATGTCGTCTGCGTCGACGAAGCCGACCCGGCCGGTACCGGCCGCGGTCAGGATGACCCCGTCCGCACGGATGCTGTGGGCGTGGGCGTGCGTGCCGGTGAAGTTCTGCATGAACCAGGAGGGCCGCAGTACCGCCCACTGGTCGAACAGACCGGGCAGGGCCCGGTGCACCACTCCCACTCCCGGGCCGCCCTCGGGGATGGCCGACGAACTGAGGAGTACGGCGCGGTGTACGCCTGCAGTGCGGGCCCGGCGGAGGAAGGGCAGCATGACCGCGGCCGGGTCCGGGTCGCCGACCGGCGGGACGAGGTAGACGCGTTCGGCTCCGGTGAGGGCGTCGCCGAAGGTTGTGGAGTCGTACCAGTCGAAGCGGACCGGTTCCGCGCCCGCGATCCGGGTGGCCCGACGGCTCGCGGCCCTGACGCGGTGGCCGGCGGCGATCAGCCCGGTGGCGGTTCGGCTGCCGGTGGTGCCGGTCGCTCCGATGACCAGGGTGGTGCCCGTGACGGTCATCGGACACTGCGGCCGGTGAAGTCCAGGCCGGGCTGCTGGACGGCGAGGGGGTTCCAGTAGTCCCGGTAGGAGGTGAACCGCCCGTCCTGGACGGACACGACGGCGATGTAGGTCATGTCGAAGGGACTCCCCGTCCCGACCAGGCGGCCCACGCCGCGCATCTCCACCACGATCGTCTCCGGCCTGGTGGTCCGGTGGATCCGCAGGTCGGGGAAGCCGTGCAGGTCGATGTGGTCGGGGTAGTCGCGCATGTAGGCGGCGATGGCCTCTCGGCCCTCCAGTCGTGCGGGCCAACCCGGGGGTGCGAAGGGGAACTCCATGACGCCGGCCTCGGCCCACAGGCCGACCCAGGCGGTGATGTCCTTGGCGAGGAGCAGGCGCAGGCTGTGGCGGTAGAGCACGTCCGGTGGGGTGTCTGTGGGCATGGGATCCTCCGTCCCGTACGATACGGACCCGTGGTCCGTTTCGATGGACGATACGGACCGCGGGTCCGGATCGCAAGGGAGGAGCCACGTGACCGAGGGAGGAGCCGCATGACCGAGCGCAGACCGCGCAAGGACGCGACGCGCAACCGGGCTGCCGTCTTCGCCGCCGCCGACACACTCTTCGCTCAGTGCCAGAGCCCGGAGAGCGTCACCATGGCCGACATCGCGGCCGCGGCCGGCGTCGGCAAGGCAACCCTCTTCCGTGCCTTCGGGGATCGCACCGGGCTGATCCGCGCGCTGTACGAGGCACGGCTCGAACCGGTCAGGAACGCGGTCGAAGAGGGCCCGCCGCCCCTGGGGCCCGCGACCCCGCCACTGGTGCGCGTGCCGGCACTGCTCGACGCCGTCCTGTGCTTCAAGCTCGACAACCGCCACCTCGCACTGGCCCTGGAGCAGACCGGCGCGGCCAGCCCCTACCGGGCCGAGCACTACCGACGCTGGCACGCCCTGCTCCGTGACCTGCTCGAGCAGATCCCGTCGGCCGGCTCCGGCTCCGCCGACTTCACCGCCCATGCGCTGCTCGCCGCCACCCGGGCCGATCTGGTCGCCCACCTGGCCGGTGAGAGGGCCGTGCCACGCGAGGAACTGCGCGAGCAACTGGCGCACTTCACCGCCTCGGTCCTCGATACCTGTGATGCGGGCGGCACACCCGGCTGAGGAGGGATCACACGGGCCGTTCGAGGGGAACGGTGCGGCGCCGCGGTCCGCGGCGGTGATTGGCCGCCCGCCGCACCGGGTCGGGCATCGGCGCCGCGGTCGCGCACCGGTTGGCCGCCGAAGACGCCACCGTCGTAGTCGTCGGGCGCATGCGGGCCCGTTCACCGAAGGGAGGCCGGGCCTGATCGGAGCGATCGAGGCGAGCACCGTCCGAGAGGCGGCGGCCCGTTGGTCGGAGGGGGCGAGGACACGGACGCCGCGATCCGTCCGCAGTCAGGAGTCCCCTTGGTGACGATCATGGGCCTTGTCCGGTGTCAGCAGCGGCATTAGCGTAGTCACTCCACTCGGCGTTGCCATCGGTACTGCGCGCACCGGCTCGTCCGACTCGCCGAGGGCGTCGTGCCAGGGGTCAGTGTGGTGGTGCGGGTCTCGCCGACCACCTGGTAGCGGCTGGACCAGGGGCTCGGGGGGAAAGTGATAGAGGAGATATTGCCCGCGGACGTCACGTCCGCGGATGCGGTCGACGACGACTTGGACATTCATCTCTTCGCCGAGGAACGCGCGGCCATCGTCCATGCCGTGCCGCGGCGCCGACGAGAATTCTCGACGGCGCGCCGCTGCGCCCGGGCCGCTCTCGGAGAACTGGGAATCCCCCCGGTTCCGTTGCCACCCGGGAGACAACGGGACCCGCAGTGGCCGGCCGGAGTGGTCGGAAGCATGACGCATTGCCCCGGATACCGGGCCGCCGCGGTGGCCCGGGCCGGCCGGATGCATTCTGTGGGCATCGACGCGGAGGAAGCTGTCCCTCTGCCTGACGGCGTGCTCGACCAGGCCGGACTGCCCGCCGAACGGGACATGGTGGAACGGCTCGGCGCCCAGAGCGACGCAGTGCCCTGGGACCGATTGCTGTTCAGCTGCAAGGAGGCGGTCTTCAAGACCTGGTTCCCCCTCACCCGGCGCATGCTGGGTTTCGACGGCGCCCGGATCGACATCGATTCCGGCGGGCTCTTCTCCGCGCGGTTCCTGGTGCCACCACCCCTGGCGGCAGGGAAGCCGGTGCCGCGGCTCATGGGGCGCTGGATGCACCGCGACGGGCTCATTCTGACGGCCATCGCCATCCCCGTCCGCGAACGCGTTCCCGGCGTGCGGAGCGCGCATGCGGACACCCTCGGGCGCCCTTCCGGCGCCCCTCCCGTTCCGGTCGCCTACTGGTAGGCCGGGGCGTCCTGCTGCGTCGGGTCGCCGGCGGGGGCGGTGGATGGGCGCGATGCCTGGCGGAGGAGGAGGGCGACGACCACTGCCGCAGCTGCGAGGCATGCGCTGCCGCAGCGCAGTGCGAGATGCAGGCCGTCGATGAAGGCGCCGTTCACGGCGTCGTGGACAGGCGCCGGTAGCTCCGCGGTCCCGGCTGTTCCCGTAGTGGTGACCGAGTTCGCGATGCTGTGGTGCGATTCCGGCGGCACGCCGAGCCGATCGAGCGATTCGGCCAAGGTGGCGGTCAGCCGGCTGGTGAGGATGGCTCCCAGGACCGCGACGCCGATGACCCCACCGGTCTCGCGCAGGGTGTTGATGGTCGCGGAGGCCATTCCGGCCCGGGCCATCGGGACGCGCTGCATGACGATGATGGACGACGGTGTGAAGGTCATCCCCATGCCGAGTCCCATGATGATCAGTACCCACAGGTACTGCGGGTAGTGCGCGTGCCCACCGTAGAGCGAGAGGCCGCCGAGAGCCACGGCGCAGAGGCTCAGACCGGTCACCACGGGAAGGCGGGGGCCGTAGCGCATGGCGAGTGCGCTGCTCAGCGGCGCGGCGATGATGACCATCGCGGTCATGGGCAGTCCGGCCAGCCCGGCATGCGACGGCGACCAGCCCATCACGTCCTGCATGAGCAACGGCAGGAAGAACGACGCGCCGAACATGGCGAAGCTGATCATGAATCCGCTTCCGGCGGCTCCGCAGAGCACGGCATCCCGGAAGAAGCGCAGGTCAAGCATGGGATCGGTGGTACGCAGCTCGACCAGGAGGAAGGCCAGAAGAGCAACCGCCGCAGTCGCTGCGACGGTCAGAACGCGGTTGTCGCTCCAACCGCGGGCCGGCCCTTCGACCAACGCGTAGACCAAGGCGCCGAAGCCCACGGCGGAGAGCAGCTGGCCGGGAAGGTCCACTCGCCTGGCCCACGTGGGGGACTCGGGAAGCACCCGGGTGGCGAGCAGGAGCGCCGCCACTCCGATCGGGACGTTGATCCAGAACACGCTGGCCCATCCGAACCGGTCCACCATCGGCCCGCCCACGACCGGGCCGATCGCCAGGCCCAGTGAGGAGACGGCGGACCAGAGTCCGATGGCCCGGGCTCGTTCCTTCTCGTCGGTGAAGGCGTGCCGCAGGATCGACAGGCTGCCCGGCGTGAGCAGGGCCGCGCCCAGCCCTTGCAGCATCCGCGCGCAGACCAGCATGCCGGTCGACCCGGAGAGTGCTGCCGCCGCCGATCCCCCGGTGAAGAGAACGAGTCCGATGAGGAAGATCCGTTTGCGGCCGAACCGGTCGCCGAGCGTGCCGCCGGTGAGGAGGAACGCGGCATAGACCAGGCTGTAGCCCTCCACCACCCACTGCAGTCCGCTGACACCGCTGTGGAGTTGCTGCCCGATGCGTGGCAGGGCGTTGTTGACGATGACATTGTCCAGCATCGCCATGAACATGGTGGCGCATAACACGGCAAGTACGAGCCACTGGCGCCGACGGGTCAACTCCGTCATCACGCTCCCTGACAGTGTTAGTTGGGTTCTTGGCGCGGCCAGCATGACCCTAACGGTGTTAGATTGCAAGCTGGTCTTGTCTTGACGGAGGTGGCCGGTGGGAATGGCAGCGGACAGCGCGGCCGAGGGCTCCGCACCGTCAGGTGTGAGCCGTCAGAAGCTCGCGGAGGCGGCCCTGCAGGTGCTCGAACGTGAAGGCATCAGCGGGCTGTCGATGCGAAAAGTCGCCGCCGAACTGGGCGTGAAGGCGGCATCGCTGTACTGGCACGTCCGCGGCAAGGAACAACTGCTGGACCTGCTCACGGACGCACTCATGGCTGATGCCGAACTGCCGCCCAGACAGGGCGACTGGCGAGAGCAGCTCCGGGAGTACTCGCGTCGCTACCGGCGGCACCTGCTCGCGAAGCGGGACGCCGCCAGGGTCGTCGCCGGGCGCCTGGCGCTCGGCCCGCATCTGCTGCGCCTCATGGAGGATCAGCTGGACCGACTGCGGGAAGCCGGATTCTCCAATGCCGATGCCGCGCTCGCCAGTTACCTGCTCGGTGTCTACGTGCAGGGCTTCGTGCTTCAGGAGCAGGTGCCCCTCTCCGACGAGACGGAGGGAACCAGCCGTTCCGAGGCCGCCCGAGCGGCGGCCGACCGACTGCGTGCCCTGCCGGAAGCGACCTTCCCCAACCTCGTCACCCTGGCCGACGACCTCGCCGGCCCGTCCATGGAAGAACGCTTCGTCTTCGGCCTCGAACGGCTCCTCGACGGGCTGGCGGGCCTGCTGGGCGAGACCCCTGCACCATCCACGGCGGAATCCGCCTCCCGCGAACCGCGACGGGAAGTCGCCAGGCCGGGGAAGTGACATGCCGTGGGTGATCCCCGTCGTCGAGGCCCGGTGGCGCACTTGACCTGCTTGACAGCCCTGGAGGCGTGGACAAGAGTCCTGATGTCGAAGACGTAACACCATTAACACCAGTAATACTTGTAACGACAGTTGACGGGGGATCAATGTCGCTATGGCTGGATCCTGTTCCAAAGCCGACCGTCCCCGGGCCGGATCGGGACAGTGGGGGGCGAGTCGTCAGGCGACGGCGCCGGCCGCGCCACGCGGTGACCACCCAGCGCTGTGTACCTGCCAGTGCTCGCCCAAATCGCTTACAAAATCAAGGAATTGAAGGCCACACGCCTGCTCGGCGCGGACGCAGTGCAGCTGCACGGTCCCGGGCGCAGGCGCGATGGCGCGCCAACACCCCGGCCCGGGCGCTCTGTCTCCGATGCCGCCTGCCGCTTCGACCACCGTTTCCCACGATTCGCCCGAAGGAGCGTTACATTGGCAAGCGAACCAGTCGATGCCGGATGGCGCGTTGCGCTGGTTATCAAGGATGCGATTCACCGCTACGGCATCGAGGGCATGCTCCGCGCCACTGCCCTGACCGCGTCCTCGCGCCATCTCGGCTTCGGAGGGGAGGACATCCGCGGCTGTGACGGGAAGGGGCTGGACATCCTCCTCGCGGCGGCGGGCGATCTGGAGGCTGAGCACATCCGGGACGCGGTCCGTGAATTGTGCGGGCGGGGGCCTGCCTTGCTGCTGCTGCTGGACGGGCCGGACGCCCTCGACGCCCCCTGGATCGCGACGTGCGGCGCGAAGGGCTTCCTCGACTGGTCGGCGTTGGAGCCGCGCACACTCGCGGACGCGGTGTCGGACGTCATGGCAGGCAAGTTCTATGTGTCCGCCGGTCTGGCCCAGCGGCTCGTCACCCGTGCCGGTCAGGTGTCCCCGAGTGGTCCGCCGCAGCGGGTCCCGGCCGGTGCGGCGCTGACCGCGCGTGAGCTCCAGGTGTTGCGGCTGATCGCGGACGGCCTGAGCAACAAGCAGGTCTCCCGGCGGCTGCTGATCTCCGAACACGGAGTGAAGCGACTGGTGGGCAGCATTCTGGCCAAGTTGAACTGCCCCAACCGGACGCTCGCGGTGGTGAGGGCGAAGGACAACGGCCTGCTGGCGGCCTGAACGGACCAGGACGAGGGCGGGTTGGGACGGTTCTCCCCGTCCCAACCCGCCCTCGGTCCCGAGGTCCACGGAGACGAGCATGCGGTCTCAGCCGGTCAGTTCGGCCCGGAGGGCCCGCTTGAGGACCTTGCCGCTGGGACCGAGCGGCAAGGCGTCCACGAACTCGACCCTGCGTGGGTACTTGTACGCGGCGAGCCGCTCGCGGCTCCAGCTGACGATCTCCGCACCCAGCTCGGCCCCTGGCCGGGCACCCGGCCGCACCTGCACGACCGCGCAGATCTCCTCGCCGTACGTGCTGTGCGGCAGGCCGATGACGGAGACCTGGGCGATGGCCGGATGGTGCACCAGGACCTCCTCGACCTCGCGAGGATAGACGTTGTACCCGTTGCGCAGGACCATGTCCTTCTTCCGGTCCACGATGGACAGATAGCCGTCCTTGTCCTTCATCCCCAGGTCGCCGGACCGGAACCAGCCGTCCACCAGCACCTCGGCGGTGGCTTCAGGACGGTTGAGGTATCCGGCCATCACGTTGTGCCCGCGAATGACGATCTCGCCGACCTCCTCCGCCGGCAGCAGTTCGATCCGGTCCTCCAGGTCGGCCCGGGCGATCTCGGCCTCGACCCCCCAGACAGGGTGCCCCACGGTGCCCGGCCGGCACGGCCAGGCACGCTGGTTGTACGCGACGACGGGCGACGTCTCGGTGAGACCGTACCCCTCGTAGATGCGGCAGCCGAACACCTCCTCGAACCTCTCCAGCACGGGTACCGGGAGCGCCGCCCCGCCACTGAAGACACGATCCAGGGGCGGCCTGCGCGACTCCCGAGCCGCCGCGTCCAGAAGCGCGATGCACATCGTCGGCACCGCCATCAAGACGGTGCAACCGCGCTCCGCCATGATCTCCAGGGCGCGCGGCGCGTCGAAGCGGTCCATCAGCACCATCGTGGCGCCGGCCCGGAAGCAGGTGGCCATGCCGCAGATCTGCCCGAAGGTGTGGAACAACGGCAGGCATCCCAGCAGGATGTCGTCGGCCCGGAAGTCGAACGGGGATTCCATACCGATGGTCACGTTCATCGTGACGCTCAGATGCGTCAGCATCGCGCCCTTGGGGCGGCCGGTGGTCCCGGAGGTGTACAGCACCAGCGCGAGGTCGCCGGGTTCGCGGGGCAGCAGGCGGTCGACGGGCTCGGCCTGCTCGGCGAGCGCGTCCAGGCCGGTCCCGTGGGGCTCGCCCGTCGCTCGCACGGTCAGCAGGCGTACCCCGGCCGCCGTGGCCGCGGCCCGCCCCACCGGCAGCAGCGTTCCGTCACAGATGACGGCGACGCAGTCGGCGTCCCGCAGCACGTACTCGACCTCGTGCGCCTTGAGGAGCGCGTTCACCGGCACCACTGTGGCGCCGAGTGCCAGGACGCCGAAGTAGGCGAGGGGGAACTCGACCTGGTTGCCGAGCAGCAGCGCCACCCGGTCCCCGGGGCCGACACCCGTCTCGGCCAGCACCGCGGCGTACTGCCGCGTCCGCCGCCACAGAGTCCGATAGCTGTACGTCTCCCTGCCGCTGATGATCGCCGGGTGGTCCGGACGCCGGGCCGCGGACTCCGCCAGCACCGAGGCCAGGGACAAGGACACGGAAGACTCCTCTCGTCGAACGCCAACCCCGCGGGAATGATCAGCGGTGGACCGTGGCCGTGTCCCGCGGGAGGCCCAGCTCCTCCCAAATGCCGTCGACAGCCTCGGCGAACTTCTCGACATCGGTCGCGGTGTGGGTGGCGGAGGGGGCGACTCGGAGGATCTCCTCGCCGGCCCGCACGCTGGGCGCGTTGATCGCCTGGACGTAGATGCCGTGCCGCTCCAGCAACAGCGCGGAGGCCTCCTGGCAGAGCCTCTCGTCCCGCACGAGGACCGAGACGATGTGCGACTGCGACGAGATGAAGGGTATGCGCCGCTCGCCCAGCAACTGGTGCAGCAGCTGGGCGTTGTTCCGCAGCCGCTCGCGCTCGGCGTCGCTGGACCGCAGATGCTGCACCGCGGCGAGCGCGCCCGCGGCCATGGCGGGCGGCATCGACGTGGTGAAGATGAAGGGCCGCGAAAGGCTGCGGACAGCCTCCACCAGTACGGCCGGGCCGGCGATGTAGCCGCCCGCGGTGCCATAGCCCTTCGCCAGGGTGCCCATGACGACGGTGAAACGGTCGGCGATGCCTTCACGTGCGGCGATGCCGGCACCCTCGGGCCCGTACATGCCCACTGCGTGCACCTCGTCGATGAACGTGACGGCTCCGTGGCGCTCAGCCAGGTCGGCGATCTCCGCGAGCGGCGCCACATCACCGGACATGGAATAGACCGACTCCGCGACGATCAGCTTCGGACGGTCCGGGTCGGCGGAGGCGAGCAACTCTTCGAGGTGCGCCGTGTCGTTGTGACGGAAGATCAGCTTCTGGGCGCCGCTGTGCCGCAGGCCGTCGATGATCGAGGCGTGGTTCAGTTCGTCCGAGAAGACCAGGGTCCCGGGCATACGACCGGCCAGGACGGTCAGCGCACCGTCGTTCGCCGTGTATCCCGAGCTGAAGATCAGTGCCGCCTCCTTGCCGTGGAGCGCCGCCAGTTCGCTCTCCAGCAGGCCGTGGTACGGGTTGGTCCCACCGATGTTCCGGGATCCACCGGAGCCGGCGCCGAACGCGTCGACCGCGTTCTTCATGGCCGCGAGCACCGAGGGGTTCTGGCCCATACCGAGATAGTCGTTGCTGCACCAGACGCTGATCTCCTGGTCCGGTCTGCCGGAGCCGATCCGGGCCAGCGCACTGGGGAAGCGTCCGGCACGCCGGCCGATCTCCAGGAAGGCACGCTTGCTGTCGGCGAGCTCGTCCAACTCCAGGGCGAAGAAGTCCAGGTACTGGGTCATCGTAGTCAACTCGCTCTCTGCCGGGTCTGACGCCCGGCCGGCGCCGTGGCCGGCCAGGGCAAAGGAAGGGGGGCGTTCAGCCGATCGGGTAGAGCCGACGGAGCAAGTGCTTGTCCACCTTGCCGGAGAAGCCGAGCGGCAGTTCGTCGAGGAAGTGGATCTCCTCGGGGGCGTGGACGGGGGAGAGCACCTCGCTGATGCGCGCGCGGATGTCACCGGGGCTGAGCTGGGCCCCGGGCTTCACCACGACGGCGGCGTGCACGTGCTCCAGGTTCTCGAGGTCCCGGACGCCGTACACCGCGACGTTCGCGACACCCGGCAGGTTCGCGATCTCCCGCTCCACGACAGCAGGGTGGACCTTGACGCCGTCGGTCTTCACGGTGTCGGCGACCCGGTCGACCAACGAAAGGTAACCCTGGTCGTCGAGCCGCCCGATGTCTCCCGTGAGGTACCACCCGTCGCGCAGCGCCCGTGCCGTGAGCGCGGGGTCGTTCAGATAGCCGTCCATCAGGGTCCCCGAGCGCAGCCATACTTCGCCGGTCTCGCCGACCGGCAGCTCCGCACCCGAGACCTCGTCGCAGATCTTGAGTCCGATCCCCGGGAAAGGACGGCCCACCGTCGATCGCAAGCGCGGGTCGTCATGGTCCCCGGGGAGCAGGATGGTGGCTCCGGCCGATTCGGAACTGCCGTACAACTGCACGAGAGTGGGACCGAACACCCGAGTCGCTTCCTCGAGCTTCGCGGGCGAGGCCGCGACGCCGGTGTAGATCAGTGCCCGCAGCGAGGCCAGATCGGTCCGCTCTGTCCGCACGGCTTCCAGGGCCTGGTACAGCTGCGGGGTGGCCATGAAAGTCAGGGTGATCGAGTGCTCCGCGATGGCACGCACCACCTGTACCGCGTCGAAGTCCTCGTGCAGGACGACGGTCCCGCCCGCGTAGAGCACCGCGTCGGCGATCTGTCCCGCGACGAAGCTCAGCGGGGTCGCGGCCAGCAGGCGCGCATCGGGGTCGGCGGGCAAGCCGCGCACCCTCGACTCCACGACACCCGCCGAGAGACAGATGCCCTTGGGCTTCCCCGTGCTGCCGCTCGTGTAGCTGATCAACGCGAGCTGCCGAGGATCGCGGGGCGGCAGCTCACCGAGATCCGGGACGACGCCGGCGGCGGCCGTGACGCCGGCTGCCGGCTCGGCATCGGCCTCCGTGACCACGAACCGGCCCGGCGCGCGTGCCGACAGCTCCCGCGCCCGGCCGATGTTCTCCGCATCGGCCACAAGGACCTGGGCGGAGGAGTCGAGAAGGATCCGCAGTTGTTCGTCAGGGGCCAACTCACGTGCCGTGGAGGCCGGATTGGTCCCCCGTACATAGGTGACGGCCCCACCGAGCAGGTGTGTCGCGTACCGGACCGTGAGCATGTCCGGACTGTTCGGCGCCACCAGCACGGCCACCGTGGTACCAGGGCCGATTCCGAGCTTGCGCAGGTTCCGGACCGAGTCGGCGACACATCCGGCGAGCTCACCCGCCTGGATCGCCCGGCCACGCCAGTGCACGGCGACCCGCTCCGGGTCGGAGCTGAGCGCGGTCAGGATGTCCAAGGCGTAGCAGTCGTCCGCGGGCCGTTGGTCCATTGAGCCGCCCGTCTCCGTCATGCGGGTCTCCACTTCCTGTCGATGAGCCGTTCGGAACGCTGCTGTGCCCTGTGCCGATCTTCCTCAGCCTCTCCCGAGCCCGACGCGGCAAGCATGTGCGAACGATGTGCCCGAACGGTTCACGGTCCCGCCCCGATCGACCGCCCCGATCGGCTACCCCACCTCTCACCTGTGTTCTTGAGCGAGAAACCCTCTGCCGTACCCGTCCTCGATCTGGTTAGATGATCCGCGCCCACCGCTTCCCCCGGGTGACACACAGAGGGGGAAGGACTTGGTGACATCCGTATCGCCGCACCGGCTCGGCCCTGGCTGCCCGGTACACACCGGCAACCGGAAGCGCCCGCCCGGCCGAGGACTCCGGATCGACTGATCGTGCCGATGACTGTCGAGAGGCGGTCCGATCATCTGTCGCACATCGAGCGGTCGTCCGGGACGGCAAGCCGGCCGGCCGACGAGCCCGTTCCACCGCGCGCTGACAGGGCTGCGGTCCGGTTCGCACCGGCCGCCGTCGCCATCCTGAGCGCTGTTCCCGTCGTATCCAACAACACATCAGGAGCCCGTACATGGAAGCCGAGCGCTGCCCCTTTCGGATCGATCCCGGCGGGAGCGACATCCACAGTGAGAACCGCCTCCTCTACCGCGACGGGCCAGTGGCCAAGGTGGAGCTGCCCGGTGGCGTGGAGGCGTGGGCGGTGGGCAGCCAGCAGCTGGTCAAGCAGCTCCTGGGCGACCCCAGGGTCTCCAGGAGCGCCCGGCAGCACTGGGACGCCTTCATGCGCGGCGAGATCCCGCCCGACTGGTCGCTGATGGTCTGGGTGGCTGCCGAGAACATGTTCACCGCCTACGGCTCCGAGCACCGGCGGCTTCGGCGGCTGGCGTCCGGCGCCTTCACCGCCCGGCGCATCGAGGCGCTGCGGCCGCAGGTCGAGGCCGTCGTCACCGGGCTGCTGGACGAGCTGGAGACCGCCCCGGAGGGCATCGCCACCGACCTGCGCGAGGGCTACGCCTACGCCGTCCCCATCCAGGTGATCGGCACCCTGCTCGGCGTCCCCGAGGAGCGGATGCCGGACCTGCGCACCTGTGTGAAGGCGATCTTCAACACCACCATCTCGCCGGAGGACGCACGGGCCAACGGTGAGCGGTTCTACGGGCTGCTCGTCGAACTGGCGGTGCTCAAGCAGAAGGAGCCGGGTGACGACCTGACCAGTGCGCTGATCGCGGTCCGGGACGACGAGGACGGCAGCGCGCTCACCCAGGAGGAAGTGGTCGAGACGCTCATGGCGCTCATCAGCGCCGGCCTCGAGACCACCGTCAACCTGCTGGACAACTCGATTCATCTGCTCCTCACCCACGCCGACCAGCTGGCGCTGGTCCGCTCCGGACAAGCCTCGTGGAGCGACGTGGTCGAGGAGTCACTGCGGCTCCAGGCCCCGGTGGCGAACATTCCGCTGCGCTTCGCGGTGGAGGACATACAGGCCGGCGACGTGCTGATCCGCAAGGGTGAGGCGATCCTGATCGGCTACGCCGCGGCCGGACGCGACGAGGCGGTGCACGGCGACACCGCGGCACAGTTCGACGTCACCCGGGCCAACAAGGAACATGTGTCCTTCGGGTACGGCGTGAAGTTCTGCCTGGGTGCCGCTCTGGCCCGGCTGGAGGCATCGACGGCACTGCCCGCGCTCTTCGAGCGGTTCCCGCAGATGGCGCTGGAGGGCAACGAGCTGACGCCGCTGGCCTCGTTCATCACCAACGGGCACCGGACCCTGCCGGTGGTCCTCCGGCCCGCGGCGGGCTGACCGGCGGGCAACGGCCCGCAGTTCGCTGTCCTTCGGCCGGGAGATGCCGAAGTCGATGACCTTCGGTCCGTCCTCGGCGAGCAGCACGTTGCTCGGCTTGCCGCGCCAATCGATCCACGGTGACTCCGCTACCTCCGCCGGGTCGATCTCCAGCCCGGCTCGGCGG